>CANJXI010000007.1 GCA_947478785.1 Caulobacteraceae bacterium
GCATCGGCAAGCTCAAGCAGTTCCGGCGCGTCGCCACCCGCTTCGAGAAGACCGCCAGGAACTACCTCGCCGTCGTCACGCTCGCTGCCATCGTCCTATGGCTGCGGTAACTGTCCACAGCTCCTAGGCGATCTCGCTGATTGAGCCGCGACGCAACGCCGCATATCCAGGATGCACGGCGTCCAACCGCGACGCCCGCAACCCAGCCGAAGGCCCAGACCGTGACCAGCCCCCGCCCCGCCCGCTCCGCCGCCCCGACCAAGCGCCGCTCGCCCAACCGCGACCGCCTGCTGGCCCGTCTGGCGGTGTGGACGGTGGCGCTGAGCGGCGTCGCCTTCATCGCCCCGCACGTCCTCTTCTAGACGGCGCTCAGGTCCCTTCGGGCGCGGGCTCCAGCTTGTCCTGGGTCCGGGTCTCGAAATCGGCGGCGTCGTGGCGTTCACGCAGCTGGCTCGCGAGATCGCCGGAGGTGCGGTTGACCATCCGCCCGCGCTTCACCGCCGGCCGGGCGGCGATCTCATCGGTCCAGCGCAGCACGTTCTTGTAGGACGCCACGTCCAGGAACTCGGCGGCGTCATAGGACATGCCCTTCACCAGGGCGCCGTACCAGGGCCAGACCGCCATGTCGGCGATGGTGAAGTCCGCGCCGCCCAGGTATTGGCTCTCGGACAACCGGCGGTCCAGCACGTCCAGCTGGCGCTTCACCTCCATGGCGAAGCGGTCGATGGCGTATTCGAGCTTGACGGGCGCATAGGCGTAGAAGTGGCCGAACCCCCCGCCCAGATAGGGCGCCGATCCCATCTGCCACATCAGCCAAGACAAGGTCTCGGCGCGCGCCACCGGCTCGGCGGGCAGGAACGCCCCGAACTTCCCGGCCAGGTGGAGCAGGATCGCGCCGGATTCGAACACCCGGACGGGCTTGTCCCCCGAGCGGTCCAGGAGCGCCGGGATCTTGGAGTTGGGGTTCACCGCCACGAAGCCCGAGCCGAACTGGTCGCCCTGGCCGATGTTTATCAGCCAGGCGTCGTACTCCGCGCCGGCGTGGCCCGCCGCCAGCAGCTCCTCCAGCATCACCGTCACCTTGATGCCGTTGGGCGTGCCCAGCGAATAGAGCTGGAGCGGGTGGCGGCCCACCGGCAGCACCTTCTCATGCGTCGGTCCCGCGATCGGCCGGTTGATGCTGGCGAAGGGCCCGCCGTTCGCCTTGTCCCACACCCAGACCTTCGGCGGGACATAGTCGGAATTGTCGCTCACGGGTTTGCTCCTGGCGTCTGGACCTTGCCCATCCCTGCATCCCGCGCCGGACTTCGCAAGCTGCGCCGGGCCGGAGTCCGCGTGCCGGCCACTGACCGGGCGGTTTCCACGGGATGCGCGCGAGCATAGGCTCCCCGATCAGCTTCCCCCCGGTCGAGGACGCCATGAACGCGCTTGACTATGTGAGCGTCGAGGCCGCGGCCGGCCTGCCTGGCCTGCGCGTCGCCTTTTCGCGCGGCGTTCCTGGACCCTGGGGTTTCGGCGCGCGCGCCATCCTCGAATACAAGGCGATTCCGTTCGTCGCCACGCCTCAGATCCCCGGCGAGCCCAACGCGGCGCTGCAACGCTGGACGGGCCAGACCTCGGCGCCGGTGGCCGTGCTGAACGACGAGCGGCCGCGCGCGTCGTGGTGGGAGATCATCCTGCTGGCCGAACGCCTGGCGCCGGAGCGGCCCCTGATCCCGAAGGCCGAGGACGACCGCGCCATGATGTTCGGCCTCTGCCACGAGCTGTGCGCCGAGGACGGACTTGGATGGTCGCTGCGGATGATGATGTTCGGCCTGCGCGAGCCGCAGGGCGACCCGAAGGCCGCGGTCCTGACGCGCAAGTACAACTCCGGCGAGGGCTTCGAGCATTCGCGGACCCGGGTGAACGCCGTCGTCGACCTGCTCGCGCGGCGGCTGGCGGCGCAGGCCGCCCGAGGAAGCGCCTTCCTGGTCGGGGACGTCCTGTCCGCCGCCGATTTCTACTTCGCCGGCTTCTCCAATTTCCTGCGGGGCCTGCCGCAGGACGTCTGCCTGATGCCGGCCTATTACCGGGTGCTTTGCGACGACGTCCTCCCCCACCTGCGGCCGGTCCCGGAGATCCTGTTCGAACACCGCGACCGGATCGTGCGCCGCTACCTGACGATCCCGATGAGTTTCTGACGGCTGGCGCCACGCGCCCCGCGGCGGACTTCGCAAGCTTCGCCCGGCGCCCTATGTAGCTTCCCCATGCCCCTAGACAGCTTCCAGAACATCTTCTCCGGCAACCCGCTCGACCGGGCCAGCGACCGCCGCGCCGACCTCGACTGGATGGCCGGCCAGCTGGCCTCGGCCGACTCCCTCGGCGTCGCCATGTGGAACGGCCAGCCGCTCGTCGAACCGGCCTCCAACCCCGGCGCCGGCGAAGGCGCCGTACAGCTCGCCTACCTGCCGGCCAGGCTGGCCGCGGACCTGGCGGGCGGCGACGAGCGCCTTCTGTTCCTGGGCCTTTGGAAGGAGACCGCGGTCTTCGCCGTCGACCTCGAGGGCCCCGCCGATCCGGCGGACGGCGCGTTGCAGGGCCTCGGCCGGTTCCAGGACCTGCGGTCCGTGGCGCTGAAGCTGCAACCCACCGAGGCGGCCATCGCGGCCACCGCCAAGCAGATGTTCGAATGGCGCCGGCGCCACAAGTTCTGCGCCAACTGCGGCCAGCCCAGCGAGGCCCGCGACGGCGGCTGGCGGCGCCAGTGCCCGACCTGCGAGGTGGAGCACTTCCCGCGAACCGACCCCGTGGTGATCATGCTGCCCCACCTGGGCGAGCGCTGCATGCTGGGACGCCAGGCGGTCTGGCCCCAGGGCATGTTCTCGGCGCTGGCCGGCTTCCTGGAGCCTGGCGAATCCATCGAGGAGGCCTGCGCCCGCGAACTCTATGAGGAAGCGGCCCTGCGCGCCCGCAAGGTCCGTTATCACTCCACCCAGCCCTGGCCCTACCCCTCGTCGCTGATGATCGGCCTGCTGGCCGAGGTGGAGGACGACAAGGCGGTCGCCGACCAGGCCGAGCTGTCGGAGATCCGCTGGTTCACCCGCGCCGAGGCCCGAGACCTGATCGCGGGCAAGTTCGAAGGCGCCTTCGTGCCTCCTCGCATGGCCATCGCCCACCAGCTCATCAAGGCGTGGTCGGAGGAGGGCTGACGACCTAGAGCGCGTCAGGGTGAAGTGGATACCGGTTCACCCGTCCGACGCGCTCTAAACATTTGAAGATAGACCCTTTCCGGTTCAAGTGATTCCACTTGAACCGGAAAGGGTCTAGCCGCACAGCAAGACGCCGCCGGCCGAAGGCCGACGGCGCCGCTGTTCGTTCGTGCCGGGTGTGGTTAGGCCGTGGCCGCCGCGAGGCCGCGGCGACGGCGCATCACCGCGCCCAGGCCGCCGAAGCCGCCGATCATCAGGGCCCAGGTCGCCGGTTCCGGCACGCCGTCGGCGCGCAACGTGATGCTCAGGGTCGGCACCGACTGGACGTTCTCGGCGCCGACACCCGAGGCGTTCGGCCCCTCGATGCAGTACGGCGAGCCGCAGGCGTAGGCGGGGCCGACCAGGCCAAAATCCTCGTAGAGGTTGTAGAACAGGCCGCCGGCGGTCGCGAAGCCGATGCCCAGGGAGTCGATGACGACCGGCGAGGTCGGGTACGCCTGGTTGTCGGCGCTGTCGTAACCGCTCAGCGTCACCGCCTCGCCACCGATCGTCCCGGTCGCCGAGGTCACATGGTAGGTGTCGAGAAAGACCGCATCCTGGTCGGCGGTGAAGGTGCCGCTGCCCGTAAGGCCGTTGAAGGCGGTGAAGCTCCAGTCGAGGATGGATGCATGCGCCGCGGCGGCCTGCAGGAACGCGGCGGCGGCCACGACGGCCAGAACCCTGAACTTCGAACCCATGACGGACGCCTCTCAACGTGGATGATCGGAGGCTTAACCAAGCGCGAGCCTCGCCGCAGGTCAACCACGCTCGCTCGCCAGGGGAATCCGGGCCGCTAGCCTCGCGTCCTGAACGGATCCGCCGGATAGACCCCCAGCACCTTGAACTCGTCGGAGAAGAAGGCGAGTTCGTCGAAGGCCAGAGCCAGGCCCCGGTCCTCGGGCCGCCCGTCGGCCTCGGCGTAGAAGAAGGTCGCCGTCCAGGCCCCGTTCTCCATGTAGCTCTCGAGCTTGGAGATGTTCACCCCGTTGGTCGCGAACCCGCCCATGGCCTTGTAGAGCGCCGCCGGCAGATTGCGCACCCGGAACACGAAGCTGGTGATGCAGGGCTCGGTGAAGGCTGGCGGCGGCGGGTTGGTCTCCGCCGTCATCACCAGGAAGCGGGTGGTGTTGTGGTGCTCGTCCTCGATGTCGCGGGCCAGGATGTTCAGCCCATAGATCTCCGCCGCCAGGGCCGGCGAGATCGCCGCCTTGGTGGGGTCGGGGTTCTGGCTCAGCATCCGCGCGGCGCCGGCCGTGTCGCCCACCGACTCGGTCTTCAGGTTCAGGCTCTTGATCAGCCGGCGGCATTGGCCAAGCGCGATCGCCATCGAGGACACGGTCCGGAGGTCCTCGCGCTTGACGCCCGGATTGGCCAGCAGCTGGAAGTGGATCGGCTTGAACCGCTCGCCGATGATCTTCAGGCCCGAGGTGGGCAGCAGGTGGTGGACGTCGGCGACGCGGCCGGCCGTCGAGTTCTCCACCGGGATCATGCCCAGCTGGCAGTCGCCGGTCTTCACCGCCTCGAACGCCTCCTCGAAGGTGGCGTGCGGGACCGGCTCCATGTCGGGATAGGCCGCCATGCAGGCTTCGTGGCTGTTGGCGCCCAGCTCGCCCTGGAAGGCGATGCGTCCGGTGGTCATGAAAATCCCCTACTCAAGAGCGCCGGCGTGGGCCCGCGCCCGTTCCAGGTCCGCCGGGCTGTCCACCGAGATCGGCGCGCCGCCGACCACCGCCGCCCAGATCGCCAGGCCCAGCTCCAGCGCCCGCAGTTGCTCCAGCTTTTCCCGTTGCTCCAGGGCGGACGGATGGGCGGCGTCGAATTTCCACAACGCCTCGCGCCGGTAGCCATAGATCCCGATGTGCCGCCAGACCGGTCCGTCACCATAGAGCGTGGAGCGGGTGAAGTAGAGCGCCCGGCCCTGCCGACCGTCCGACTCCATGGCGAGCACCGCCTTGACCACGTCGGGGTTGGCCCGATCGGCGGGGGAGCCTTCCGGCGCCACGAGCGTGGCGATATCGCAGGCCGGCCGCCCGGCCAGCAGGCCGGCGCAGGCCGCCACCATGCCGGGCTCTACGAACGGCATGTCGCCCTGCAGGTTGATCACCACGTCATGACGCATCCGAGGGTCCAGCACGGCCAGGGCCGCCACGATCCGGTCGGAGCCGGAAGGCAGGTCCGGGTCGGTAAGGATGGCGCGGCCGCCCGCCGCCTCCACCGCCGCCACGATCTCCGGATCGCCGGCGGCGACGGCCACGGGGCCGATGTCGGCGGCCTCGGCCCGCCGCAGCACGCGCACGATCATCGGCGTCCCCGCGATGTCCGCCAGGGGCTTCCCCGGCAGGCGGGTCGCGGCCATGCGCGCGGGGATCAGGACGATGGGATTCATGCGGTGTATGTGGGCGGGTTGCGTGAGCGCCGGTAGCGTGTAAGAGAGCCGGGCGCAACAAGGGGCGGGATTCCCGCGCTTCGCCGGCCATCCCAGCCGGCCGTCGAGAGGGCCGATTAGACACCTATGAGCGACCTGACGTTCAACAAGGTCGCCGGCGCGGTGCTGGCGACGGGCCTGGTTATAGCCGGCCTCATCCAGCTCTCCGGCGGCGTGTTCAGCCCCGAGAAGGTTGCCAAGCCGGGCTACGCCGTGGAGGTCGCCGCGGAAGGCGGCGAAGGCGCGGCCGCGGCCGATGTTCCGCCCGATTGGGGAACGGTCCTGCCGACCGCCGACGTGGCGGCGGGCGAGGCGGTCTTCGCCAAGTGCAAGTCCTGCCACAACGCCGACAACGGCGGCGCCAACGGCACCGGCCCGAACCTCTGGGGCGTGGTCGGCCGCAAGCCCGGCAGCCATCCGGGCTTCGCCTATTCGACGGGCATGACCGACTTCGGCGCCAAGCAGCCGATCTGGGACTACGAGCACATCTACGAGTTCGTGAAGAACCCGCAGAAATACATCTCCGGCACCAAGATGACCTTCGTCGGCCTGAAGAAACCGGAAGACCGCATCAACGTCATCGCCTACCTGCACAAGCAGGGCTCGAGCCTGCCGATCCCGGCCCCGAACCCGGCCGCCGCCGCGCCTGCTCCGGCCGCTCCGGCCGCCGGCGCGGCCCCGGCTGAGGCCGGCAAGCCGACCGCGACCGGCACGACGGCCGCGCCCGCCGCCGGCGCCGGCGGCCCGGCCGGCCAGGGTCCCGGAGCGGTGAAGCAGGAAGCCAGCCCCGGGCCGGCCAAGAAATAAGCGGCTGTCATCCCGGTTTTCGCGCCAGCGAAAGACCGGGACCCATACGCGCCGACCGTGGCGGAAGCGCGCCCCGGCGCCGCCCGCGGCCAGGCATCCTGACCCTGTGTTTACGGATCCCGGACAGCCGCTTCGCGGCTTCCGGGATGACAGTCGCGCTATAGCCGCCGGTAATTCGTAGCCTTGCCATTCCCGGCGGCCTCGATCCGCGTGAGCGCGGTCTCCAGCGGTTCGATCGCCACGGCCATGTGGAAGCCGTTGGCATGGACGATATGGCCCTCGCCCAGCCCGATGGCGACGTGGCCCTTCCAGAACACCAGGTCGCCGCGGCCGAACGCCCCCGGATCGATCGCCCGGCCAAGCGTCTCCTGCTGGTCGGCGTCGCGCGGACAGGCCAAGCCGCAGGCGAACAGCGCCTGCTGCACCAGGCCCGAGCAGTCCAGGCCCAGGCTCTCGCGCCCGCCCCACAGGTAGGGCGCCCCCAGATAGCGCTCGGCGACGGCGGCCGGGTCGGTCTCGAACTCGCCGATCGGCGACAGGTGCGCCGTGGTCATCCAGCCGGCGCCGGCGACTTTGCTCAGCCGCCCATCCTCGGCCTCGACGGCGACCAGGGCGCCCAGCGAATAGGGACCGAGCGCGCGCGCCTTGATGCTGGGCTCGGCGAAGGCGTAGGTGCGGATGGCGCTCACCCGATGGCTCGGCTCCGGTCCCGGCGGGCCCAGAGCCTGCGCCTCCACGAAACCCACGTAGCCGTCGCGGCGCGCCTGGCCCCAGAGGAAGGCGCCCTCCTCCTCCAGCGCCTCGAAGGCCTCCCCGAACAGCAGTTGGTCCATCTGTTCTGCGCCCGCGTCCGGCGCCCGGCGGATCGCCGCGGCCGGGACGGCGCAGCGCTTCGCCTTCGGGTCGAGATAGACCTCCGCGCGCACCAGACCTTCCAGCGACCGGCCGGCGATCCCGTCGCGGATCGGTGTGATGCGGGCGTCGTGGCTCATGCGAACCGCTCGCGGATCATCCGGTAGAGCGCCCGGATCGCCTGGGCCTCGGCGCCGGCGGGCGAGCCGGGCTTGCCGCGTGGATTCCAGGCCATCAGGTCGATATGGACCCAGGGCCCGGCGGGCGCGAACCGCTGCAGGAAAAGGCCCGCGGTCACGGCGCCCGCCTGCGCCCAGCCGTCTGGGTCGTTCTTGAGGTCGGCGATGTCGGAGTCCAGCGCCTCGGCGTAACCCTTCCAGAGCGGCAGGCGCCACATCGGGTCGTGCGCCACATCGGCTGCCGAGCGGATCGCCAGCGCCAGGTCGTTGTCGTCGGTGAAGAACGGCGGCAGTTGCGGGCCCAGCGCCGCCCGGGCCGCGCCGGTCAGGGTGGCCATGTCGATGGTCAGCGCCGGATCCAGCTCAGAGGCGCGGGTGAGCGCGTCGGCCAGGATCAGGCGGCCTTCCGCATCGGTGTTGCCGACCTCGATAGAGAGGCCCTTGCGCGAGGACAGTACGTCGCCCGGCCGCATGGCGTCGCCCGAAATGGCGTTCTCCACCACCGGGACCAGGATCGCCAGACGCACCGGCAGCCTGGCCGCCATGATCATCCGGCCGAGCGCCAGCACGTGAGCAGCGCCGCCCATATCCTTCTTCATCAGCCTCATGCCGGACGACGGCTTGATGTCGAGGCCGCCGGTGTCGAAGACCACACCCTTGCCGACGAGGGCGATCAGTGGGTGCGCCGCCTCACCCCAGGTGATCTCGATCATCCTGGGCGCGCGGTCCGGCGCCGCGGCCCGGCCGACGGCATGGACGGCGGGGTAGTTGGCGGCCAGCAGGCCCTCACCGGTTATCACGGTGATCTGGGCGGAACACCGCTCGGCGATTTCCCGGGCGATGGTCTCGATCTGCAGCGGCCCCATGTCGTTGGCCGGGGTGTTGATCATGTCGCGGGCGAGCGCGCAGGCATGGGCGATCTGGCGCACCTCGGCCACATCGACACCCTCGCAGACCAGCCTGGGCCGGTCTGCGCTGTGGACCTTGTAGCGGTCGAACCGGTAGCTCCCGAGCGCGAAGGCCAGGGCGATCTCCTCCGGCGGCAGCGTCGCGGGCGCGGAGGCGATACGGTAGACGCCCGGCGGCAACTTGGCGGCCAGCATGCGGAACATCATCGCCTGCGGGGCCTCGCCCAGGCCGAACAGCACCTGGGCCAGGGCGCCGTCGGCGCCCGGAACGGTGAGCACCTGGCCCGGCTTGGCCTTGAACTCCGCGGTGGCGGCCAAGGCCCGGACGAACGCGGGCTGCGCCTCGAGTTCCGCTGGGGCGAGCGCCTGGACCGGGACCGGGACCGCGGGGGCGTCCGAGGCGGCGAGGATCACTTCGGACATGGCGGGACGCCTTCGGAGCGGTGGGACAGGGCCCTTCCTAGGCGCATGTGCCCGCGCGCCGCAACCGCCTCAGCCCAGGGCGCGGATCAGCGGGGAGACCGGGAAAGCGGCGAGCGCGCCGATGGCGATCGCCAGCCCATAGGGCACGTTCTCGCCGGGTTCGGCCAGCCGGGCGAACCACGGCGGCCCGTTCAGGACATAAGGCCGGACATAGCCGGAGCGCAGCGCGAGCAGGCTAACCGCCAGCGCGCCGCCGGCCACGCCGGTCACCGCCAGATAGGTCAGCGCCGCCGGCAGGCCCAGCCAGAGCGCCGCGGCCGCGAAGAGCTTGGCGTCGCCGCCGCCGATCCAGCCGGCCGCGAACATCCCCATGCCGGCGGCCAGGGCCACGGCGCCCACGGCCAGATTCACGCCCGCCACGTGCAGCGGCAGGCCGACGGCGAGCGCGGCCAGCGGAAACGCCGCGATCAGGGCCAGCGATACCCAGTTGGGGATCGTGTAGCTGACCGTGTCCTTCAGGGCGGCGACGATCACCAGCACCGGAAAGGCCGCGACGGCGAGGATCTGGAAGGCGTGGATCATGGGGACTCCTGGTCCCAGCATGCCCGGCCGGGATGAATGGAGCATTGCGACAAAAGAAAACCCCCCGGCGGGTTGGGCGCCGGGGGGCCTGGGCTCGCGACCTTGGACAGGTCTCGATTAGGTCGGCAGGGCCGTCGTCACCTTGTTGAAGGTGCCTTCGAGCTTGGTGCCCATCGCGGTGAGCGCGGTGACCAGCACGACGGCGACAAGCGCGGCGATGAGGCCATACTCGATGGCGGTCGCGCCGGATTCGTCTTTCAGAAAACGCGTAACGAACTTCGACATGGGCTCATCTCCTTGAACGAGCAGGCTGGCGGCGAGGCCGCCGGAACGGGCCCCCGGCGAATCCGCCGGAAGCCCCTGAACCAGTGTCCGACCTAGGTCGGCAGAGCGGCGGTCACCTTGCCGAAGGTGCCCGAGAGCTTGGTGCCCATCGCGGTCAGCGCAGTGACCAGCACGACGGCGACGAGGGCGGCGATGAGGCCATATTCGATGGCGGTGGCGCCGGACTCGTCCTTGAGGAAACGTGTGACAAACTTCGACATGGCTCAACTCCTGTAAGCGAACAGTTGGGGTGGGGCCTCAAGCGTCCTGCCTGTTCGCCCTGAATGCACGGTCAACGTCGCATATCGCTGTTAATAACCAGTAAACAGAAGAGTATTCGTGGAAACTTTCTATGATAAACGGGTATTAATTCTCAAATTCGGTTAACCATTCGGATATCGATTCCCTTATTTGGAGAATCGTCGGGGATTAAATCTTGATTAGCCGCGTTGGGGTAAGCTTTGGCTGCAAATGCCAGAGGTTTCCGTGCGTCCCCTCCTCTCTTCCCGCCCAGGCCGTTTCGCGGCGCGGTTCGCCCGCGCCGACCGCGGCTCGACGGCGGTGGAGTTCTCGCTGGTCGCGCTGCCCTTCGTCATGCTGATCTTCGCCACCATCGAGCTGGCGCTGGTCATGCTGGTCTGCACCACGCTCGACACCGCGGTGGAAGCCGCCGGCCGCAAGATCCGCACGGGCGAGTTCCAGGAGAGCGGCGCCGCGACCAAGTCCGATTTCAAGGCTGTCGTCTGCGCGCGGATGACCTGGCTCTCCAGCGACTGCGCGAACAACGCCTATGTCGATGTGCGCACATTCAGCAACTTCGCGGGCCTGGCGGCCAATTCGCCGCAAGCCGCCTCGTCCTTCAACGCCGCCAGCACCTGTTTCACGGCCGGAAACCCGACCGACATCGTCCTGGTGCGCATCTATTACAAATGGCGGCTGTTCACGCCCCTGCTGGACGTGGCCATGGAGAACATGGGCGCGGGCAGCGGCTTCCGCCTGCTCAGCACCGCCACGGCGTTCCGCAACGAACCCTACAACGACAACCTTCCCGTAGGCGCCCATTGCTGAAATCCCTCCATCAGGACGAACGCGGCAACGCCGGCATCGAGTTCGCGCTGCTCGCCCCGATCATGCTGCTGCTCTATTTCGGCCTGGCCGAGCTGACCGTGGCCATGATGGCCGAGCGGCGGGCGAGCCATGCGGCCTCGGTGGTCGGCGACCTGGTGACCCAGTCCAGCACCATGAACGCCACCCAGATGACCGACATCTTCAATGTCGGCAACGCGCTCCTCAAGCCGTTCCCGACCACGCCCCTGCATATGCGGGTGACCAGCGTGAAGGCCGACGCCGCGGGCGTGGCCAAGGTCACCTGGAGCCGCGGTCAGGGCATGAGCGGGATGAGCACCGGCGCCGCGGTCGCGGGCTTCCCCGCCGGCATGCTGGCGGCCGGCGACAGCCTGGTGATGGCCGAGGTGCAGTATTCCTACACCTCCTCCCTGGGCCAGGTGCTGCCCAGCGCGCTGTCGTTCTCAAACACCTTCTACATCCGGCCCCGCAAGTCGCCCGAAGTGGTGTGGACGACGGGTTAGGCGGCCATCGCCTCGGCAAGCACCCGGACCAGGTCGTGGCCCGGGAAGCGGCGCCCGTCGAGGCCCTCCACGGCGCGCAGTCCGATCAGGCTGTTGGTGATCAGCACGGCCTGGGCGCCGGCCAGCGTCTGGAGTCCGGCGGCAGTCTCCACGACCGGAACGCCCAAGCCTGACGCCGCCCGGATCAACCGGGCGCGCGCGGTCCCGGCCAGGACGCCGCAATCCAGCGGCGGAGTGTGCAGCACGTCCCGCGACAGCCAGAACACGTTGGCCGCCGCGGCGCAGGCCACCTCGCCGTGGGTGTTGACCATCAGGGCCTCGTCGGCGCCGGCGGCCCTGGCCTCGGCGCGGGCCAGCACATTGTCTAGATAGGACAGCGTCTTGAGGCGCGAGGTGGGGGAAGCCTCATTGCGCCGGATGCGGCTGGTGACCAGCACCGCCGGACCGGCCGGCGCCGGCGCCGGCGCGGCGGACGCGAACAGCCGGGTCCCGGGCTGCGCCGGACGATCGAGGCCCCGTCCGCCCCAGCCGGCGGTCAGCGTCAGCCGGACCGCCCAGCGCCCGCCGCGCCCATCCTGGGCGTCCAGCGCGTCGGTCATGGCCTTGAGCGCCACCCCCCGCTCCGGCGGCGGCAGGCCCAGCGTCGCGCAGCCTGCGACCATGCGGTCCAGATGGGCCTCCACATCGCGCAGTTGGCCGTCCACGGCCAGCAGGGTCTCGAAGAGCCCGTCGCCCAGCGTCAGGCCGCGATCGTCGGGGGCGATCACGCGGCCCGCCCCGCCTAGGCCGCCAGCTTGGCGTCCGAGGCGGCAAGCGCCGCCTTGACGTCGGCCTTGAACCCCTGCGCGGCCAGCGCCTCGCAGAGCGCCGTCAGGCAAAGCCGCACATGCCACGGCGTCGCCGAGGCGCCCATCAGCCCGATCCGCCAGACCTTACCCTTGAGCGGGCCCAGGCCCGCGCCCAGTTCCAGGTCCCAGTTGGCCAGGACGTGGGTGCGCACGGCGGCCTCGTCGACGCCATCGGGGACCAGAACCGTATTGAGCTGCGGCAGACGGTCCTTCGGCGCCACCAGCATCTTGAGGCCCGCGCCCTCCAGGCCGGCGACCAGCGCCTCGTGCAGGCGGGCATGGCGCACGATGGCGGCCTGCTGGCCCTCTTCGAACAGCACCACCAGGGCTTCGTGCAGGCCGTAGAGCGCATTGATCGGGGCGGTGTGGTGGTAGGTCCGGCCGCCGTCGCCGCCCCAGTAGCTCATCAAGAGGTTGAAGTCGCAGAGCCAGTTCCGGACCTTGGTCTTGCGCGCCGAGATCGCCGCCTGAGCGCGCTTCGACAGCGCGATGGGCGACAGGCCGGGAGGGGCCGAGAGGCACTTCTGGGTGCCCGAATAGACCAGGTCGGCGTCCCAGCCGGCCACGTCCACGGCGATGCCGCCCAGCGAGGTCACGCAATCGACGATGGAGAGCGCCCCATGCCTGCGGGCGACGGCGCACAGCGAGGCCGCGTCGCTGCGGACCCCGGTCGAGGTCTCGGCGTGCACGAAGGCCAGCACCTTGGTCGGCGCCTCGGCCAGCGCCGCCTCGACGCGGGCGGCGTCCACCGGCGTTCCCCATTCGTGATCCACCGTGACCACGGTCGCGCCCGCGCGGTCGGCCATGTCGGCCATGCGCCCGCCGAACGCCCCGTTGACCGCGATCACCGCCCGGTCGCCGGGCTCGAGCAGGTTCATGATCGCCGCCTCCATGCCCGCGGTGCCCGGCGCCGGCAGCGGCACGCAGGCGTGGTCGGGGGCGTTGAACAGCCGCTGGAGGCCTGACTTGATGTCCTCCATCAGCCCCTGGAACACCGGGTCCAGGTGGCCGATCGTCGGCCGCGAGAGCGCCGCCAGCACACGCGGGCTGACGTCTGAGGGCCCCGGACCCATGAGGACCCGGCGCGGCGGCTGGAAGGATTGCATCGTAACTCCTGATCTTATCCGAGCAGCCGCTCGTGAAGCTTGTCGCGCAGGCCCGCATCGACCCGGAGCACATCGGTGAGATAGCCGTCCAGCGAGCCGTGCGCCTCCCGGATCACCTGGAAGGCGGTCTCCAGGTAGTCGGGATTGACCGATACGGCCACCCGCAGCCCCGCCTCGTCCACCGTCTTGCCCACCGTGTCCCGGAGCCAGGGGCCGAGGAACGCCATCTTCCGCGCCAGCCGGGCCTCGTCGTTGGTCAGCAGGTAGTCGGCCATGATGTCGTCCGGATGGACGCCGGCCAGGTGGTGGGTCAGCGCGCAGATCAGGCCGGTGCGGTCCTTGCCCGCCGCGCAGTGCACGACGATCGGCCCCTCGGCGTCGGCCAGGGTGCGGAAGTAGCGGGTGAAGAGGTCGATGTGCCGCGCCTCGTAGGGCGCGGTGCGGTAGTAGGCCATGCCGTCGCGGTAGAACCAGTCGGCGTCGACCTCGGCGTCGGCCATGGCCTGGGCCCAGTCGGCATGGTCGGAGAGGATGTCGTTCTCGACCACCGCTGCGCCGAAGCCCGGCCAGCGCCTGGAGGGTTCGCGCGCCCGCTCCTCGCTGCGGCGCAGATCGATGATCGCGGCCGGGCCCAGGTCGCGCATCCGCCGCAGGTCAGCCTCGGTGGCGTAGGCGTGGTTGGCGGACCGGAACAGCACGCCGCGCTTCAGCGGCCGCCCGGACGCGGTGTCATAGCCACCGAAGTCGCGGAAGTTCTCGATGCCTTCGAAGTCGATGTGCCGGCTCATGGGCGGCCATTTACCGGGCTTTTGAACCAGGATCGAGGGGTCCGCGTACATCTCCTCTCCCTCCAGCCTTCGCCAGGGTAGAGCAAAGCTGAAGCCGCGAACCGGAGCCTCATGTCCCAGCCGCCCGAGCCTGCGCCGCGCAGCCCCGCCGACGACGTCGGTTTCTTCGGCCATCCCAAGGGCCTGGGCTACCTGGTGGCCGCCGAGGCCGGCTGGGCCTTCGCCTACTACGGCATGATCACCATCCTCACCCTCTACATGACCGAACGGCTGTTCACGCCCGGGCACATCGAGCACATCTGGGGCTTCGGGTCCTACAGCACGGCGATGCAGGCGCTGTTCGGCAAGATGACGCCGCTGGCGCTGGCCTCCCAGACCTTCGGCCTGGTCACCGGCCTGGTCTACGCCACGCCGATCCTGGGCGGCCTGATCGGCGACCGCTGGCTGGGCCAACGCCGCGTGGTCGCCATCGGCCTGGTGGTGCTGGCGGCCGGGCACGCCATCCTGGTCAGCGAACGGGGATTCCTGATCGGCATGGCGCTCCTGGTGGTGGGCGGCGGCCTGGTGAAGAGCAACCTGCTGGGCCAGATCGGCCGGCTGTACGCGCCCGACGATCCGCGGCGCACGCGGGCGTTCGGCCTCTTCCTGATCGCGGTCAACGTCGGCGGCTTCGTCACCCCGCTGGTGGTGGGCACGCTCGGCGAGAAGGTCGGCTGGGCCCAGGGCTTCACCGCCGCGGCCGTCGGCATGGGTCTCAGCCTGGCGATCTACCTGGCGGGCTGGCGGCACATGCCGCGCGACGGCGTCCGGACCCCGCGCGCCGACCGGACGCCGACCGCGAAGCCGCGGCTGGCCGACGCCCGGGTGATCGGCGCCCTGCTGCTGATCCTGGTGGCCGAGGTGCTCAACGTCGGCGCCTACAACCAGGCCTTCAACATCTTCCCGGTCTGGGCCAAGGCCCACGTCGACCTGAACCTCCTGGGCTTCGAGATGCCGGTCACCTGGTTCAGCACGCTGGACGGGGTGCTGACCATCGCGGCCACGGCGCTGGCCGTGCGCTTCTGGGCGGCGCAGTCGAAACGCGGGGTCGAGCCCAGGGAGACCACCCGCATCGCCATAGGCTGCGCCATGACCATGGGAGCCTTCCTGACGCTGGCACTGGGTTCGCTCATGGCCATGGGGGGCAAGGTGGCGATCGTCGCCCCCATCGCCTTCTTCATCCTGGCCGACGGGGCGCTGCCCTGGGTGGACACGGTGATCATGGCGCTGATCTCGCGGGCCGCACCGGCCAGCCTGACGACCACCATGCTGGGGGTCTATTACCTGTCCTTCGCCGCCGGCAACTTCCTGGTAGGCGCGCTGGGCCGCCTCTACGAGACCATGGACCCGGCCGCATTCTGGGCCGTGCACGCAGCCCTCGTCGGCGCGGCGCTGGCCTTCCTGGCGATCTTCGGCGGCGGCATGAACCGGTTGCTCACGCCCTCGCCCCTCGCCCCCGGCGAAGCCCGGGGGAGATCAGAGCCCTAACGGAACGGCGGCTCGTCAAAGCTGCGGAGTTTGCGCGAGTGCAGCGCGGGGCCTTCCTGGCGCAAAAGGTCCATGGTGGCGATGCCGATCCGCAGGTGCTGGGCGATGGCCCGGTCGTAGAAGGCGTTGGCCTGGCCCGGCAGCTTGATCTCGCCGTGCAAGGGCTTGTCGGAAACGCAGAGCAGCGTCCCGTAGGGCACGCGGAAGCGATAGCCTTGCGTGGCGATGGTGGCGCTTTCCATGTCGATGGCGACGGCCCGGCTCTGGTTGAACCGGCGCGCGCTGGACGAATAGCGGAGCTCCCAGTTGCGGTCGTCGGTGGTGACCACGGTGCCGGTCCGCAGGCGCCGCTTAAGCACCTCGCCGGTCTCGCCGGTGACCATCTCGGAGGCCCGCTGCAGGGCCACCTGCACCTCGGCGATCGGCGGGATCGGAATCTCCGGCGGCATTGCCTCGTCCATCACGTGGTCGTCGCGCAGATAGGCGTGGGCGAGCACATAGTCGCCGATGGTCTGGCTGCCGCGCAGGCCCCCGCAGTGGCCGATCATCAGCCAGGCCTGCGGCCTGAGCACCGCCAGGTGGTCGCAGATCGTCTTGGCGTTGGAAGGCCCGACCCCGATGTTGATCAGGGTGACACCCGCCCGGCCCGGCGCCATCAGGTGGTAGGCCGGCATCTGGTGCCGGCGCCAGGCGGCGGCGGCGACCCTGGCCTCGGGGTCCGGCGTGTCGGCGTCGATCAGCACCTGGCCCGCCGTCGACAGATGCGTGTAGGGGCCACCGGCCTTCAGCTGCTCGCAGCCCCAGCGGACGAACTCGTCCACGTAGCGGTGGTAGTTGGTGAAAAGCACGTACTGCTGGGTGTGGTCGGCCGGGGTGCCCGTATAGTGCGCCAGCCTGGCCAGCGAGAAATCGGTCCGCAGGCCGTCGAACAGCGACAGCGGCCGGGGCGTGTCGGCGTGGTGGCGCCAGGTCCCGTCGGCGACCTCGTCGCCGATGAAGGCCAGCTCGGTGACCGGGAAGTGCCGGGCAATCTCGGCCGCCCCGACATCGGCCAGCGCCGCGTCGGCCTGTCCGTCGAGCACATAGGCGAACGGCATCTCCTGGCCGGAGCGGCCGACCTCGATATCCACCGCGAAGTCCTGGACCAGCAGGCAGAGCTGTTCGGTCAGATAGTCGCGGAAGAGATCGGGCCGCGTCACCGTGGTCGCATACCGGCCGGGCTGGCCGATGCGGGCGTAGGCCCGGCTGATCCGCGGGAATGGCTGGCTGCTCGCCCAGGTCAGCCGCAGTTCCGGATAGGCGAAGGCGCCGGCGGCGCGCAGGGCCGGGTCGGGCGGTCCGCCACCCGCCAGGAATGTCTTCAGCGAACCCCGCAGGGCCTCGCAGGTCGCGCGGTATTCCTGCTCCAGCCGGTCGACGATGCCGGCCACGTCGTCCTTGGATGTCATCGCGCCTTATAGCGCCGCTCGCGGCGCGGTGCGAGCGGCCGGGATGGACGCTGCGCCCCATCCCGGCGACAACGGTCCGGACCTAAACGCCGGGGCCATCCATGAACCGCCTTTTCACGATCTTCATCGTCTCGGCCATGGTGCTGGGGGTCGTGGCCGGATGGGCGATCAACCAGTACGCGACGCCCGACCAGGCCAAGGTGGCGGCCGAGAACCTGTCGATCATCACCGACGTCTTCCTGCGGCTGATCAAGATGATCATCGCGCCCCTGGTGTTCTCCACCCTGGTGGCCGGCATCGCCCACATGGAGGACGCCGCGGCCATCGGGCGGGTCGGCGTCAAGGCCATGGGCTGGTTCATCTCCGCCTCGCTGGTCTCGCTGACCATCGGGCTGATCATGGTCCACATCCTGCACCCGGGCGCGGGCCTGAACCTGGCGCTTCCCGACGCGGGGACGGCGGGCGCGGCGGTGGACATGTCGAAGTTCACGCTGAAGGCCTTCGTCACCCACATCGTGCCGGCCTCCATCGTCGAGGCGATGGCCAACAACGAGATCCTGCAGATCGTGGTCTTCTCGCTGTTCGTCGGCACGGCGGTGGCCGCCATCGACGACCGCGCGCCGGCCGTCCTGGCCCTGGTCGAGCAGGTCGCGGCGATCATGCTGAAGGTCACCGGCTATGTGATGAAGACCGCGCCGCTGGCGATCTTCGCCGCGCTGGCCGCCACCATCGCCACCCAGGGCCTCGACGTGCTGGGGACCTACGCCAGGTTCGTTGGCGGGGTGTACCTGTCGATGGTGATCCTGTGGGGCCTGCTGATCGCCGCCCTGGTGCTGATCGTCGGGCCCCGCGGCCTTCGCCTGGTGGGCGCGATCCGCGCGCCGGTGCTGCTGGCCTTCTCCACCGCGTCGTCGGAGGCCGCCTATCCGAAGACCCTGGAGGAAATCCAGCGCTGGGGGGTCAGCCGCAAGGTGGCGAGCTTCGTGCTGCCGCTAGGTTATTCGTTCAACCTCGACGGGTCGATGATGTACTGCACCTTCGCGACCATGTTCATCGCCCAGGTCTATGGCGTCCACCTGTCGATCGGACAGCAGATCACCATGCTGCTGATGCTGATGATCACCTCCAAGGGCATCGCCGGCGTGCCCAGGGCCTCCCTGGTGGTGATCGCCGCCACCCTGCCCTACTTCCACCTGCCGGAGGCCGGACTGCTGCTGATCCTGGCCGTCGACCACCTGCTGGACATGGGCCGCTCGGCCACCAACGTGGTCGGCAACTCGGTGGCCTCCGCCGTCGTCGCCAGGTGGGAGAACCAGATCGAGGAACCGGCCGCGGAGCCCGCGCCGGCATAGCAATTGTTAGGCATGTCGCTTAACGGGGCCTTCGCCTCGTTGGGGCAATATCGCGGTCCGCAGACCGAGGGCCCCCGCGCACGTGTTCGATCCCACCGGCCAAATCGCGGGTCTCACGGCGCGGATCGCCGCGCTCGAGGCCGAGCGCGAGCTGACGCTTCGCCTGGCCCAGACCGATTCCCTCACCGGCCTAGTCAACCGCGGGGCCTTCACGGCCACCCTCTGCGAGCGTCTTGAGCGCGCCAGGGCGGTCGGCCGCTCGGTGGCGCTCTATGTGATCGACCTGGACCACTTCAAGCACCTGAACGATACGTTGGGCCACCACGCCGGCGATCTCTTCCTGGCCGAGATCGGCGAGCGGCTCAGGTCCGACGCCGATCCGCTGGAGCTGGCGGCGAGGCTGGGCGGCGACGAATTCGCCCTGATCTCCGACGGTTTCGACATTTCGCGCCGCGCCCAGCGGCTGCTGAGCCGGCTGGCGGCCCCGCACCAGATCTACGGCCGGACGGTCTCGCCCGGGGCCTCGGTGGGCATCGCGGTGTTTCCGGGCGACGCGGGCGACGCGGGGGAGTTGCAGCGTTGCGCCGACATGGCCCTCTACCGCGCCAAGATCCTCGGGGGCCGCCGCTGGTCGGCATTCGACGCCGAGCTGAGGTCTGAATCCCAGCGCCGCGCGACCCTGGAGGACGAACTGCGCCGCGCGATCCCGTCCGGCGAGATCGAGCCCTGGTTCCAGCCGGTGGTCGACTCCACGGACAGCCGCATCATCGGCGTCGAGGTTCTGGCCCGCTGGCGCCATCCCGAGCACGGCCTGCTCCCGCCGGCCGCATTCGTCCCCATGGCCGAGGAGCTTGGTCTGATCGGCCGCGTCGACGAGGCGGTGTTCCACACGGCCTGCGCCCACGCCGCGCCCTGGGTGGCCGAGGGCTTGATCGACCAGGTATCGTGCAACGTCTCCCCGCGCGACCTCTTGGACCCCGCCTTCTCGCGCAAGCTGATCGGGCGGCTGGCCCGGACGGAGCTACCGGCCACGGCCCTGACCGTCGAGATCACCGAGACCTTCCTTTTGCAGGACCTGGCCCTCTCCCGCCGGCACATCGAGCGGCTGAACGCCAAGGGCGTGTGGGTGGCGCTTGACGATTTCGGGATCGGCTATTCGAACCTGCGCGCGCTCATGCACCTGCCGATCCAGACGGTGAAGCTGGACCGCTCGCTGATCGCCGACGTGGCGCGCGACGGGCGGGTCGCCAAGCTGGTCACCTCCATGCTCCACGCCGCCCGCGCGCTGGGCGTGCGGATCGTCGCCGAGGGCGTCGAGGACGAGGCCCAGGCGCTGTTCCTGCGCGCCGCCGGCTGCGACCGGATGCAGGGCTACTGGTTCGCCAGGCCCATGCCGGCCGCCGAGATGGAGGCCATGCTGCGCGCCAGGACCGCCCAGGCGGGCGCTGCGCAGACGAACCCCGCCGAGGCGCCGCGACACCGCGCCCAGGGTTGATCAGACCTCGACGACCGCCTTGCCCACCGGGGCCAGGGACAGGATGGCGAGCTTCACGTGCTGCCAGGCGAACGGGATGCCGATTATGGTCACGGCCAGCGCCGCGGCCAGGAGGACGTGGTGCAGCGCCAGCCACCAGCCGGCCAGCAGCAGCCACAGGACGTTCAGGCAGCCGCTGGCCACCCCCGGTTCGCGGTCGACCACCTCGCGCCCGAATGGCCAGTAGCTGAACCCGGCGATGCGGAAGGCGGCCGGCGTCCAGGGCAGGCCGATGACGGTGACCGCCAGGATCACGCCGGCCAGCACCCAGGCCGTGCCGGATATCCAGCCCCCGAAGATGAACCAAAGGACGTTCAGCAGAAGGCGCATGGCTCGCTCCACGGGTCGGCCTCGGATATCCGATCCCGCCGCCCCTAGCTGCTCAATAGATCAGATGGCCCTGCCGTTCCGCCCGCCATGCCAGTTCGTCCGGGGCCGTAAGCGATTCCAAGTCGCCCGGCTCCGCGGCCGGATCATCGACCCACTCGCGCAGGGCCGGCCCGCCGTTGATCACGTCGATCGCCAGCTTGCCGATCTCGTACTCGTAGGCGAAGTCGCGCCACAGGTCGTAATCCGGGTGGAGGCCGCGGATCGCCTTGAAGCCCAGCGCCTGCAGCCGCCAGGGCCGGAAGGCGTGGTGGCCGTAGGCCGGGCCCTCGGCATGGATCATCAGGCCCGCGCACAACTGCCCCAGATGCTTGTGGAAGGTGGGTTCGAACCAGCAGTCGCGCAGCCGGCACCCCTCGAGCCATTGGGGCGCGAGGCGGCGCATCTCGCCCAGCACGGCGCGCGCGTCGATGTCGGGCGCCCCGAACAGCTCCAGCGGACGGGTCGTCCCGCGCCCTTCCGAGAGCGTCGTCCCCTCCAGCATCACCGTGCCGGCGTAGGCCCTGGCCATCCCGAGGTTGGGGGCGTTGGGGCTGGGGTTGACCCAGGCCCGCTCGCCAAGCGGCCAGCCGAACCCGGGCGCGGCCTCGGGCGACCAGCCTGCCATCTCGATCACCCGGTAGTCGACGTCCAGCTTCAGCGTGGCGATGAACCATCGGCCGAGTTCGCCCAGGGTGAGGCCATGGCGCATGGGCAGCGGCCCGGCGCCCACGAAGCTTTCCCAGCCCGGGCGCAGCGTCAGGCCCTCGACGGGACGGCCCACGGGATTGGGCCGGTCCAGCACCCAGACCGCCTTGCCGTGGCGGGCGGCGGCCTCCAGCACGTAGCGGAGCGTGGTGACGAAGGTGTAGATGCGGCAGCCCAGGTCCTGCAGGTCGACCAGCAGCACGTCGAAGGTCTGCATCATCGCATCGGTGGGCGCGCGGACCTCGCCGTAGAGGCTGAACACCGGAATTCCCAGGACCGGGTCGTTGAAGTCCGGGCTCTCGACCATGTTGTCCTGCTTGTCGCCGCGCAGACCATGCTGCGGGCCGAACGCCGCGCTGAGCGTCAGGTCGGCGCAGCCGGCCAATGCGTCCAGCGCGTGGTCGAGGCCCTCGGTCACCGAGGCCGGATGGGCGAGCAGGGCGACGCGCCGGCCCGCCAGGGGCTTGCGCAGTTCGGGCTCCGCCAGGAGCTGATCGAGGCCGAATCTCATGGCGCCAAGGGTGCTGGAAGTTCGAGCACAAGGCCATCGGCGTGATGGAAGTCCGGCTTTCCTAGCGGATGGGCGAGCGCCCAGTAGGAAATCCGCCCCCCCGCCTCCTCGATCACCACGGCCGCCCCGACCCGCCAGGCGGCGTTCGCCGGCAGGTCCAGGTCCCAGACGCCCGCGCAGGAGAACTGGCCCGCGCCCTCCCGCTCGATCCCGATGTCCGGCGGGCCCAGGTCGGCGTTCGCCATGCCTGCCCGATAGCCGTCGAACCGATAGGCGGCCCATTGGCCCGTGGCCATGTTGAGTTCCCGATAACCTTGCGCGGACTGCGGGCGGACGAATGCCTCGAAACAGGTATGCCGCCACAGGCCGTCCGCGCGGCCGGACAGGGCCGGCGGCAGGACGAGGGCGTCGGTCACCCCGCTGAGGACATACCTCAGGGCCAGGCGTCCCGGCTCCGGGCGCGAGACCTCGACCGCCATGCCGCTCACGGCGGCGCAGGGGGTGTCGGGATGGCGATGCAGGGCGTGTCGCATCGGCGCATGTTGAGGTCAGCGGCGGCGGAAAGCGAGGGGCCCCGGCCCGGGTGTGACGTCCGCGGGCCGGGGCGTTAGCTCGCGCCCCGACGACTGGAGTTAGCCGGCGCGCATTGATGACTCGGCGACGATGCGCCTTACGCGGCCCGAGCCGACCGCGCGATCAACGGGCATAGCTTAGCATCATAAGGGGGCGGGGCCAAATCGCCCGCTCGCACGGGTCCCCGCACGGGGCGAAGCGCGGCCCTGGACGTCTCTCCACGCCAGGGCCGCGTTCGGCCATCGGCGGCGCGATGGGCTCGGGACGCGCCACGTTTGACTTAGGGCGCGGGGGTCAGCCCGCGCCGGCTTCATGCGACCTACGCCTCTCCAGAAGTCGGCGGTCGCGGGTAGACGTCGCAGGCGGGCGCCATCCCTAGGTCGTGGCGAAAAAACTCAGTAGGCCGCGAACAGCGTCATGCCGACGGTCCGCGGCCGCTGCGGCGTGATCTGCCGGATCTGGCTGGGATTGAACGGGTTTCCAAAGGCGAAGGTGTCGTTGAACGCATTCAGCGGATTGCTCAGGAAGACCTGCAGTCCCAGGTTCCCGCGGCTGGCCTCCGCCAACAGCTTGGTGCGCACATAGCCGCCCATCTTCGGAAAGCTGGCGTCGAAGGTGACCCGCGAGCGGCCCACGTAGTTGGCCTCGCCCACCAGCCGCAGCAGCCAGTCGCCGAACAGCGGCCGCTCGTAGCTCAGAAGCGCCCCGCCGGAGACGGCCGGCGCGCCGGGCAGGCCATCGACCAGCTGGGCCGCGAAGTCGGGATTGACGTGGCTGGTCCGGGTCCTGGAGAGGCGGCCGTCGAGCTGCGCGGTCAGGCCGTGGCCGGCATGGTAGGTGAACTCGGTCTCCAGCCCCAGGATCCGGGCGTCGCCGACGTTGGTGGTGTAGGCGATACCCGAGGGGCGGAACTGATCGGTCTGGATGTCCTTCCACACGTCATAGAACAGGGCGGAATTCAGCGACAGGCGCCGCTCCAGGGCCTCCATCTTCAGCCCGAGTTCGAAGTTCAGCAGCCGGTCGGGCCGATAGGTCTCGCGTATGGCGGGCAGCGGCTGGGCGCCGCCAGAGTTGATCCCGCCCGCCCGGTAGCCTTCCGAGACCACCGCATAGAGCAGGTTGTCGGCGCCGAACGTCCGCTGCAGCGAAACCTTCGGCGACACCCCGCTGAGCCCGGAGCCGCGATCGAGGGTTCGCGGCGCGAACTGCTCGGAATCGACCCTCGAGCGGGTCCGTGAGTGGATGTCGAAGACCCGCGCGCCCACGGCCAGCGTCCACAAGGGCGCGATCTCGTAGGACGCCTCCCCATAGGCCGCCAACTCGCGGATGTGGTCGCTGCGGTCGTCGCCATAGACCGGCACGTTCGGCGCGCGCGGGACCTGGGCCAGGAACTGGGTCGGGGAATCCACCGTGGTGTCGGACCCATAGAGCCCCGCCAACCATTCGAAACGGCCGGCGCCGCGCGAGGTCAGCACCAGGTCCTGCACGAACATCTTGGTCCGGGTGCGCTCCGAATAGGCCGACGTCTGGGCCAGGGCAGTATAGGCGGTCTGGACCGCGGTCCCGTCATAGAGGCTGCCATACGCGTGCCGCACATAGCCGGTGGACGAGGCGAGCTCGCCCCATCCCCAGGAGTATTTCAGGGTTCCGGTGACGAAACCGATGTCGTTGACGTGCGGCTCCGGAATCCGCACCGAGCGGTTCAGGCCCAGGCCTGGCGAGGTGTAGTGGGTGTCGTCCGAGCGCAGGTGCTGGCCGCCCGCCGTCAGGCTCGCGCTCCAGGCCTCGCCCGGCTGCAGCAGCAGCGTCACCCGGCCGCCGCGACGCTCGGTGCGGTCGACGTTCTTGCGGTGCTGGCCGATGTCGTCGAGGTAGCCGCCCTGGACCTCGCTGTAGGCCGAGAGCCGGATCCCCGCCACGCCCCACAGCGGCGCGCTGGCGTAGCCCTCGATGCTGGCGCTGGGCGCCCCGTCCTCGGTCAGCGCGCCCGAGGCGCGCGCGCCGGCGGCGTAGCGCAGCAGGTCCGGCTTGCGCGTGACGATCCGGTAGACGCCGCTCAGCGATCCCGCGCCATAGAGCGCGCCCTGCGGCCCGCGCGCCACCTCTACCCGCTCCACGTCCGCCAGCCGCAGGTCGGGATCGGGCGCGTTGTAGTTGAGCGGCAGGTCATCGAGGTAGGTGGCCACCGTCGAGCGCGCCCGGCCGGTGAAGGCGCCGTCCGACAGGCCCCTGAGCAACAGCTTGTTGCGGCCGGGCCCAAGGTTGGTCGCCAGCACGCCGGCGAACTGGCCCGCCGCGTCGTCGGCGTCCGTCGCCCCTGTCGCTTCCAGCTGGGTGCGGGGAATCGCCGTGACCGCGACGGCCAGCTGGCGCGGGTCGCGGTTGCGCCGGGTGGCGGTGACCAGGAGTTCGGTGACGGTCACCGGCGGGGCGGGGCGGGCGGCCAACGTCAGCGCCAGGGGCGAGATTTCCACGGCGCCCGGCGCGATCACCTTCCAGGCGCAGGGCGCGCCGGCGAGCAGTTCGCCCAGCGCCTCCTCCAGCGTCGCCGTCGCGTCCAGGCGCCGGGCCGAGAGCCCGGTGCACGCGCCGGCCCCGATCAGGGTGACGTTGGCCTGCTGGGCGATGTCGAGCAGCGCCTCGGAATAGGGCTGCGGCGCGATATGGAACTGGATGCGCACAGGCGCCGCGGCGGCGGCATGGCCCACGCCCAGCGCCACAACGGCCCCAGCGACGCCGGCCGCGACTCGACTACTCTTGAGGATGGCCCGTTCCGCCCTGCCGTTCGGCGTTACTTCTTGAGAAGCAACAGCCCCCGGTCGGAGGGTACCGATCTTATGGGGAGCATCAAGGACAGACGCGCCATGACCGCGCGCGGATCGTCCAGGACGATCACCCCGGTGATCGGGATCGCGCCCAGTTCCGGATCGCCGATCTCGGTCTGCTCGACGAACTGCCGGTTGAGGTCGGCCACCACCACGGAAAGCGCCTGGTTGCGGTAGACCAGCCGCCCTATCCGCCAGCCGAACGCCTCCTGCGGATCGACCACGCGCAGGTCCTCCACGCCGGTGGCGCCGACGGCCAGTCGCTGGCCCGGGGTGAGCAGATAGTCGTGGCCCGTTGCGACGCCAGGCCGCACCTCCACCTTGCCCCGCGCCACGGTGACCGTGAGCTCGCCCTGGCGGCTGCGGACATCGAACTGGGTCCCGACGACCCGCACCGTCCGGCCGGCCGCGGCGACGGTGAACGGCCGGGCCTTGTCCGGCGCCACATCGAAGATCGCCTCACCCTCGGCCATCACCACCTTCCGCTCCGAGCGGACGAAGCTCACCTTCAGGCGGGTCTCGGCGTTGAGGTCGATGACCGAGCCGTCCTCGAGCCGCACCCGCTGGTGCTGACCCTTGCCGGTGACGAAGCTCTGGCTGGCCGTTTGCGACAGGACGCCCGGAAGGATCGCGATCGCCAGGCCGGCGGCGATGGCCAGGCCGCCGATTCCCGTGACCCAGCGCCGGCTGAGCGGGCGCGGGCGGTCTGCCTGGCGGGCCAGTTCGGCGGTGACCTCCTCGGCCCCAGCCGCGTATTCATGCCAGACGCCGAGCGACTGGACATAGGCTGAGCGGTTGGCCGGCGCGGCCGCCAGCCAGGCCTCGAACGCCAGGCCGTCGTCCTCGCCGACGTCATCGCGCTGCAGGCGCGCAAGCCAGGCGCCGGCCTCGGTGACGGCCCGGTCTTCCTGTTGCTCCGCAATGCTGGTCATCGGCTTGCCTGCTGCGCCCAGGGCGCTGAACAGGAACTGAGACGGCGCCGAATCGCCCGCCCCCTAGGTGTAACGAAAGATTCACCGACGCTCATGACCGCAGCCTCTGCGCAAGCTGCTTGATCGCGGCGGCGATATGGGCCTCGACCATCTTGCGCGAGATGCCCATGGCCTCGGCGGTCTGGGCCTGGCTCAGCCCCTCCAGCTTGTGCAGCCGGAACGCCCGGCCCATCTGCGGCGGCAGGGCCTGGGTCGCCTCGGCCAGCAGCCGCACCCGTTCCCTGGCCAGGATCTGCTCGTCGGCGGCCGGCTCCTCATGGACGTCCTCGCCGCCCAGGATCGCCCGCGTGTCCAGCCGCCACTGGGCGTTGCGCCGCGAGCCGCGCTGCTCGCTGCGCACCTGGTCGATCAGCAGATTGGAGGCCATGCGGTAGAGCAGCGCCGTGGGCGAACGCACCTCGGCGCCGGCGTCGAGCGTCGCGAGCTTCAGGTACAGGTCCTGGACCAGGTCCTCGGCGGCGGCCATGGAGCGCGTGCGGGCCGCCAGAAACAGCAGCAGGTTCTCCCGCTTCTCCAGGAAGGCGCGGAGCAGCGGGCTGTCTTCCCCTCGCCTCCCTGACGGCTCCGACGACGCCAACGCAAACTCCCCCCGGATGTTGCGGCGAACCTGAGGCAAGGCTCCCGGGCAGGCAATAGGCAGTTCTCGCGTCCTGACGGATTGGCGAACGGGACGGGAGCGGGCAAGCTCCGCCGCCATGCCTGACGAACGCAAAGCCGACCGATTCGCGGTGCGCCCCGACGCGACGGGCTGGACGGTCTTCGAACTGTGGACCGGCAATCCCGCGGTGATCGCCACCGTCCCCCAGACCGGCCTGTCCGAAGACGACGCCCGGCACACCGCGGGCGTGCTCAACAGCCAGGCCCGGCGCGGCGATTCCTCGATGCGCCGCTAATTCCGCGTGAAAGCGGGCTGGCCGACGTCGTCCAGGCGGCTCGCCCGGCCGTGCAGCGCCACTTCCCGGAACTGCCAGAGCCAGGCCGCCGTGGGCGCATTGATCCACTGGCCGCGCACCCGCATCTGCAGGATCTGCTTGTCGCTGTCGCCGTGCGTCAGGCGACGGGGGGACTGCGGATGGTCGAGCTCGGCCAGCGGAATGCGCCAGGCCCGATGGACCTCCACAGGATCGGGGACAAGCTTCAGCACGTTATCCGACCAGAACACCACCGGGGTCACCCGGTGTCCCGCCAGGGTCTGGAAGTCGTCCAGGCGGCCCACGGCCGCGTCACGGCCGAGGGTCACCCCGAGTTCCTCGAAGGTCTCGCGCCGGGCGGCATCGAACATGTCCTCGCCGGGCTCGAAGTTGCCCCCTGGCAGGGCGAAGTTGCCGGCGTTGCGGCGCATGGTCAGCGCCCGGCGGGTCAGGAGGAAGGTGGCGCGGCCGCGAAACGGCGAGACCACGATTGCCACGGCGGCCTGCCGCAGGCCCGCGGGGTCGATCTCCCGGCGGGGAAACGCCGCAAGGTTGGCCGCGATGCGGGTCTTCAGCCCGGCGTAGTCAGGAGGGGTCACGGCCATTGCGCCCATCCTACATGGGCGCCCGGGCAGGGCCACGAAAAACCCCGCCGCGCCCGGTGGCCCAGCCGCATGGATGTCACGCGCGGGGGCCGAGGCCGAGCGGGCGCAGCAGCTGCTCGGCCATGGTGTCCGGCTGCGGCGCGTCCACGCCATAGGCGGCCGGCCAGTGGCGCGGCAGGTAGTGGGTGCCGAACAGCCGGTCGACCATGGGAAACAGCGCCGCGTAGTTATGGTCCCGGTTCTCGCAGGCGGTGTGGTGCCAATGGTGGAAGGCCGGCGTCGAGACCAACTGTTCCAGCAGGCCCAGCCGCCAGCGCACATTGGCGTGCACGAAGAAACCCCAGATCGTGCCGAAGATGGCGATCCAGGCGGCGAGGCCCAGGCCCTGGGGCGTCGGCTGGACCAGGCCAAGGACATAGAGCGGGGTGAGCGCGCAGAACTTCTCGAACACCTGGTCCACCGGATGGGCGCGGGAGCTGATCAGCCAGTCCACGTGGTCCGGCGCGTGGTGAAGGACATGGAAGCGCCAGAGCGGGGGAACCTCGTGGCACAGGCGGTGGCCCCAGTAGCCGCCGATCTCGCTGACCAGCAGGCCGGCCGCCAGCCTGGCCCAGATGGGCAGCCCGGCCGCCGCCGATACATAGGCTTCGGGCGTCACCTGGCGCAGACCCGCGGCCAGCAGCCCGAAGGGCGGCGCCAGGATGGCCACCGGCAGCAGGCTGTTCAGGAAGTAGAAGCCGATATCGGCCGGCGCGTGGCGCAGCCGCCCACTCTGCCGGCGAAGCGCGAAGACCCGCTCCAGCGGTGCGAAGATCGCGGCCAGCAGGCCAAGCCATACCGCCAGCCGCAGGACCGCCAGGGCGAAGTCGGAGAGGCTTCCCATCATGCGGCCGTCATCGCGCCTGGCCGCTCAAATGGGAAGCGGAAGAACGTCCCGCTCAGGCGGCCGCGACACGCCGGCGGCGGCGGAGCGCCACGCCCAGCCCCGCGAAACCCATCAGCATCAGCGCCCAGACGCCCGGCTCCGGAACCCGGGTCAGCGAGACACCGTCCAGGAACGCGACCGGCGGCAGGTTTCCGGCCGGCGAGCCCACCGCCAGGAACGAGAGGACCTGGCTGGTGGTGTGGGCGGTGAAATTGAAGCTCACCTGATGCCAGCCGGAGAAGTCGCCGGGCAGGTTCTGCGTCGGGCTGCCGATCGGGTGGCTGTTGAAGAAGGTGGAGGTGGCGAACGCGTCGCCGCCGAACGTGCCGGTCAGCTGGCTGGTCTGGTAGCCGGTGCGGTTGGAGAGCTCGCCCGCCGCCCACCAGAAGCTCAGCAGGTAGGACTGGCCGACCGTCAGCCCGCCTACGGTCTGTTGCAGGGGGCTCGTGAAGGTGGGATCGGCGTCCAGCACCACGAACGCGCCGCCGCCCGCCCGGGCCGTGAAGTTGCTGTTCGGGTGCTGGTCCTCGCCCGGATACCGCGAGACGGCGTTGCCGGACGTGGCCGTGGCCCCGTCAAAGAAATAGAGGTTGTAGCCGTTGGTATGGTCCGGGGCGACCGAGGGCGACGACCATCCGGTGATGGCGCCGTCGTAGAGGAAATGGGAATCGATCTCGGCGCCAACATAGGCCAGGCCCGTGCGCGCCTCGATCCCGAGCGCCGGCAGGGTGTTGGTGCTGAACTCGCCGTTGACGATCAGGTTGGCCGCCTGGGCCTGCCCGGCCATGGCCAGCACCGCGGCCGCGATCATCAGTTTCGTGCGCATCATCTTTCCCCCGAAAGCCAAGTTTGGAATTAACCATGATGGGGGGGCCGCACATCCGGATTCTCCTCATAGGGGAATCTGCGCGTCACGGGGCGCACGGAGGTCGATGCGGCTATGCCCGCCCGCCCGGGAGCGGTCAGCGAGGCTGATCGGGGAGATGTAGCCCACCCGCCTTCAGCCAGGGCCTGGGCCCCTGGCTCCGCCCTACCCCACGGCCTTGGCGTAGGCGGCCAGGGCGGCGGCCATCTCGCGGGTGCGGGGCTGGACGGGCGGCGGACCGGCGGCGGCGGCCGGCGTCTGGCCCGCCAGGCGCGCCTGGGCGTCGTCCGACAGGGTGACGCTGTCGGGGCGGCGGGGCGGCGGAACGTCGGCGGCCTTGGCGGCGTCGACGTCGGATTGCAGACGCGCCCGGTAGGCCCCGACGCTGGCCGGCTGCTCACCCGCCTGGCCGCCCTGCATGAAAGCGACGATCTGCTGGTCGGCGCCATCCAGGTCGTCGAACGCCTTGAGCGCGCGGATCTCCGGGGCGGGCGGCACCGCCTCGGGGCCGGCCCAGGCGGCGCGCGTATAGGCGTCCAGGGTGGCGTGGACCCGGCGGCCGAAGGGTGATTCGGTAAGCGCCTGGGCGATCGACGTCCGCTCGCCACCCTGCGCGGCGCGCCAGCGGCCCGCCAGGGCACCATAGGCGTCCAGCTGGGCGCCCAAGGTGGCGCTGTTGGTGGGCTTGGCCATCACGGCCAGCGCGGCGGTCAGGCCGCCTGGGCCACCGGACACCGCCGCGGCCGCCGCGGAGCCAATTTCCGCAACACTCATTGGGCTTCACGATCCACACGGCTTCATGCCCCGAAGGCCGTGAATTCCGGGTCAACGAAGGTGCTTAACGAGTCCCTGACGCCCCCGGCGGACGCCTTCCGGAACGCGGAAACCCCAGCGTCGGGCGCTCGCCGCCAGGGCCGCGGCGTAAGAAAGAATCACCTCGGCGCGTTGACAGACGCGGGAGCGGCGGCCATGCGTCGCTCCCACCGCGCCGGCCAGGCGCGCTTCGGAGCATGGAGATGAGCGATCGGCCGAAGCGGGCGATCCTGAGCCTCAAGAATCCACCGCCCAAGCCGAAGCCGGTCGAGCGATGGAAATGCAAGCCCTGCGGCGAGACCTTCGAGGTCTCCCCGGAGCTCGCCGACGAGGACGCCGTGCGCTGTCCTGCGTGCAACGCCCGGCTGGGCCGCGCGCGCCAGTTCCGCGAGGAGACGCCCGAGGGTGGCGGCATGCGGGCCCGCCGCGTCGCCGACGCGCCGGTTCCCCCGCCGCCGATCCCCGTCATCAAGCAGCGCTGACCGCGCTCAGCCCAGGCCGACGTACTTCATCAGCCTGAGGCCATAGGTGCAGGCTAGCAGCAGGTCGCCGTTGGGCTCGATGGCGAAGCGGTGCAGCAGGCCCTGCTCGGCCGGGCGGTTGTCTTCGCCCTCCCATGCCGGCTTGGTGCTGACCCAGCCGAGCACGGCGAAGCTTGCCAGGTCGATGGTCCAGACGCGGTTGTTGGAGCCGTCCGCCACCAGGATGAACTTGCCGTCGTGGGTGAACACCAGGTCGAAGGCCGAGCCGTGGGATCCGGTGCCGGGCGCGATCACCGCCTCGCGCAGGAACCGCGCGCCGCCCGGGATCAGCTCGAACTCCTGGACCCGGCCCTTCAGGCGGTCGCAGACATAGATGTGGCCGTCGGGGCCAGCGGCGACCTTGTGGACGGGACTGCCGTAGGTCTCGTCCTCGGACACCGTGGACGGCTTCTTGCCATAGGCGCCCCACATCCGGGTGAAGGCGCCGGTGTCGGAATTGAAGGCGATGACCCGGTGGTTGCCGTAGCCGTCGGAGACGAAGACCTCGCGGGTCTTGATGTTGTGGTAGCAGGAGGTCGGCCGGTCGAGGAACTGGGTGTCGTCGTCATCGCCGATGCGGCCGCGCTGGCCGATCCGCAGCAGGAGCTCTCCGGTCGGCGAGAACTTCAGCACCGCGCCGTCGCCCTCCGCCCAGCCGAACAGCCACAGATTGCCCTCGCCATCGCAATCCAGCCCGTCGTTGCCGGCCGGCCATTGCGACACGCCGTCGACGGCGGGCACGTGGTCGTCGCCGCCCCAGGCCTCGATGAACTCGCCGCTCGGGCTGAATCGGGCCACCGGCCCCAGACGGTCGGCGATGTCGTCGCCCGGACCGAGCTGCCAGTTGGGCTGATGCAGGACATAGAGGTCGCCGGTCAGCCCCCGCGTCACCGCGATCACCGGGCCGAACGATTTTCCGGCCGGCAGCCGCAGGGGATAGGGCTCGACCTTTGGCGAAAACCGCGGGCGGGGCTTCGCGACGGTCTCCGGACGATCCGCTTCAGCCAAGGTCATTCACGCCTCCCTGCGTTAGGTTTCGAACACTAAACGCCGCCTATTGGAGGTTTGCAATTGGCCCGTGCCGGCGTCCGCCGCCGCCCTAGACCGGCGTGTAGCCCCGCACGACGAGCAGGACGAGAAGCGCCAGCGCCCCCAGCGCGAAGGCGCTGCTGCCCGCCAGCAGGCATTTGGCCCAGACCGAGGCGGTGGGCTTTGGAGGCGCGCTTGGCTTGGTCATGTCCGCAACGCTCCTCAAAGGCGCCGGCGGGAGGTTGCCGGCGCCGGCGCTGAACTCGCGATGAACGGTCCTGTCAGCAAACCCGCGTGCGATGGGACATGGCCCTTGCCCGCGCCGCCGGTCGATGGACCTATGGGGCCGGGAATCCAGGAAGCCCCAGCGAAAAGGGACGTGAATGACAACGGACAGGACTGTATTGCGCGGCGGCGTCGCCGTGGTGACCGGAGGCGCCGGGCGGGGCGCGGGGCTCGGCCAGGGCCTTGTGCGCAGGCTGGCGGCCCAGGGGATGCGCGTGGCGATCCTCGACGTCGATCACGCGGCCGCCGAGGCGCTCGCCGCCGAGCTGCGGGCCGAGGGCCGTGAGGCGATCGCCTGCGCCGCCAACGTCCTGGACCACGCAACGCTGCGGGCCGCGGCCGACCAGGTCCGGACGACATACGGGGCCTGCAACGTGCTCTGCGCCCACGTGGGCGGCAGCGCCATGGGACCCGCTGAATCCATGACCCCCGATCAATGGCGGGAAGGATTCGAACTGATGGTCGTTGGCACGATGGCCACCGTCCAGGCCTTCCTGCCGCTGATGCGCGAGACCAAGGGACTGCGGCGAATCACCATCACCGCCTCGGCCGCGGCCCTGCAGCCGGGCCGCTTCCAGGGCCCCTACCGGGTCGCCAAGGCCGCGGTCACCTCGCTGGGCGAGACGCTGGACCTCGAGCTCGGCCCCGAGGGCATCGGGACCACGGTGATCTTCCCCAGCGGCATGATGTCCCCGCCCCGCGCCGATGGCCTGGAACCGGTCCAGCTGCACCCGGACATGATGTCCCACATGACGGCGATCGCCGCGGAGATGGCCGCCTACCCCTCCGACATCACCACCGGCGACGCGGCCGCCGAGCCGGTGATCGACGCCATCGTCCAGGGCCGGCCCTACGTCATCACCCACGGCCTGTCCGTTGATAAGGGCTATCAACGGCGCCGCGAGGCCATGGACGAGGCCTTCGCCGAACTCGCCCGGCGCGACCACCTGCCGGGCGGCTGAGCGCCCCGGCGCTCGGCCAGGATGACGAAACCGCGCCCGGCGAGAGGCGCGGTCGCAAGAGGGGGGAGACGATGGCCGGGGCCAAAGCCAAGGACGCACGCCTGCCGCTGGCCACCAGCCTGGCCTTCAGCGCGACCAGCCTGCCGCTGATGGCCATGGGGATCTCCGTCTCCATCCACATGCCGGCCTTCTTCGCGGCCAACATCGGCCTGCCGCTCGCCGCCGTGGCCGCCGCCTTCGGGACGGTGCGGCTGATCGACGTGCCGCTCGAGATGGTCCTGGGGCTGGGCATGGACCGCACCCGCAGCCGCTTCGGCCGCTACCGGATGTGGATGATGGCCGGCGCGCCGATCCTGATGCTCGGCCTCTACATGCTGCTCAGCGCCAGCAAGGGCGCGGGCGCGGGCTACCTCGTCGTCTGGCTCCTGGTGATGTACCTGGGCGCCTCGATCCTGACGCTGGCCCACGCGGCCTGGGCCTCGACCCTGGCCAGGACCTACGACGAACGCGCACGGCTGTTCGGCCTGATGGCCTTCGTCGGCGTCGCGGGCGCGCTCAGCGTGGTGATCATCCCGGCGGTCATGTCGAAGCTGGGGTACAGCGACGCCGACAGCGTGCGCGGCATGCTCTGGTACGTGGTGCTGCTGGTCCCGCTCGCCGTGGGGCTGGTGGTCGCCAGGACCCCCGAGCGGGTCGTCGAGGAGACCGCCGGACCGCGCTTCCGGTTCCGCGACTACCTCGAACTCGTCACCCATCCCAACATGCGCCGAATCCTGCTCCAGGATCTGGTCATCCAGCTGGCCGGCAACTGGGCCGCGGCGGTCTATATCTTCTTTACCCGCGACGCCCTGGGGTTCAGTTCCGCCTCGACCAACCTCCTGCTGCTGGGCAACCTGGGCGCCGGCTTCGTGGGCGCGCCGGCCATCGCATGGCTGGCCACCCGGATCAGCAAGCACCGGGCCCTGATGGTCGCGGCCGCCGGCAATGCGCTCTCCTACCTCCTGATGGCCTTCACCCCGCACGGCGAGGTCGGGCTGTTCCTGATGGCCTCGATCTTCGCGGGAACCATGTTCTCGGGCTGCAACGTCATGACGCGGGCCATGACCGCCGACGTCGCCGAGGAGATCCGGCTGCAGCAGGGCAAGGAGCAGAGCGCGCTGCTCTACGCCATGGTCACCCTGACGTCGAAGGTCGCGGCCGGCCTTGCCGTCTTCCTGGCCTTCGGCCTGCTCTCGCGGGTAGGCTATGACCCGCAGCTTGGGAAGCACAACGCCCCGGGCGCCATCGACGCCCTGGTGCTGGTCTATGCGGCGGGGCCCGTCAGTCTGAACCTTCTGGGCCTGGCCTGCCTGCGCGGCTACAGCCTGACCCGCGCGCGGGCGGCCGACATCAGGGCCCGGCTGGAGGCGCGGGACGCCGCTCTCCTGCCGTCCTGACTAGCCCCGCCCGTCCTCCAGGACGAAACGGGCGCCCCGGTCGGCGATCATGATGGTCGGCGTGTTGGTGTTGCCGGACGTGATGGTCGGCATCACCGAGGCGTCGATGACCCGCAGGCCCTCCACGCCCATCACCCGCAGCCGCCCGTCCACCACCGCGTGGGGATCCGACGCCAGCCCCATCTTCGCCGTCCCCACGGGATGGAAGATGGTCGTGCCGATGTCGCCCGCCGCCTGGGCCAGCGCCGCCTCGTCGTCGCCGACCCCCGGCCCCGGCAGGTATTCCTCCGGCCGGAAGGCGGCGAGCGCCGGTTGCCGCATCAACCGCCGCGTCACGCGGATCGCGTCGGCGGCGACGCGGCGGTCCTCCGCCGTGGCCAGGTAGTTGGGCGCGATCACCGGCGCCGCGGTGGGATCTGCCGAGCGCAGGCGCACCTCGCCCCGCGACGTCGGCCGCAGGTTGCAGGCCGCCACCGTCACCGCCGGGAACCGGTGCAACGGCTCGCCGAACCGGTCGAGCGACAGGGGCTGGACGTGGAACTGGATATTGGCCCGCTCGTGGTCGGGCGACGAGGTGGTGAAGATGCCCAGCTGCGAGGGCGCCATGGTCAGCGGCCCACGCTGCAGCAGCGCGTATTCCAGGCCCATCAACCCGCGCCGGAACAGCGAGTGGTAGGTCTCGTTCAGCGTCTTCACGCCGCGCACCTTGTAGATCGACCGCTGTTGCAGGTGGTCCTGCAGGTTCCGCCCGACGCCCGGCCGGTCGCGGACCACCGGCGCCCCGTGCTGGATCAGGCCCTCGGCCGGCCCCACCCCCGACAGCTGCAGAATCTGGGCCGAGCCGATCGAGCCGGCCGCCAGGATCACCTCGCCCCGCGCCCGCGCCTCAAAGACCGCGCCGTGGCGGCGGAAGCGCACGCCGCGCGCCCGCAGGCCCTCGAACAGCACCCGCTCCACCAGCACGCCGGTCTCCAGCCGCAGGTTCGCCCGCCGCAGCGCCGGCTTCAGGAACCCACGCGCCGCCGACCAGCGCAGGCCGCGCTTCTGGTTCACGTGGAAGAGGCCGACGCCGGTGTTGTCGCCGGTGTTGAAATCGTCGGTGGCCGGCACGCCCATCTCGACGGCGGCGCGGGCGATGGCGTCCAGCACGGCCCAGCGCACCCGAGGCTGCTCCACCCGCCACTCGCCGCCCGCGCCATGGTGCTCGGTCTCGCCCAGGAAGTGATCGTCCAGCCGCCGGAACACCGGCGCGACGTCGTCCCAGCCCCAGCCGGCCAGGCCCAGCTGGCGCCAGTGGTCGTAGTCGGCGGCCTGGCCACGCATGGAGATCATGGCGTTGATCGCCGAGGAGCCTCCGACCACCTTGCCCCGCGGATATTTCAGCGTCCGGCCATTCAGCCCGGCCTGCGGCTCGGTCTCGAACATCCAATCGGACCGGGGATTGCCGATGGCGAACAGATAGCCCACTGGCACGTGGAACCAGACCCAGTCGTCCCGCCCGCCCGCCTCCAGCAGGAGCACCCGGTTGCGCGGGTCCTCCGACAGGCGATTGGCCAGGACGCAGCCCGCCGATCCCGCGCCCACGATTATGTAGTCGTATTCACCGTCGAGGGCTGTCGCGGGCCGCGTCATGCGCCCTACCTTGCGCGAACTCGGTCCAGCGCCAAGCCAATGCCTGCAATCCTAGGGTCAAATCTCCGGTTCAGCTGGTGATGGTCTAGGCGCCCGGAGCGCCAGTTGGTGAAGCGTCGCCAAATGTTTCCAGACAGATACGCAAATCCGCCGGTTATTGATTATGCACCCCCGGCGCAACGTTAAGTCGCGCTGGGTTCTCCGACTGACCGCGCGTGCGCGCGTCGCCTCGCGGGTCCCAATCTCAAAATTAGCCTAGGAGCTTACTCTTCATGCGTCTGTCATTGATCCTTTCCGCCGCCATTTCGGCGCTCTCGATTTCCTCCGCCGTCGCCGCTGAGCCTGCCGCCGCCGGCGCGCCGGTCACGGTCGCCGCCCGCGAGATGATCCGCACCACCGACGGCAAGTCGGTCGGCCGTGTCGATTCCATCAACAAGGCCAAGGACGGCTCCGTCGCGGCCGTCGGCGTCATCTACGACGGCCGCATCGTGCACATCCCGGTGAGCACGCTGTCGGCCGGACAGAACGGCTACGTGACCAGCCTCACCAAGGCCGACCTGGAAAAGCTGAAGTAGGCCACGTTACGCAAGGGCTTGATCGAACGAACCCTGGCTCCGCCGGCGTCCCCGGCGGAGCATGCGATTCGAGGAATTCCGGGCGTCGCAACCGTCCCCCGCCGCGACGTGATTCTGGACGTCGCCGGCCCTTGGGCTCCGTATTCGACGCCGCGTCGAAATATGGCGATTTGCAATGCGCCGACGAAACTGCAATTTTTCCACGACCGCGCGGCGGCGCTGAATTAAATTACCGTCTGAACCCAATCCCCAGCGGAAGAGAACCATAATGAACGACATTGGGAGGCCACCGCTCAACTCGGTTCCATATCGGGTGAGCAATCCCGAGCAGATACCGGTCCAGCGCTACTACGACGAGGAATTCTACAAGCTGGAGTGCGAACGGCTGTGGCCGCGCGTCTGGCAGATGGCCTGCCGGCTGGAGGAAATCCCCGAGGTCGGCTGCTGGGTCGAATACAAGATCCTCGACAAGTCGGTGATCGTCGTCCGCACCAAAAGCGGGGTGAAGGCCTTCCACAACGTCTGCCGCCACCGCGGCGTGAAGCTGGCCATCGGCGGCAGGGGCGAGTGCGAGGCGCAGGGCTTCACCTGCCCGTTCCACGGCTGGCGCTGGAACATCGACGGCAAGAACACCTTCGTGCTTACGCCGCAGATCTTCAGCGAGGAGTCACTGCAGGCGGCCGAAATCGACCTGAAGCCTTGCCGCGTCGAATTCTGGGGCGGCTCGGCTTTCATCAATTTCGACGACAATGCCTCGCCCCTGCTCGAATGCCTGGGGCCGGTGGCCGAGCGGCTGAGCGCGCGCAACCTCGAGGAATGCAAGATCGAGTGGTGGCGCTCCACGATCCTGCCGACCAACTGGAAGCTGGCGATGGAGGCCTTCATGGAAGGCTACCACACCCTGCGCACCCATCCCCAGTTGATGACCGCGTTCGGACCGGAGTGGACGCGCCCGTCCGGCATGGCCGGCGGCCCGAAGGCCAGCACGCCGGCCCAGGAATTCCTGGAGCGCACCATCAGCTACATGGCCTGCCTGAGCGAAGGCATGCAGGGCGAGATCCACCCCAGCGAGGTCGAGGTCGCCAAGACCCTGCTCGACATGGAACTGCCCGAGGACCAGAGCCAGTGGAACGATGCGTTCCAAACCAGGCTGAAGGACGAGATCTACCAGCGGGGCCTCGCCAAGGGCGTCCCCGTCCGCGACATGAAGGCGGTCGACGAAAAATATCCCTTCTCGTACGTGGAATTCCTGTTCCCGCACTTCTTCCTGCTGCCGGTCTACAGCGCCTTCGCCGCCTACCGGATCCGGCCGCTGGGCCCCGAGAGCTGCATGTTCGAGCTGTTCTCGTTCACCCTGCGCGCGCCGGACGAGGAGTATGTGCCGGTCACCGGCCCCACCTTCCTGGCCTACGACAGCAAGGAATATCCGCAGGTCCCCATGCAGGACTATTACAACCTGCCCCTGCAGCAGGAGGGCCTGCATTCCGGCGGCTTCGAATACATGCGCCTGTCCCGCGACGAGGAGGGGCGGATCAGCAACTATCAGCGGCTGATCGACGGCTTCCTTGGCGGCGTGGACCAGGAGAAGCTCACCAAGGGCTATCAGATCGCCAGCGGCGCCTTCAACACGCCGATCGTCGACATCGGCTTCTGACGTCGGGCCGGCAGGAATCAGGAGCCATGCCCGTGGATCAGGTCGAAATAGGAGCCTCGGGGCTGAAGATCGCGCCCCTGGTGTTCGGCGGAAACGTCCTTGGCTGGACGGCGGACGAGAAGACCTCGTTCGCCATCCTCGACGCCTTCGTCGATCGCGGGTTCAACGCCATCGACACGGCCGATGTCTACTCCCGGTTCGCGCCCGGTCTTGAAGGGGGCGAATCCGAGACGGTCATCGGAAACTGGCTGGCGCAGGGCGCGGGACGGCGTGAACGCATCGTGCTCTGCACCAAGGTCGGGCTGGAGATGGGCCCCGACCAGAAGGGGCTCTCGGCCGCCTACATCGCGCGCGCGGTGGAGGCCTCGCTGCGCCGGCTGCGGACCGACCGCATCGACCTCTACATCACCCACCGCGACGACCCGACCGTCCCGCTTGAGGAGACGCTGGGCGCCTACCAGCGGCTGGTCGAGGCCGGCAAGGTCCGGGCGATCGGCGCGTCGAACTATTCGGCCGACCGGTTGGCCGAGGCGCTGGCCGCGAGCGACCGGATCGGCGCGCCCCGCTATCAGAGCCTGCAGCCGCTCTACAACCTCTACGACCGGGGCGAGTACGAAGGCGCGCTCGAAGACCTCTGCGTGAAGAACGGACTGTCGGTCTTCCCCTATTTCGCGCTCGCCAGCGGCTTCCTGACCGGCAAGTACCGCGACCCCAAGGATGGCGAGGGCACGGTCCGCGGCAGCATCACCAAGCGCTACCTCGACGCCCGGGGATTCCGGATCCTGGCCGCCATGGACGCGATCTCGGCCGATCGCGGCGTGTCGCTCGCGCAGATCGCGCTGGCCTGGATGCTGGCCCGCCCCAGTGTCACCGCACCGATCGCCAGCGCGACCAGCCTGGGCCAGCTCGACCAGTTGCTCTCGGCGGTGGCGCTGCGGCTGACGCCGGAGGAACTCGCCAGTCTCGATACGGCGAGCGCCAGGGAACTGGTCGTCGGATAGTCCGGCGCTAGAGCGCGTCAGGGTGAAGTGGATACCGGCTCACGTCCGACGCGCTCTAAACATTTGAAGATAGACCCTTTTCATCCCGTTCAAGTGATTCCACTTGAACCGGAAAGGGTCTAGGCTTTCTCCGCGTTCGGACCGGGATGCACGCCGGGCCGTTGGGGCAGCAGGGCTATGCCCGCGACCAGCAGGACGGCGATGACCAGCGAGGCCAGGGGCCGGCTCAGCGCCAGGCCGCCGTGCTCGTGGGGCTTGTCCAGGAAATCGCCCACCGTCGCGCCCAGCGGACGGGTCAGGATGAACGCGGCCCAAAACAGCGCCACCCGCGAAATCCGGGTCCGGAAATAGAGGCCGGCCACCACCAGCAGGGCGGCCCCGAACACCGCCGCGCCGCCCAGGTAGCCCAGGCCTGTGTCGTCGGCCATCCAGTCCCCCAGCGCCGTGCCCAGCGTCTGCGACAGGGTGATGGCGAGCCAGTAGAAGGCCTCCACCCTGGGCGTGTTGACGGTGTCGACCGAGATCGTGCCCTCGGTGCGATACCAAAGGCCCAGCGCGGCCATCACCGAGACCAGCAGGAGACTCGCCCCGCCCGCGTAACCGATCCCCAGCGACCGGTCGGCGAAATCGGCCAGCGTCGTCCCGGCCGTGGTCGAGGCCACGATGGTCGCCCAGTAGAGGAACGGGTGAAACCGCCTGGCCGCGATCTGCAGGGCGATGAGGACGACCAGCACCGCCACGAACAGCGCCGACCCGGCCAGGTAGCCCCAGTTCATGGTCATGGTGACGGTGTCGCCGCCGGTCTCGCCCAGGGTGGTGGCCAGGATCTTCAGCAGCCAGAAGCCCGCGGTGACCGCCGGGACCTTGCTGGCCACGCCTCGCGGTTCGGCGCGGGTCATCGCCCACCGCGGGTCATTCGAAATGGCCGTCCTTCAGCGCGTCCTCGAAACGGCCCACCCAGTCGAAGCCGATGCCGCCCGTCGCGGACATGGACTTGCCGGTCTTCGCGTTGGTGATCTCGACCTCGTACATGATCGTGAACATGCCGCCGCCGTCCGGATCCGGCGGATGAAAGGTCCTGTTGAACGAGAAGTCGTCCACGTCCAGGCCACGGGCGCGGAGTCGCGCCTGGGCTTCCAGAAGTTCGCCGTCGTACATTTCCATGGGGTTCTCCAAGTTTGGCGCGGGCCGCCGAGGCGGGGGACGGCGCGGCTTCGTCTAGGGCGCGGGCGTGCTGGGCAGGCCCGCCATCATGGGGATCTCCGGCTCGGCCGCCTCGCCCCCGGCGGGCGGATAGCGTCCCGTGAGATAGAACAGGATCGCACCGACAAGGGTCGCCACGGCGCCCACGACCAGGAAGACCGTATAGGTGTCCGTCTCGTGCAGGAAATAGCTCAGGACCAGTGAGCCCAGGGCCGATCCGATCGTGATGGCGATAGTCATCAGGCTCAGCAGCAGGCTGTAATCCTTCAGGGGAAACTTCCGCGAGACGAGGTAGGCCCCGATATCGCCCTCGGCCCCCTGCGCCAGGGCGAGTAGCAGGACCGAGCCCCCCAACAGCCAGGCGGCGTTCAGCGGCGAGGCCAGGGCCAGCAGGCCCAGCGCCGGAAAGCCCAGCACGGCGATGGCCACTTTGTGGGCGGCGATCCGGTCCAGGGCCAGGCCGCTCAGGATCCGGCCGACGGCGACACCCCCCGCGTAGAGCGCGATGACCCCGGTGACGACCTCCGTCGCCACGCCCTTCTGCAACAGGATGAGCTTGAGCTGCGAGGCGGCCACCACCTGGGGAACATTGACCAGCAGCATGCCGCCGAACGCCAGCGGGAACAGGGGCGAGCGGAACAGGGCCGCGATGTCGGCGCCGGCGAACCGCACGCGGGGCCGCCCCGGCGCCTTCGCCTTCGTCTTGGGACCTCGTCCCAGCAGCAACAGGGCGGCGCCGCCGCCAAGCGCCGCGATGAGCGCCAGCGCGCGGTAGCCGGCGCGCCAGCCGTAATCTCCGATGATCTCGGCAAGGAACGGGGTCAGGAGCGCGCCGACGATCGGGGCGCCCGTCATGACGATGGAGAGCGCGATGCCGCGGGCCGTGTCGAACCGCTCCGACGCCACCCGCGCGAAGACCATCGTCGTGGTGAATACGCCGAAGATCGTCCGGATGATCGAGATGGCGAAGAATTGGCGGAAATCGCCGGTCATGAACGTCAGCGCGATGTCGCAGAGCGGCAGGACGGTGAATCCCACCGCCGCGGCCAGCCGCGGCCCGACCACGTCGATGAACCGGCCGCCCAGCGGGATGAAGAACATGGTGATCAGCGACGCGGAGCCGATCAGCGCATACTGCGATTTCGACCAGCCGAACTCGGCGATCAGTTCCGGCGCGAACAGGCTGTTGACGTAGAAGTTGAGCGAGAGCCCCAGCGACATGCCCACCGTGGCGCCGAGCAGGTGGCGCCAGTTGGTCCGGAATTCCGTCCTGTAGCTCAAGGTCGTCTCCCTGGTCGGAGCCGGTGGTCCCGGCTTCTGGTCTTTAAGGACGTCAGGTCCGCGGGTTTTGGGTACCCCGTTTTCCCCGTCGGGTCGATCCGATGGGGGTTGGACAATTGACAGAACCATCCCGGACGCGCGCAATCAGTCCCCTGAAAGACCGCCATCGGGGAAGCGAAATGTCCGAGATCGTGGCGCCCGCCAGGGCCGAGAAGACCGTCGAGGTCGTCCGCGGCCAGCTCCACAGGTTCATGCTGATTCCCGTCATGCCTCACCACGTCAAATGGTTTGACGCCGGGCCGGTGAGCTTCGGCGTCGAGGCCCGCGTTCTGGGCGACTCCAAAGGCAATATCAACGAGCGGGGCGCCAGCATCCACGTGTTCAATGCCGAACATAAGGAAGAATACGCTCGGTTCGACTGCTTCGAGAAATACCCACACTACCACTACATACTGAACGCCGATCAGCACAACATCGTCTGGGGCTACGACCCGGCCATCAACGGCCCGATGCTCGCCTGGTCGCTCGAGGTCATCCGCACCCGCCTGCCGGCGATCCTGCGCGCGTCGGGCGCCATGGCGCTGGCCGAACGGGTCGAGGCGGAGGGCTTCGACACCTCTGTTCTGCCCGGGGTGGAAAAGGCCATGACCGCGGCCTGGCAACGGACCTTCCCAGGCGCCGACATGATCCAGGAAGGCTATGAATGGTACAACCGCTGGAAGGCGCTGCACCCGAACTTCAACACGGTGGACTGACGCACAGGCCACGGGGGAGCGAAACATGAGTGTCTACCGGGTGACCGATATCATCGGCTCCAGCGAGAAGAGCTGGGAGGACGCGGCCCGGCACGCGCTGTCGGTCGCGGCCCGCACCCTGCGCGACCTGCGGGTCGCGGAGGTCGTGGAACAGGACATCGCCCTGGGGAGCGACGGCCAGATCGAAAGCTTCCGCATCAAGCTTCGGGTCAGCTTCAAGTACGAAGCCCCCTGGGTGCAGCCGACCTAAGGCGCTTGGCAGCCGGCAAGCCGTGGGTCATCCTCGGAACTTCGAGGCGCGTCGGTCGGGTCACATGGCCACGCGGGGGGAACACACATGAGCAAGCTGATCGCCATTCTGGCTGGGGCGCTTTCCTGCGCCGCCGGCCTCGTGCCCATGGCCATGGCGCAGCCCACCACCCTGCCGCCCGGCGCCAACACCACCGATCCCAACGCCCCGTTCTTCGTCGACCTGAGCGGGCTCGACATGCGCACCCGCCCGCCCACGCGCGATCCGCTGAACCCCAGGTACCCGCTGGCCACCGCCATCGCCGACGGTCAGCTGCCGCCCAAGGGGGCGGAGGGCAACTTCATCATCGGCCCCTCGCACCCGGCCGCGCCAGAGACCCAGGTCCAGGCCGGGGTCCCGAAGGGCCGGGTCATCACCTTCACCATGACTTCAACCGACAGCATCATCTACCACCCCGGCATCGTCCGCGAGGACCGCACGGCCGACGGCGCGGCCGCCAGGCCCTCCACCGCGCCGGGCGACCCGTCCAACGTCATCATCACCACCGGCCGCCCCGGCGTCTGGAGCCGCACCGTGTGGGTCTATGTTCCGCAGCAGTACAAGCGCGGGTCGGCCGCCCCCTTCATGGTCGCCAGCGCCGGCGACGCCACCTTCTTCACGGTGCTCGACAACCTCATCGCGCAACGGCGCATTCCGACGATCATCGCCGTCGCCATCGGGCCGGGCGGCCAGGATGGGCAGGGCAGCGAGCGGGGCGTGGAATTCGACACGGTGTCGGGGACCTTCGCCCAGTGGATCGAGAGCGAGGTCCTGCCGCTGGTGGAAAAGAACGCCGGCGTCAGCCTGACCCACGATCCGGAGGGCCGCGCGGCCATGGGCGGCAGTTCGAGCGGGGTGGCGGCCTTCACCATGGCCTGGTTCCGCCCCGACCTCTACCGCCGCGTGCTGGCCTATTCGCCGACCTTCGTGAACCAGCAGTGGCCGCACAACCCGGCCCTGCCCGGCGGCGCCTGGGAATATCACAGCCCCTGGCCGGGACCGGCCCGCCCGGGGCCGAATCTGATGACCACCGGCTACAACCCGCCCGTGGCCACCGACACCCCGCCTGGCCTGCCGCTGATCCCCAACACGCCGGCCCGCCCAATCCGCATGTGGTTCGAGGTGGGCGACCGCGACATCTTCTACGGCGGCCTCACGCCGGACGGCATGCACGACTGGGTGCTGGCCAGCGAAAACATGGCCAGGGCGCTCGCCGCCAAGGGCTACCACTACCAGTTCGTCTTCGCCCGCAACGCCGGGCATGTGGATGGGCCGACCCGCGCCCAGACCCTGCCTTCGGCGCTTGAGTGGGTGTGGCAGGGCTACAGCCCCGCGCGGAAATCCCCTCGGTGAGTCAAGCCGCGGCCGGTGACGGATTGCGCCAGTGGAGCTCGACCATGGCGCCGCTGGGGTCACGCACGATGATCTGGCGGCGCGGGCTGGTCTCGGTCCCGAAGGTCTCGAACGGCAGGCCGCAGCCCTCCACCCGGGCCAGCACCGTCTCATAGTCGCCGATCGAGAACGCGACATGGTCGAGCGCGGCGCCGCGCGACTCCGCCGTCGGCTCGTCGGCGGTGCTGAGGTGGACGATGGGCCTGTCGCCGGCGTAGAGCCACGCCCCCGGCCGTCCGGACAGGGTCTGCGGCCGCCAGCCTTCGGTCAGGCCCAGCGTGTCCATGAAGAAGGCCTTCGTCGCCGTCAGGTCGGACGTGCGGATGTTGATGTGGTGAAGATCGCTGATCAGGGACATGGGGGCCGGCTTCGCAAAGGTTGAGGCTTCACGATACGCTGGCCTGTGGCGCCGTCAAATTTCCAACGGCCTGTCATCTCGGCGCAATGGGATCGCCATAGCTGTCAACAGCGCAACCGCGTCCAGGGAGTGAGCCCATGACCGAACTCGAAATCGAACCCTTGGCCCGTTCGATCAACCTGCGGGACCTGGGCGGCATCGCCGCGATCGACGGACGCCAGGTGCGGCCGGGCCTCGTCTTCCGCGCCGCCGCGCTCAGCGAACTGACGCCTTTCGAGCATGCCCACCTGGCGGGCCTTGGCCTGGGTTCGGTCATCGACCTTCGCAACAACCAGGAGCGGGCCGAGCATCCCACCCCGTGGAAGGACCTCGGCGCCCGCGCCTACTGGGCGCTCGACTACGAGCCCTCGCACACCGGGGGCCTGAGCGGCGTTTTCGGCAACGACGGGTTCACCCGCGAGATCGCCCATGCGGCCATGGTCCGGACCTACCGCGACATCGCTTTCCGTCACGTGGACTCGCTGCGCAGGCTGTTCGGCGACGTGGCGCGCGGCGCGCCGGTGCTCTTCCACTGCACCTCCGGCAAGGACCGGACCGGCGTGGCCGCGGCCATGCTGCTCACCGCGCTCGGCGTTGCGCGCGAGGCCATCGCCGCCGACTATCTGCGGAGCCTCGACTTCGACGTCCTGGCCAGCCCCGCCTTCCGCGACTGCCCGCCCGAACGCCGCGAGGCCATGGCCCCGGTCTATTCGGTCCACCGGGACTACCTGGACGCCATGTTCGAATCCCTCGACAGCCGCCACGGTTCGGCCGAGGGCTTCCTGACGGGACCTGTCGGCCTCGGCGCCGCCGACCTCTCGGCCCTGCGCGGGCGGCTGTTGGCGTAGGCGGAAAACCCCTCCAGACCGGCAGGACAGGCGAGGTCAGCAGATCACCATGCCCTGGCCGGTGGGCAGGTCGAGGACGAAATAGCCCCGCTCGGCGAACCAGGCCCGCTCGCGGGTCATCTGCTCGTGATAGGGCGTCCAACCGAAGTCATCCAGGACGATGACGCCGCCCGGCGCCATGCGCCCGAACAGGCCCTCCAGCGCGCCGATCTCGGCGTTGGCGTTGTTCATGTCGATGTGCAGGAAGGCGATCCTGTCGGGGGCCGCCGTGGCGAAGCTCTCGGGCACGCTCCCCTGGGTGATCACCACGTTCGGCAGGTCGGCGAAGCGCGCGCGGACGCGTCCCTCCAGGCCGGGGCCATGCGCGGCCAGGCCATGCAGCGCCACGTCATCGGCGCCGTCGAAGAGGTCGTAGAGGAACATCCTGCGCGGGCTGTCCGCCAGGGCGGCCACGTCATAGAGGATCCGCGCCGTGGTGCCCTCGTAGCAGCCGCACTCCACCAGATCGCCGTCCGTCCGCAGCGCCTGGCGCACCGCCCAGGCCAGCGTCACCGTGCGCCACACGATGGTGCGTTCCACCGGGGTCACGGCATGGGCGTTGAACGCCGTGACGAAGGCCTCGTCCTTCGTCCAGCCCTGCGACTTGCTCCAGGTGATCAGGTTGTCGCCGGCGAAGACGCCGCAGTCGGGCCTGAAGGACGCGACCAGGTCATCCAGCGCCTTAAAGAAGCCCTGGCTGTTCCGGACGGCGAAGAAGACATGCCCTTGGAAGAACGGCCACTTGAGTTGCATGCCGGCGGACTAACATGGCCGCCGCCCAGCGCCCAGGGGCGAGCGGAACCCTAACCCCGGGACCCCTTGGCCTTCACCGGGGCCGCGCCGTCGACGTAGCTTTCGTTGAGGTAGACCTCGGCCTCCTGGGCCGACAGCGCGGGCGCGTAACCGAAGCCCTGGCCATAGTCGCAGCCCAGCGCGAGCAGCTGGCGGGCCATGCCGGCGTTCTCGACACCCTCGGCGACGACCTCCAGCTGCAGGTCCTGGCCCAGCTTGACGACGGAGGAGACGATGGTCGCCGAGCCCTCGTTGGTGGCCATGGTGCGCACGAAGTAGCGGTCGATCTTCAGCGTGTCGAAGGGCAGGCGCGTGAGGTAGGACAGCGACGAGAAGCCGGTGCCGAAGTCGTCGAGCGCCAGCGCCGCGCCGGCCGAGCGCAGGTCGTTCAGGATGATCGCCGCGCGGTCGGGATCGCGCATGACGTCGCCTTCGGTGACTTCCAGCTTCAACGCGCCCGGCGGCAGGCCGGTCTCGCGGCGGATGGCGGCGACGTCGGAGACCAGATCCGGCCGGTTGATCTCGCCGGTGGAGAGGTTCACCGCCACGGTGAGCTCACCGGCGGCCTTGTGCTTGAGGCGCCAGGCGGCGAGCTGGCCCGCGGCCGTGCGCATCATCATCGCGCCCAGTTCCTCCATCAGGCCCATCTCCTCGCAGAGCGGCAGGAAGACCTCCGGGGTCAAGAGGCCCCGGCGCGGGTGGCGCCAGCGGACCAGGGCCTCGAAGCCCGACAGAGCGCCGGTCGAGAGCCGCACGATCGGCTGGTAGAAGGGCAGCAGCTCGCCACGGCTGAGCGCGCCCTTGAGGTCGCCCTCCAGGGCCAGGCGGGACAGGCCGTCGCTTTCCAGGCCGCGGCCATAGGCGGCGGCCCCGCCCCGGCCGTTGCTCTTGGCCGATTCCACGGCGAGCTCGGCGCGGCGCAGCAGTTCGGCGGCCTCGGGCGCATCGGCGCCGCCATGGGCCTCCACCGCGCCGATCGACAGCGTCGGATGGATGTCGAAGCCCGCGACCCTGAGCGGCTGCTCCAGCGCCCGGCGCAGAGCTTCGGGACCCGGGGAAGCTCCGGCCAGGGAAAGGGCTGCGAACTCGTCCTCGCCGATCCGGGCCACGATGGCCTCCGACGGAAAGGCCGCGGCCAGGCGCGAGCCCAGCGCCGCCAGCACGAGGTCGGCGCGTTCGTGGCCCAGGGCCTCGTTCAGCCGGCGCAGGCGGTCGAGGTCGGCGACGATCAGTTCATAGCGCCCAGCAGTCTGCAGCTGTTCGCGGGCCCGGGTGATGAAGCTCTGGCGATCCAGGAGACCGGTCAGCCGGTCCTGCTCGGAGGCGGCGAAGCGGATTTCGGGGGCGACCACGCCGGCGGCGCGGCAGCCCTCCTCCAGCCATACGCCCCGCCAGATGGAGACCCCGGCGCCGCGCATGCGCAGCCGGACGGCCACCTCCGAGCCCGGCTCCTGGACACGGAGGATCTCTTCGGCGTAGGCGCGGTCCTGCGGCAGGGCGAGCGCGCGGAGCGCGGCGGAGGAACAGTCGGGGGCCAACGGCCCAAGACCGAGCGCGCGGGTCGAGCCGGTGAGCCGCATGCGGTCGCGCTCGGGCTCCCAGACCCACAGGCAGACGTCGGCCGCGCCCAACGCCTCGAGCGTCGCGGTGGCGTCCCACATCCATCGGTCGTTCGGCATCACCAAGTTCGGCCGCCCAGACTTCCACGAGCCCGTGTCGGCTAGACCGACACACCTTCGTCCGGGCCATCAGGCGCGCGCAGGGGCGAGACCTGGCCGAACAGGACATGATCTCGCCAGTCGCCGTTAATTTTCAGATAAGCCTTGGCATATCCCTCCTCGGCGAAGCCCGCCTTCACGAGCAGCCGGCGGGAGGGCAGGTTGTCGGGAATGCAGGCCGCTTCCAGCCGGTGGAGGCCCAGCGTGCGGAAGGCGAAGTCGCCCAGCGCGCGGACCGCCGCCAGGGTGTGGCCGTTGCGGGCGAAAGGCTTGCCGCACCAATAGCCTACCGAGCCCGTCTGGGCGACGCCGCGGCGGATGTTGGACAGGGTTATGCCGCCGGTCAGGGTGTCGTCGGCGGCCCGCACGACAAAGAACGGATAGGCCGCGCCCACCTCCCGGTCGCGGGCGTAGGCGACCAGTCTGCGGCGGAACGCCGCGCGGCTGAGATCGTCGGCCGGCCAGGTCGGCTCCCAGGGCTGCAGGAAGGCCCGCGAAACGGCCCGAAGTTCGCGCCATTCCGGATAGTCCGCGGCCCTGGGCGGCCGCAGCCGCACGCCGTCGCCATCGACCCGCAGGCCGCTCTCCGGCGCGATCCAGTCCAGCAGGGCCATGGGGGAAAGGTCGCCGAATCCCGGTGGGCGTCAAGAGTCCCGTGGCGCTTGGCGAAACGGAACGGGAACATGCTATAGGACGGGGATGGCCGACGCCGCGGGTCCCGCGCCCGATCTCCTGCCGCCCAGGTTCGCCGACTGGTTCGCCGGGCGGGGCTGGAGCCCGCGCGCGCACCAGCTTGCGATGATCGGCGAGGCCCGGGCCGGGCGCGACGCCCTGCTGATCGCGCCCACCGGCGGGGGCAAGACGCTGGCGGGCTTCCTGCCCAGCCTCATCGAGCTTTCCGAACGGCCGCCGGCCAACACGCCAAGGGGTCTGCACACACTCTACATCTCGCCGCTGAAGGCGCTGGCCGTGGATGTGGAGCGCAACCTGGGCGCCCCGATCCTGCAGATGGGCCTGCCGGTCGTGGCGGAGAGCCGGACCGGCGATACGGGGATTTCGCGACGCCAGCGCCAGCGGGTGAAGCCGCCGGACATCCTGCTGACCACCCCCGAGCAGCTGGCGCTGTTCTGCGCCTGGGAAGGCGCGCGGCTCTATTTCGAGAACGTCGCCTGCGTGATCCTGGACGAGATCCACACCCTGCACGCCTCAAAGCGCGGCGACCTCCTCGCGCTGGACCTGGCGCGGCTGCAGCGGTTCGCGCCGAACATGCGCCGTGTCGGCCTCTCGGCGACGGTGGACGATCCCGAGGTGATCAAGAATTGGATGGCCAGTCACCGCTGCGCGCCCTCCACCACTTCGTGGTCTCCCTCCCCCGTCGGCACGGGGGAGGATTTCAGCACTTCAGATCCTCCCCCGCGTGCGGGGGAGGGGGACCGCGAAGCGGTGGAGGGGGCGCTGGGTCAAGGCGCCGCGTCCATCGACCTGGTCCGCGGCCCCGCCGGCGCGGAGCCGATCGTCGAGATCCTGTTGTCGGAGGGGCGCGTGCCGTGGGCGGGGCACACGGCGCAGCACGCCATGGCCGAGGTCTATGAGGTCATCCGCAAGTCGAAGACGGCGCTGATCTTCGTCAACACACGCTTCCAGGCGGAGTTCGCCTTCCAGGAGCTGTGGAAGCTGAACGACGACAGCCTGCCGATCGCCCTGCACCACGGCAGCCTGGCGCCCGAACAGCGGCGCAAGGTGGAGGCGGCGATGGCGCGGGGCGAACTGCGGGCCGTGGTCTGCACATCCACCCTCGACCTGGGCATCGACTGGGGCGACGTGGACCTGGTGATCCAGCTGGCCAGCCCCAAGGGCGCCTCGCGGATGGTGCAGCGGATCGGCCGGGCCAACCACCGGCTGGACGAGCCTTCCCGCGCGCTCTTCGTGCCGGCCAACCGCTTCGAGATGCTGGAGTGCCAGGCGGCGCGGGAGGCGATCGCGGAGAACCGGCTGGACGGCGACCCGCCCCGGGTCGGCGCGCTGGACGTGCTGGCCCAGCACGTCATGGGCTGCGCCTGTTCCGAGCCCTTCGACCTCCTGGCGCTCTACGACGAGGTGCGCTCGGCCGGTCCCTATCGCAACCTGATCTGGGAGGACTTCGAGCAGGTCGTCGATTTCGTCTCGACCGGCGGCTATGCGCTCAAGAACTACGACAGGTTCCGCCGCATCGTGAAGGGGCCAGATGGCCTCTGGAAGGTGCGCAACGCCGAGACGGCCCAGCGCCACCGGATGAACGTGGGCGCGATCATCTCGCCGGCCATGCTGTCGGTCCGCATCGCCATGCGCGGCGGCCGGGGCGGCCGCAAGATCGGCGAGATCGAGGAAGGCATGCTGGAGATGCTGGAGCCCGGCGAGACCTTCGTGTTCGCCGGCCAGGTCTGGCGGCTGGTGGGCGTGACCAACCTCGATGTGCTGGTCCAGCCGGCGCCGGCGGCCGACCCGAAGATGCCGTCCTGGGGCGGCTCGAAGTTCGCGCTCTCCACCTACCTCGCCAAGCGGGTCCGCCAGCTGATGTACGACCAGGAACACTGGCGGGTGCTGCCCACGGACGTGCGCGAGTGGCTGGAGGCCCAGCGCGACCGCTCGGTGATCCCCGAGGAGGACGAGATGCTGCTGGAGACCTTCCCCCGGGGGAAGCGGCATTTCATGGTGGTCTATCCGTTCGAGGGCAGGCTGGCGCACACCACGCTGGCCATGCTGTTGACCCGGCGGCTGGAGCGGATCGGAGCCGCGCCCCTGGGCTTCGTCTGCAACGACTACGCGATGGCGATCTGGGCGCTCAACCCGCTGGACGGCCTCGACTTCGCCGAACTCTTCGACGAGGACATGCTGGGCGACGACCTGGAGGCGTGGCTCGCCGAGAGCTTCATGATGAAGCGCGCCTTCAAGGGCTGCGCGATCATCGCGGGGCTGATCGAGCGGCGCTTCCCGGGCCAGCAGCAGAAATCGGGGCGCCAGATCACCTTCTCGACCGACCTCATCTACGACGTGCTGCGCCGCCACCAGCCGGACCACCTCTTGCTGCGCTGCGCGCGCGACGATGCGGCGACCGGCCTGATCGACGTGGCGCGGCTGGGGCAGATGCTGGCGCGCGTCCGGGGGCGGATCCGGCACGCGCCGCTGGAGCACCTGTCGCCGTTCTCGGTGCCGATCCTGCTGGAGATCGGCAAGGAGCGCTCACCGGGCCAGGCCGGCGAGATGATCCTGCGCGAGGCCGCCGAGGACCTGATCGCCGAGGCCATGCAGTGAGCGGGATCGCGGCCGCCGCCTTCACCTACGCCTTCGCCCAGAGCGGGTGCGGCTCGCTGCGCACCCGGCTGATGGCGGCCGAGGTGCTGCTGCGGCCGTCCGGCGCCCTATGGCTCGAGGCCGAGGGGGCGCTGGTGGTGGCCGACCTGCACCTGGAGAAGGGCTCGGCCTACGCCGCGCGCGGCCAGATGCTGCCGCCCTACGACACCCGCGACACCCTGCGACGGCTGGCCGCCGAGGTGGAGGCGCTTGCGCCGCGCGTCGTGATCCTGCTGGGCGACACCTTCCACGACCGCCGTTCCGAGAGCCGGCTGGCGGCCGATGACGCGGATCGGCTGCGGGCGCTGGCCTGTGGCCGGACCCTCATCTGGGTGATCGGCAACCATGACGCGGACGGACCCAAGGCGCTGCCCGGGGAGCGCGCCGAGGCCTTGTCGCTGGGCGGCCTCACCTTCCGCCACGAGCCCCGGGCGGGGCTCCAGCCCGGAGAGGTGGCGGGCCACCTGCATCCCGCCGCCCTGGTCCGCGCCTCGCGCGGAAGCGTGCGTCGGCGCTGCTTCGTCACCGACGCCGAGCGCGCCATCCTGCCCGCCTTCGGCGCCTACGCCGGCGGCCTGAACGTGCGCGACGCGGCTTTCGCCGGCCTCTTCGCGCGCCCGCCCCTGGCCGGCGCCCTGGGCGCCGGCCGCGTGCATGCGGTCGGCTGGCGGTCTCTGGCGGGCGACTGAGCCCGATCGGGGCCGGCTATTTGCAGGCGGTCTTGTTGGCGTTGCCCGCCTTCGAGCAGTCGTAGTGCACGATCTTGCCGGTCTTGGTGGTCCACTCGACCGTACGCCCGGGCTGGCCTTGCGCGACGGCGGGGCGGCCCATGGCCGACGCGGAGGCGGCGACGGCGGGACGCGGCGTGGCGGGCGGCGCCGGACGCGCGACAGGCGCGACGGCGGCCATCGGCTTGGCCGGCGGAGCCTTGGCCGCCGCCACCGGGGGCGCCATGGGCGATTTCGCCATGGCGGCCGGCGCCGCGCCCTTGCAGGCCGCCTTGTTGGCGTTACCAGCCTTGGAGCAGTCGTAGTTCATCGGCTTGGCCGGCTTGGCCGGGGTCGCGGCGGCCATGGGCTTGGCCGGCGGGGCCATCGGCGGCTTGGCCGGGGTGGCCGCCGGGGCCTTGGCGGCCGACGCCGCGCCCTTGCAGGCCGCCTTGTTGGCGTTGCCGGCCTTGGAGCAGTCGTAGGTCCGATCCGCGGCGGCGGAGGCGCCCGTCGCCGCGAGCAGCAACGGCGCGCACATCAACAGGGCCAGTCCAAATCTTGCCTTCATGGTCGATCTCCTGAGAATTCAAACAGCTTGCCGGCGATCAGTCCTTGCGGCCGAACAGTCCCCTGGCCAGACCGAACGCCTCGTCGACGACCGAGCCGTCCTTGTTGGCGTCGAGACCGGAGAGCAGTCCGCCCAGCGGCGAGCCCTGCATGGCGCCCATCAGGCCCGCCAGGGCGCCCTGGACGCCTTCGTTGGCGTTGTCGGCATGACCTTGCAGCAGGCCCATGACGCTGGGCAGGAACTGCTGGACCTGGGCGGGATCGACGCCTGCCTTGGCCGCCACGCCGGCGACCAGGCTCTCCATGGGCTCCCCCGCGGCGAGGTGCTGGAGCACGCCCTGCAGCGTCGCCTGGGCCTGATCGGGCGAGACGCCGAGCTTGGCCGCGACCTCCTGGAGCGCCGGACTCGCGCCGATGCCGGCGGCTATCTCTCGAACATCCATGGAGTCCTCCTACGGAGTAGGACGACACCGAGCGACAAGGCCCTCAATCGCGCTATCCATTGGGATGGCGCGCGGCCGGGCGCGGGCCTACTGGACCACCACCGGCATCATGTGCGAGGCGCGCATCGCCTGGTCGAGGCAGATCGCCAGCGAGACGCAGGCCGAGCCGGTGAGCACGGTGGAGAGCTTCGGATAGCGCGCGGGGACGTCGGGTGCGTTGTGGTCGAACAGCCACTGAAAGATGAACGCCGCGATGCAGCCGCCGATGATCCAGGGATCGGCGATGCGGTGATGGGCAAGCAGCATCGACCAGGCGACGACGGGCGAGATGATCGAGATCACCAGCCGGGTCCAGCGCGGGTGGCCGGTGGCGGTCTCCAGCCCCCAGCGCGCGCCGCCCAGGAAGGCCAACACCACGGCCGACCAGTTGATGATCACCGACAAGGCCGGTTGCGCGATCTCGTGGGAGCCCCAGCCATAGGCCAGGGCGGCGGTCGGGAACGGGGCCAGGGCCACGAAGGCGATGACCCACAGCGGGCCGGGCACGGCCTCGTAGGCGGCCTTGGCCTTGGCGTTGTCTCGCACCATTCAGTCTCTCCGGAACGCCGAGGAGGCCGCCCAGCCGGCCGCCAGCGCGAACGCCGTCGCAGCCAGACCATGGGACCATGACCTGCGATGCGCCCAAAGGTAAAGCATAGGTTCGGCCACAGCTGGAGCGGCGCGTTCACGCTCGTCGCGGCGCAGGGGCATCGATCTTCATCCTTCAGGCCTCGCTTCCGCCAGACCCGGCCGGCTCAGCGCGTGAAGACGGAGAGCCGCGAAGCGGTGGCGGGATCCAGGGTTCCGGTCGCCGCCAGGCCCTGGTCGCGCTGATAGGCGGCCACCGCCAGCTTCAGGTCCCGCGACGCCGCGCCGTCGGCGGCGCCCTTGTAGTAGCCCAGGCGGCCGAGGATCTTCTGGGCCTGGGCCAGCGCTGGGCCCGAGGCCAGGCTGGCCATCTTCGGCTGGCCGGAGGCCGGCTGGAAGTCGGCCGCGGCGCGCTCGGCGGCGGCGAGCTGGACCGTGGTGAGCTGGCCTTCCAGGTCGACGGCGGCGGCGCGGGCGGCGGTGTCGCCGGCGTTGGCGGCGATGGAGAACCACTTGTAGGCCTCGGCCAGGTCGCGTGGCACGCCGGAGCCGGCCTGATAGAGCTGTCCAAGGTTGAACTGCGAATCCACCAGCCCGCGCTCGCGGCCTTGCGGAACCAGCGGGCGGCGGCGGCGGAGTCCTGCGCCCCGCCCTCGCCGTGGAAGGCGTAGAGCGCCAGGTTATGCATGGCCGAGGGATCGCCCGCGTCGGCGGCGCGCTGGGTCCAGGCCCGGGCTTCCTTGAGGTTCACCGCGACCCCGGCCTGACCCTTCTCGTAGAGCCGGGCGAGGGAGAGCTGGGCGGGCGCGTGGCCGGCCTCGGCGATGGCCTTCAGTCTGGCGAGCGCGCCGGGCTCGCCTTGGGCGACGGCGCGCAGGGTGGTGACATAGGCCTGGGCGGTGGCGTCTACGACGGCGGGCGCGGCGGCCGGCGGAGCAATGTCTGCGACCGACGCCTCGCCCGGCAGGGGCGAGACCGGGCCGATCGGCTGCGGGGCGAGCGCCAGGGCGGCGCGCGGGGTGAAGTCGAGGGGGGCGGCGGCCGGGGCGGCGGGCCGTGCGCCGGGACCTTCCAGCAGGACGACGCCGGCCGCGCCGACGCTCAGGAAGGCCGCGCCCCCCGGCGACCATCAGCGCGGTCTGCCAGGTGGATTGCGGGCGGCTGGGCTTGCGCGCGCCGAACAGGCGGCCGCCGGCCGCGCGGGCCCGGGGCTCGTCCGCGCTGACGGTCTCGGGCCGGGCCGCGCCGGCCGAGGCCCGCGCCGCGGCGCGGGCGCGCTCGATGACGTCGCGCGTGGAGAGCTGGGCGGACTCGGGACGGGCGCCCTCGGGCGGCTCGACGAGGTCTTCCTCGCTGGTCTCGGAGATCGGGGCGAACCCATCGGCGGCGGCGAAATCTTCTTCGCCGAACGACGGGTTGCCGGGATCCAACGCCGGCTGGCTGACCGGCTCGGCGCGGGAGAACAGCTCCGGGCCGAAGACGGCGGTGGCCTCGGGGCGATCCACCTGCGGCGCGGCGTCCTCGTCGCGCGCCTCGGGGGGACCGCGCGCGTCGACCGTCGCCCGCGCCGTCTCAAGGAGGCGCATGGTGCGCTCCTCGCTCTGGCGGATGCGTTCGGCCAGGTCGCCGGAGGCGCGCTCGTGGCGCTGCTCGATCCGTTCGGTGACCCGGGCGACCTGTTCGCCGACGTCGTCGATGGCCTGGGCGGCGCGGCGTTCGGACTGGATGATCCGGTCGGTGAGCCGCTCGGTGATGCGGCCGATCTCCGTGCCCAGGCGCTCCAGCGCCTCGGCGTGCAACTGGTCAACGCGGCCAAGGCGGCTCTCGACGGCGCCGGCGATGCGGGCGATCTCGCCGCCCACCTGCTCGATGGCCTCGGCGCTGCGCTGCTCGGCGCTCTGCACGCGGCGGCTGAGGGTCTCGGCCATGGCCAGGACCTCGCGGCCCATGGCCTCGATGGCATGGGCGGAACGCTGCTCGACGCCGCCGATCTGGTCGGCCATGGCGCCCAGGCGGGCTTCCACCTGGCCGGCGCCGGACGTGGCGACGCGGGCCAGAATCTCCTCGCGGGCGTCCTCGACGCGCTGGGTGAGCTGGTCGGCGAGGGCCGCCAGGCGCTGCTCGATATCGCCCCGCGAGCCGTCCTCGACGGAGGCCAGGCGCTGGTCGAGCTTGCCCAAGGTGCCGCGCAGGCTTTCCAGGGCGCCGGTGGTGCGGGCCTCGGCCTGGGCCAGGCGCTGGCCCAGCCGGTCGGCCACGGCCTCGATGAGCACGTCCGGATCGCCGCCGCCGCGGGCGAGCCGCGACTCGAATTCGTCCAACGCCGCGCGGGTGGCGCGCTCGCCCTCGTAGAGGTCGCTGGCGACGCGGGTGACGGACTGTTCCAGAACCTTCAGCGCCTCGGCGGAGCGGGGCCCGGAGGTCTCGGCCTCCATGCGGCGCAGGCGATCGGCTACCCGGGCCTGCTCGGCGTCGAAACGTTCGGCGGCCGTGTCATAGCGGGCGGCGACGGCCATGTGCTCGCGCTCGGCGGCCTCGATCCGCGCCATGGCGTGGCGCACGGAGTGCTCGACGCCGGAGATCGCCAGCCCCGTGCGGGTCTCGGACGCCTCGATGCGGTCCGTCAGACGCTCCAGCGCCTGGGTCACCCGGCCCACGTCGTCGACGCGGCCATGGGCGGCGAGGCCTTGGCCGGCGGCTGTCGGGGTCGCGGCGACTTGCGGCAGGGAACTGGACATCGCGTATCGTGGCGTCGCGAACACCCCGCGATACGGCGTGGCGGCCGGGAACGGCGGCTCCAGCTCATCGACCGGATCGTCTTCGAGGATAACCCGGTTAAGCCACTCGCCGAGAGTCATTCCCGCACGACGGGCAAGCTCCTTGGCGACCTCACGGGCCTTCGGGTCTATCCCCTTGACGCTCCACGGCGCCCCCGCACTCATCGAATCGGTCTCTCAAGCTTGAAAACGGTAGCACCGTCAATTGGGGTGTAAACGCACCACGACCACCAGATATAGCGTGTGGCGTCCTGGCCTGTGGATAGTCTGACCGATAGCGGTAAAGGCTCTCCTTCCGTTTCGCGGAAGGGCCTGCGATATCCGGTCGCAGATGAGCGCGGCCGTCACCCTTGCGATCTCGGCGGCCCTGCTGGCGCTGGCGCTGTTCGCCGGCTGGCGCGGGGCCCGGCCGCCCGACCCGATGCGGGGGCCAAGGCTCGTGCCCTGGCGCTTCATCATGCTGCTCGCGGCGACCGGCCTGCTGCCGATGATCGTCCACCTGGTGAACCTGGCGGGCTTCACCACGGGGCGTTAGGCCCCTAGAGCGCGTCAGGGTGAAGTGGATACCGGTTCACCCTGACGCGCTCTAAGCATTTGAAGATAGACCCTTTTCATCCGGTTCAAGCGATTCCACTTGAACCGGAAAGCGTCTAGGCGGATCAAGCCGCGGTCAGCCCTTGACGGCCCGCTGAACCTTCTCCGCGAAGGCCCCGAACGCCTTCATGCCGTCGCAGAAGGCTGGCGGCGCGTAGATCAGGGTGGTGACGCCGATCTCGGCGTAGCGCGGCGCGAGCGCCAGGGTCCTGTCCAGGTCCACGTCTCCGTGCTCGTCCTGGACGATGTTGGTGTAGGTCGCCACTTCCAGATCGTCGGGATTGCGTCCGGCCGCCTCGTGCGCCCGCCGGAACGCCCTGATCGGCTCGGCCAACTCCTGGAGATTGACGTTCATCGGTATCCAGCCGGCGCCGCAGTCGGCCATGCGCTGGAAATTCGCCGCCGTCCCCTTGATGCCGAGGATCACCGCAAGGTCCTTCCCCTGCGGCGGGAGGGGCCGCATGTTCAAGTCGTCGAAGCTGATGAACTCTCCATGGAAGCTCGCCGGCGCCTGGCCCCAGAGGGCTCGGCAGGCCTTCACCTGCTCCACCACCAGGTCGTAGCGCCCCTTCCAGGGGATGTTACAGGCGTCGAACTCCTCCTTTTGCCACCCGGCGCCCAGTCCCATCCATGCGCGGCCGCCCGACAGGCAGTCCAGGGAGGAAATCTGCTTGGCCAGCAGCAGGCTCGGCCGCAATGGCGCGAGCAGGATCCCGGCGCCCAGCCGGATGGATTTCGTGACGCCCGCCAGCCAGGCGAGCTGGACCATCGGCTCTATGAAGGTCGATTGCGGTCCGACCGGTGATTTTCCGTACCGGCGCTCGAACTGCTCGATGTTGTTGGCCATCGCCAGGTGCTCGGGCAGGGTCAGGATGTCGACGCCGAGACTGTCGAGAATCCGCGCTGGCTCGGCCAGGCCGCGATAGCCATCCTCGAACCACCCATCCATCAAATAGAGCTGGATCGCAGATTTCATCGCCTATCCCTCCGCGGCGTCGGCGTCAGGGCCCTGCGCGCCGCGGGCCAATGCTCACACCTTTCCGTCGAGCCCGTCTACGCGGCGTCGGCCAGCCGGGGCGGCTCTTCCGTGCGCCGGGGGCGCTTGGCCAGGCTCGAGACGCCGCCCGAGGACAGGAGGCCCACGTCGGCCATCAGCAGCGGGATGACCCACTTGTGGGGCCCGGCGATATAGCGCGGCTGCCAGAGCGGGTCGTACTTGTCCTTGTACCGGCGGACGCCCTGGAAATTGTAGATCTCCTCGCCGCGCTCGAAGAGCAGGTTGCCGACCCGGCTCATGATCGGGGCGAGCGGGCGGTCCTCGAGGCCGGCCAGCGGGGCCATGCCGAACTCGAAGGCCTCGTAGCCCTGCGCCTGACCCCAGGCGATCAGCTCCACGAACAGGTAGTCCATGATGTTCTTGGGCGCGGCGTCCGAATAGCGCATCAGGTCCATGGAAAAGGCGCTGCGCACGGCGGTGGTCCAGAGCGTGGCGAAAGCCACCGGACGGCCGCCCTGGCGGACCAGCGCCACCGGGAACTCGGCCACGTAGCCCGGCCAGAAGCCGCCCATGGAAAAGCCCTTCTCGCCGCCCGCGTGCTGGGCCAGCCATTCGTCGGAGATCGCCTGCAGGTCGGGGAGGAGCGCCTCCACCGCCTGGCCGTGGAGGATCTCGAAGGTCGCCCCCTCCTCGGCCGCCTTGCGCCAGGCGCGGCGCAGGTTGCCGCGCTTGCGGCCCTCGATGGAGAAGCTCTCCAGGGGCACCGCGGCGGATTCGCCCACCTTCTGGATGGAGAAGCCCAGCTCGACGATGTCGGGCAGGTCCTCGGCGGCCAGGCCATAGACGCCGGGTCGGGCGGCATGAGCGTCGGCCAGTTCGCGGAAGCGCCACAGCAGTTCCAGCCGCTCCTCGCGCCGCCCAACCGGGCCGCCCAGCGCCACCCAGGTGCGGCCGCGCACGCCGAACATCAGGAAGCTGTCGCCCGAGGCCGAGAACAGGAAGCGCTTGTCGCCGAGCAGCGCCAGGTTGGAGCCGGGCTCGGCCACCTCGGCGCGGGCCAGGATGTCGCGCACCCGCTTGAAGTCGGGGTCGGCCTCGCCCACCACGGGCGGGGTCGCCGCCGTGGCGAAGAGGTGCCACAGGCCGAAGCCGAAGAGGCCGATGGCGGCGCCCGCCCAGGCGCGCATGGCGCGGGCCGCGTCGGCGTCGGCCATCACCTTCCACCAGGGCCGGTCGGCATAGTCGCTGTGCTGGAAGGACCAGATGCCGAGCAGACCCACGCCGGCCAGGGCGCAGACGGCGGAGAGCAGCCAGCCGGGCGTGATCTCCATTCGCGTCAGCCGCGAAATCCTGGGGAACGCCCCTCGGAACGGCGCCAGCAGGACGGCCAGCACCACGAGGAACGCGGTCTCCTCCCAGTTGAAGCCCTTCAGCAGGGCCAGGCTGGCGGCGGCCAGCAGGACGCCCATGGTCGCCGCCCAGGCCGCGTCGAGCCGGGCGCGCAGGCCGAACGCCAGCATGACCAGGGCCAGCCCCAGGATCGAGGAGATGAAGTGGCTGGCCTCGATCAGATAGACCGGGGTCACCTGGATCAGGCGCATGAACCGCACGGGCTCCGACGGCGTCGCGCCGGAGGCCAGCAGCTCAACGCCGGCGGCCATCGTCAGGATCGCCGCGGTCCACGGGGCGGCGGCGAAGACGGCCGGCTTGAGGTCTCGGATGAAGCGCATCGGGCGTCTTATAACCGCGTTTTCGCCCCCGGTGGCGCTGCAAACGTCCGCTTGCCCGGCTTGCCCCGGCATGGCGCGCGGCTAAGGTGGCCGCCAAGCGCCCATCGAGGCCCGGGGAGCCGCACATGACAGACACCGGCGGCGACCTCGAAGCCTTCCGAACCGATCTGCGCGGCTGGCTTGAGACCGCGTACCCGGCCGAGTTGCGCGCGGCGACCCCCAGGACCGATCCGGAAGCCATCTGGGGCGGCCGCGCCTTCCTGGGCTCGCAGGATCCGCACGCTGTCTGGATACGCCGCGCCGCGGAGAGAGGTCTCACCGCGCCCGCGTGGCCCGCGAAGTTCGGCGGCGGCGGCCTGTCGCCCGAGCAGGTCCGCGTGTTCGACCAGGAGATGGAGCGCGGCGGATACCGCCGTCCGCTGGCGTCCTTCGGCCTGTGGATGCTGGGGCCCGTGCTTATGGAATACGGCAGCGACGCCCAGCAGCGCGAGCACCTGCCGAAGATCACCCGGGGTGAGATTCGCTGGTGCCAGGGCTATTCCGAGCCCGGCGCGGGGTCGGACCTGGCGGGCCTGGCCACCCGCTGCGAGGACGGCGGCGACCACTGGCTGATCAACGGCTCGAAGATCTGGACCAGCTACGCCGACCGGGCCGACTGGTGCTTCTGCCTGGTCCGGACGGACGCCGCGAGGAAGCACGGGGGCATCTCCTTCGTGCTGATCGACATGGCGACCCCAGGGGTCGAGACGCGTCCGATCGCGCTGATCAGCGGCGAGAGCCCGTTCTGCGAGACCTTCTTCACCGACGTGCGGATCCCCAAGGACAACCTGGTGGGCGAGGTCAACGGCGGGTGGGAGATCGCCAAACGCCTCCTGCAGTACGAGCGGCAGAACATCTCCGGCGGGTTCGGTCAAGGCGGCGGCGCGGGCGGCGCGGCCGGCGACCTGGCCGACATCGCCCTGCACTATGTGGGCGGCCAGGACGGACGGCTGGCCGACCCCGACCTGCGGCGGCGGATCATCGTGAACCAGATGGATTCCCAGGCCCTGCGCCAGACCCTGGCGCGGACGGCGGCGGAGGCGCGCGCCGCGAACGGACCCTCGGCGGCGACCTCGATCATCAAATACGCCGCCGCCGAACTGGCCAAGGACCGCGCCGAGCTGATGGTCGAGGCCATGGGCGGCCAGGGCCTGGGCTGGGCCGGCGACGGCTTCGGCCCCGATGAGGCGCGGGCGGTCCGAGGATGGCTCAGGACCAAGGCCAATTCGATCGAGGGCGGCACCTCGGAGGTCAACCTGAACGTCATCGCCAAGCGGGTCCTGGGCCTGCCCGATCCGAAGCCGGCCGGCTGAATCGCGCTTGGCCGCCGCCGCCGCTTTGCGGCGAAGGCGCGGGCCGATATGAAGGATTTCGGAGTTTCGGGAGCGGATTTGAATGGCTGATGCTGGCGCGACGGACCTCGAGGCCTTCCGCGGCGAGGCGCGGGCGTGGATCGCGGCCAATTTCCCGCCTTCGCTGAAGGGCGGGACGAGCCTTCTGCTGCGCGACGACGGCCGCAAGGCCACGCCGGAGCAGGACGCGTGGCGCAAGGCCGTGGGCGAGAAGGGGTGGGGCGCGCCCAGTTGGCCCAAGGCCTACGGCGGCGGCGGGCTGTCGCGCGAGGAAGCGGGCGTCCTGCAGCAGGAACTGAACCGGGTTGGGGCCTACAACCCGATCATCAGCCTGGGCACGGTCATGTTCGGCCCGACGCTGCTGGAATACGGCACGGAAGCCCAGAAGCTGGAGCACATCCCGCCGATCGTGCGCGGCGAGGTGCTCTGGTGCCAGGGGTTCAGCGAGCCCGGCGCGGGCTCCGACCTCGCCAGCCTGCAGATGAAGGCCGAGGACAAGGGCGACCACTTTGTCCTCAACGGCCAGAAGATATGGACCAGCGGCGCGCAGTTCGCCGACTGGTGCTTTTGCCTCATCCGCACCGACACCAGCAAGAAGCAGGACGGCATCTCCTTCGTCCTGCTGCCGATCCACCAGCCGGGGGTCGAAGTCCGGCCCATCCCCCTGATCTCGGGCGCCTCGCTGTTCTGCGAGATGTTCTTCACCGACGCGATCGCCCAGAAGAAGGATCTGGTCGGGCCGTTGAACGGCGGCTGGGCGGTAGGCAAGCGGCTGTTGCAGCACGAGCGGTCGGGACTGTCCGGCGGCGGCACCAGCACGCTCTTTGGCACGGCCACGCCGCTGGACGTCCTGGCCAAGACCTATGTGGGGACCGACGAACAGGGCCGGATCGCCGACGCCGACCTGCGCAGCCGGATCATGGCCTACGCCATCGACATGCGCGCCTATCAGCAGACCGCGACGCGCGCGATGCTGGAAGCCAAGAGCAACGCCGGCCCCAGCGCGGCCATCTCGATCATGAAGAACGCGGGCGCCCGGCTGACCAAGCGGCGCGCCGACCTGGCCATCGAGATCCTGGGCTCGCAGGGCCTGGGCTGGGAAGGCGCCGAATATACCGACGACGAGATCATCGCCATCCGCGGCTGGCTGTTCGGCCGCGCCTCCACGATCTTCGGCGGCACCGATGAAGTGCAGGACAACATCATCGCCAAACGGATCCTTGGCCTGCCGGACCCGGCGAAGGGCGTCGGGCCATAACTTGAAGACCATAAGACTTTCACGAGGAAACACCCCATGGCGGTGCTGAGCGAAGAACAGAGCATGCTGCGCGACGCGGCGAAGAGCTGGGTCCAGGAAAGGAGCCCGGTCACCGCCTTTCGCAAGATGCGCGATTCCGGCGTGGCGGTGGGCTACGACGCCGACGCCTGGAACGAGATGGCGGCCATGGGCTGGGCCGGGGTCATCGTCCCGGAGGACCATGGCGGCTCCAACTTCGGCTACCTGTCGCTGGGGCTGGTGCTGGAAGAGCTCGGCCGCACGCTGACGGCCTCGCCGCTGCTGGCCTCGGCCCTGGGGGCGGCCTCGGCCCTGATCCTGGGCGGCTCGGACGCGCAGAAGGAGGCCTGGCTGCCCAAGATCGCCGAGGGCGCGGCGGTGGGCGCGCTGGCCATCGACGAGGGGCCGCACCATGCGCCCGACCGGGCCGCGGCCACATACACGGACGGGATGCTGAGCGGGCGGAAGGTCTTCGTGCTGGAGGGCATGGCCGCCGACATCCTGGTGGTCTCGGCCAGGGGTTCGGACGGCGTCGGTCTCTATCTCGTGCGCGGGGACGATCCCGGCGTGACGCGCAACCGCCTGTCGCTGGCCGATAGCCGCGGCGCCGCCAACATCACCTTCTCCGACGCGGCGGCCGAGCCCCTGAGCGGCGGCTACGAGCTCGTGGAAAAGGTGCTGGACCGCGTCCGCGCGGGCCTCGCGGCCGAGATGCTGGGATCGGCCACCCAGGCCTTCGAGACGACGCTCGACTACCTGAAGGTCCGCGTGCAGTTCGGCCAGGTGATCGGCTCGTTCCAGGCCCTGCAGCACCGCGCGGCCAAGATGTTCACCGAGCTGGAGCTCGCCCGGTCCGCCGTGGAGGCGGCGCTGGCGGCCATCGACGCCGACAGCCCCGAAACGCCGGAGCTGGTCAGCTTGGCCAAGGCCAAGATGGGCGACACCTTCCACCTGGTCTCCAACGAGATGATCCAGATGCACGGCGGCATCGGCATGACCGACGCCCACGACGCGGGGTTCTATCTCAAGCGGGCGCGGGCGGCGGAGGCGGCGTTCGGCAACCAGGCCTTCCACCGGGACCGCTACGCGCGAATCCACGGATATTGATCCGCAACGGCCTCGGGAGCCTCAAGCTGCGCTGTGCGTTTGAGGAGCCGTTGCGTCCCGATAGGGGGCGCCGCAAACTTGGAGACCCCCATGCGCTTTTCCCCGACCCTCGCCGCCGCAGTTGCGGTCCTGGCCCTGGCCGCCTGTTCCAAGAAGACCGAGGCTGAGGCCAGTGCATCGGCTGACCACGCCAGCGAAGCGGTCCAGTCCGCCGCCTCGGACACTGCCGCCAACACCCAGGCCGCCACAGCCAGCACCGCCGCCGCCGTGGACAGGGCGGCGGCGAACACGTCCGCGGCCGCCAACAAGGCCGCCGCCAGCACCGAGGCCGCCGCGGAAAAGGCCGGGCGCAAGATGGACGCCGCGGCGGACGCCGCCGCCGAGCAGCACTAGGTCCAGCCTCATCGTCGATCGTCTTGTCCGGGCGATGACGGTCGTTAAGTCAAACCGCCGTCCCGATCAACCTACCGATGGCAGGCGCCGGGCATGCTGAGGACCTGCCGGTCGCCGTCGAAGACCTCGACGTAGGACGCGCTGGCGTGGTCGGCGGCGACGCGGGCGGCATGGTCGGCGGCGGCGGAATCGGCCGAGAGCTCATGCATCTCGAACGATGTCGCGTCGCCGTCGCCCCGGCGCAGGAAGAAAGTATAGAGAGCCACGGTATGCGTCCTTGCGGCGGACCAGGTCCGTCGAGGCGTGAAATCTAGGCCGCGGAGCCTGACCACAGGATGAACGGCGCGGATGGCGTCCCGTCACCCGCCCGGCACGCAATTTGAAACAACTTCGTTCGCCGACCCGTATCGGAACAGTCGGCTCTGACGAGGGAGACTCCCATGACGTCCGCAGTTGTCGCGCGTAATCGGTCCAACACCCTTGAATATCTCGTCCGCAACGCTGGCGCGGACAAGTGGGCGGAGAACGCCGATGCGGCGGCCCGCTTCCAGACCCTGCGGGAAGCCACCCGCGAGGCCATGCGCCTGCCCAGCGCCGTCCGCGCCTTCGCGATGCCCGGCTGACCGCTTCACCGATCAGCTCCCCATAGGTAGCAGAAATATATGATTCCCTCTTGGCGAGAGCTGACGGGGTGATAGCCTAGCGCCGCATCGCAAGTCGGGGCGCCAGGCCATGGTCTTCACCGGCCAATCCATCCCAGACCGGAGCATCGGCCGGTGACCGTCCTCGACATCGGCCGCCACGTTCAGGCCGGCCTGGGCGCCTGGCTCGCGGCGTTGGCCGCCATCGTCTTCTACCAGATCATCACCAATCCGGACCGCCTGCGCGGCCTCTTCCGCACCGGTTACGGCCCCGCCGAGCCCGAGCGCATCCAGCTCGTCGCGGTGTTCGGTTTCGCGACCGGCGCCTATGTCCTGGAGGCGGTGAAGATGCTGAACGCGCCGGGCCTGCCCACGCGGATGCCCGAGGTCCCGCAATACCTGCTGACGGTGCTGACGGGCAGCCAGGCGGTGTACCTGGCCGGCAAGACCACCCACACGCTGAACGCGCGGAGGAACCCCTGATGGAACCTTGGTACGACCTGCCGGTGGTGATCGCGGTGGTGATCCTGCTGGTCATCCTTGGAATGGCGCTGGTGGTCCTCTGGAAGATCGTCACCAACCGGATCGACCTCACCTATCTGATCGCCGAGCCGGACAACAAGGCGAGCCTGTCGCGCTTCCAGTTCCTGATCTTCACCTTCGTGGTGGCGGGGGTGTTCCTGCTGCTCTGCATCGAGAGCGGAACCTTCGTGAACATCCCCGACAGCGTGCTGGCGCTGCTGGGGATCAGCGGCGGCAGTTATGTGATCTCCAAGGGCATCTCGGCCAACGCCAGCAAGTCCAACCCCAACACCGAGGCCAAGGGCGCGCCGAACGCGGAAAACGTGGAGCCCAACCCGCCCAAGCAGGCTTGAGGCCCGTGGGACGCCTGCCCTTCGTCCTCGTCGCGAGCCTGGCGCTGGCGGCGCCCGCGACGGCCCAGCCGACGCCCGCGCCCGCCCCCGTGCAGGATCCCGCCCAGCTCCGCGCCTGCCTGCAGCGCTTCGCGGTGGCCGGCCTGCCGCGCCACCGCTCGGAGAACGGCACGCTGGAACAGCGGCGGCCGGTGATCTGCCGGCGTGGCTATGCCCTGTCGTTCAACCTGCGCACGCTCAATCCCGACTGGGTGATCGAGCGCCTGACCCCCGCCGACCTCAAGGGGCCGGCGTCGCGGAGCAACCACTTTCTCAGTGACGATCTCCTGGGCGAGAGGGGTCCCAGGGACAGCGAATACGACAAGAGCGGCTTCGACCGCGGCCACCAGGCCCCGGCGGGCGACGCGAAATTCAATCAGACGGTCATGGACCAGAGCTTCTACCTGTCGAACATCTCCCCGCAGGTGGGCATCGGCTTCAACCGCGGCCAGTGGAAATTCCTCGAGGAGGAGATTCGGGCCTGGGTGCTCTGTGGCGGCCGCACGGACGTCATCGTCATGACGGGCCCGATCTTCGGCGACGGGGCGGCGACCGTCGCGGGTCGGATCCGGGTGCCCGCGGCCTACTACAAGATCGTCTACGACGTGCGCTCGCAGCGCGCGGTGGGGTTCCGGCTGCCCAACGCCAGGCTCGCCCTGGGCGACGTGGGCAAGTACGCCGTGCCGATCGCCGAGATCGAGAACGAGACCGGTCTCGACTTCTTCCCCGCGCTCCCCCGCCGCCGCCAGACCCAGCTGGAGGCGGCGGCCGGGGCGGTCTGGGGCCACGGCCAGGCCTGCAACAGCATCGGCGAGTAGGGTTGCTAGGACGTCCGCGTCAGGCGGCGCCGATTGGCCCGCACCTTGCGGCGGTAGTGGGCCACGGCCTTGCCGGGCGCGAGTCGCCCCGAACCGCCCATCACATTGTTCAGGATGACCGCCTGGATCTCCTGGACCGCCCGCACCTTCTCGGTGACCATCAGTTCGGCCTCGGCCGCGGCGGACGTGCCGCCGCCGGCGAACTTCAGCATCCGCAGCCCGATCACGGTCTGCGATTCCGCGGCCAGCTTCAGGCTGTCCAGCGTCAGCCGCACCCAGGGATTATGTCTCGTCATCCGAATCCAAGCTCTTCCGCTTACGGCGGACCCCGAACGCGTCCCGCGCATTTCGGGGTCCGTACTTAAAATGAACAAAAGCCGATCCCAGGAACACCGTCGACCGGCGCGGGGCAAGTCCGCCGCCCTGCGAGGACACTCTGCCCCGATGCACGACTTCACCGCAACGCTCCAGGGACTTCGGGTGCTCGTCGTCGAGGACGAAGTGCTCGTGGCCCTGCTTGTGGAAAGCATGCTGTCGGACATGGGCTGCCGCGTGGTGGGACCGGCGGGCGGGCTCGACGAGGCGTTCGCGATCGCCGCGCGCGAGCCCTTCGACCTGGCGGTCCTCGACGTGAATCTGGCCGGCGAGCGGGTGGATCCCTTCGTCGATCTGCTGAAGTCGCGTGGCTCGAAATTCCTGTTCGCCACGGGGTATGGCGTGGCGGGCCTGCGGGAGGAGGACCGCTGCGCGCCGGTGCTGCAGAAGCCCTTCGACCAGCTGCGGCTGGGCCAGGCGCTCGCGGGCCTGGCCGCGCCCGGGCACGCTTAAAGCGCGGCGTCGACGCCGCGGCGGCGGTACTGGCGCAGGTCCCCCTGCGCGACCTGGCGGAACCTGGCGATGTAGATCGGGATGGCCGACATCAGGACCCCGGCCATGTCGGCGAACATGCAGGACGCGGAAAGTTCGCGGCCGGCGAAGCAAGGCGCCACGCCCACGGCCAGCACCAGCCACATGCCGACCATGACGATGTCGCCCCGGCGCACGAAGGGCAGGAAGCCGTAGGCGCCGGCGGTGATGGCGTAGAACAGGAGCGCGCGGGCGGCGACATTGTCCGCCGGAAACGCGGCGTTCAGCATCGACAGGGGCGCCACCAGCACGATCGCGGCCAGCAGCACCACGAAGGCCGCGGCGGTGCGTATCAGGCTGATCTGGGCGGTCGTGAACAAGGGGCGGTATCCGGTGCCGAGGCTTCCCTCATATCGTGCGCGCCTCAATCCACGGTGAATTTAGATGGTTAGCCACTCCTGAAGAGGACTCGCCGCGGGGTTGCGAAGCGCGGCCGAGGCTGTAGGGGTTTCACTCATGAACCCGGTTTCGGACATTGAGGTCTACCAGAAGCTGACGGCGGTGGCCGACGAGCTGGATTCCATCGCCGCCGAGGGCGCGACCCTCGTCGGCAATGCGGCGCTGACCACGGCCGCCATGACCGTGCGCGGCATGGCGACCGCCGTCTACAAGCACATCATGGGCGAAGCCGAGGCGAGCGCGCTCGACAGCTAATGCAGCATGCCCGCGGATTGCCGTTCGGCGACGGCCGGGCGGGCGTGGGGAATGCTTATCTCCAGCGCCGAGCCTTCCCCGTCGGTGCGTAGCGCGATGGCCGCGCCAAGCTGCTCGACCATGGCCCGCAACAGATAGCCGCTGGACAGCGAGCTCAATTCCGCGCCGCTGACAGCGTCGGTCCTGGCGACCAGCAGGCGGGTGGCGACCCCACCGCCTTCCAAACGGATGGTGAGCGCGCCCGCGTCCTTGCGGCACAGCAGGGCGGTGACGCACTCGGCCAGCGCCACGCCCAGCGAGGTGGCCTGTTCCGGGGGCAGCCAGATGCCCGACGGCTGGATCCTCACCTGCTCGGGCGGCGCGCCCTGCGCCTCGCAGACCGCGGCGACCAGGCCGCGCACGAAGGCGTCGAAATCCACCGGGTCGTCGGCGTGGCCGGCCAGCTCGCGGTGCACCCGGGCCATTAGCACCGAGCGCTCTGAGGCACGCTGCAGGCCGCGCATGACGTCGGGTTCCGGCTCGCCCTTGGCCTGCAGGGTGAGGACCCCGGCGACGACGCGAAGCTGGTGGCTGATCCGCTCGCTGAGCTCGCGGAACAGCGCCGCGTGGTTGCGGGCCACCACCTCGGCCCTGGACTGGGCCCGGGCGAACTCGCGCACGGCGCCGGTGAGGGCGGTGATCAGGATCACCCCGACCGAGGCGTTCATCGCGAACATCGCCACGGAGGTGAGTGTGGCCGGCGAGGCCTTCCACGACAGGGCCGGGTTGGCGAACACGTAGAACCCCAGCATCGCGCTGGCCACGATGGCGGCGAAGGCGGGCGCCCGGCCGAACAGATAGGCCGAGAGCAGCACCACCGGATAGAACAGCGAATAGGTCTGGCTGGCCGCGAAGACCGGATTCAGCGCCAGCCGCAGGGCGAAGGCCGCGGCCACCAGCGCCGCCGTGCCGGTCCAGGCCAGGGCGACCGGGTGGACCCCGGCGGCAAGACGCCGAAGGCGGAGGATCAAGGACATGCGCGGAGCCTAACATGCCTGACGGCGCCGGTGCGAGGCGCGACACCGCTCAGGCGAATTGCGCCATCCGGCGCGCCGGACCGCCCCGGGCCGCCGGGTGTGGTAAGGGTCACAGAAGCGCCGAAGTCGCGCGTGAGCGTGGCCCGGGGGTGATCGGGGACCAGATGCCGGCAGACCGCGAGCCCAATCCATTGGACAGTCCCAATCCCTTCGAGCGGCCCAGCCCCTGGCCGCGCCCGCCTCAGGCCCCGATGCGCATCGGCCCGTTGCCGAAGGCCGGGCCGCCTGCGGCCGCGCCCGCGCCCGCGCCCAGGTTCGAGCCCGAGCGGCCGGTGAACCCACGGACCTCGATCTTCACGGGCTCGGCCATCCCGCTCCGTCGGCCGGACCTCGCCATCCCCGATCCACCGGGCTCGGCGCCGCGCGAACCAGAGGCCGATGACGCCCAGCCGGCCCTGGCGATACCCGACACCCCCGGCGCCCTGCCCCGGTCATGGCCGGCCGCGACGCGACGCAAGGCGAGACCCGCCAGGCTGGCGCCGGCGCTGGCCGCCGGGGCAGTGGTGATCGCCGCGGCTGGCGGGCTCTACGGGCTGATGACCCTGGGCCGGCAGGCCGCGCCGATTGCGGCCGCGCCGGCGCCGCTCGCCGGTCCGCCGCCGGAGACCCGGCCGCCGGCTGCCCACGTCCCGACCGCGCCGACCGGAGGCCCGCCGCCAACTCTGGCGGCGGCAACCCGTCCGACCCCGGCGCCGCGGTTCGCCCGCTCCACCGCCTCAGCGGCGCCCGACGAGCGGCTCGCCGCGATCGCGCTCCCGGTGGCCGCCGCGCCGGCCGAGCCCGCGCCGGTCACGCTCGACGTCCCGCCGCCGCCGCCGCCGCCAGCCCGCGCGCCCAGACCTGCCGATCCCGACGCCCCGATCGCCACCCAGAGGCCGGAGTGACTTGCGCGAACGGCGGTAGCGCGGATCGGCTCAGCGACCCCGACGAAAGGTGGAGGCGGGCGGCACACCTTGCCAGCCGTCTGGGAGTCTTTTGTCCATCTATAAGTATTTTCCCCGAATTGACGGTCCATATACTTAGATCATAGAGGATACTTATCGGCCGAACCGCATCGGCGATTCGTGAGTTTAAATACTCTGTTATCCATGGCCGATGAATTCATCATCCACATCATAGACGACGATGACGCCGTGCGGGATTCCCTTGCGATACTTTTGAGGTCGCAGGACATGGCCGTACGCACCTACGCCTCAGCCGAGGAATTCCTGGATAGACTTCCGGTTCAGGCCGCCGGCTGCATCGTCACCGATCTGCAGATGCCACGCGTCGATGGCCTTGAGTTGCTGCGCCGCCTGACGGCCAGAGGTCTGCGGCTGCCGGTGATCTTGATGACTGGCCGCGCCGGAACCGGCATGGCCGCCGACGCGCGGCGACACGGCGTGGCGCATTTCATCCAGAAGCCGTTTGACGCCGAAGTGATGCTGGCGGCGATCCGCGGTCTGGCCGCGCCTGGGGATCCGGCGGCCGGATAGCGGCGGGCTCGGCCGCCGGGTCGCGCCGCAGGGTGAAGTAGAAGCACATGCCCCCGCCCGGGTTGGGCTCCGCCCAGATCCGCCCGCCATGAGCCTCGACGATGTTGCGCGAGATCGACAGGCCCACGCCCATGCCGTCCGGCTTGTCGGTGACGAAGGGTTGAAAGAGGCGGCTGGCGACGCTGGCGGTCAGGCCCGGACCGGTGTCGGCCACATGGACGCGCACGAATCCCTCGTCGAGAACCCGGCAGCCGACGGTGAGTAACTGCGGCGACCGCCCGGCCATGGCCTCGGCGGCGTTGCGGATCAGGTTGAGCATCACCTGCTCCACCTGCACCCGGTCGGCGATCACCATGTCGGCCTGCGGATCGAAATCCGACTGCACCGTCAGGCCCTCGGCCGCCTGGCCCGCCGTGGCCACGGCGGCGGCCTCGCCGAACATCATCGAGACGGATTCCGCGGCCTGCCTGGCCTCGCCGCGGGTCACATAGCCGTGGATGCGGGCGATGATCTCGCCGGCCCGCCGGGCCTGGTCGGCGACCCGGTCGAGGATATCGGTGATCTCGGTCTGCGGCGCGCCCTGCCGGGTGAGCAGGCGGCGCGCGCCGCTCACGTAGGAGGCGATGGCGGTCAGCGGCTGGTTGAGTTCATGGGCCAGCGTGCCCGCCATCTCGCCCATGGCGTTCAGCCGGGCCACGCTGACCAGCCGGGCCTGCATATCGCTGAGCCGCCGCGCGTCGGCCTCCGCCCGGCGCAGGCCGCGCAGGCGGGCCTCGCCGGCGATGGCGAACACCAGGCCGAAGAGACCGAACACAATCATCCCGCCCGGCCCGACCGCCGGCGAACCGTTGGCGGTCACCGCCACCTCGGCGACCACCGCGCCGACCGCCGTGACGATCAGCGCCGGCCACAGGCCGCCGATGAACGCCGCCAGCAGGATACCCGGCCAGGCGAAGGTGAACGGCGCATCGGAGGCCAGCGCGTCGCGCAACGGCAGTCGGCTGAGGGTGATCAGGCCGCCCAGGCCAACCGCGAAGACGAAGGTCAGGACACCCGACCGCGCCCTCCAGGACCCCATGGACACTATACGCTTCACGTCTCCAGCGCCTCACCCAGGGCCGCCCCCGACCCATCCTCGACTCAACACAACGCAAATCGACAACTATTGGTTGTAGACATGGTTAATACGTCGGACAAGCGCGGGATACTGTCGCGCCCTGGCGCGCCGGCCATGCCCCGGTTAGAGATCATCCCGCGTAGTCTGGAGGCGGCGTGACGTGGCGGGTTGGCTGATCGGCGTGCTCCTGGAGACGGCGGACCAGCCCGCGCCCCTGCTGCACTATTTCGCGGTCGGCCACGCCGACCAGGGCAAGTCGGAATGGACCGCGGTGGACCACGCCGGCCGCCAGGGCCATGTGGCGAGCGGCCCCGTGCGGGGCGAGGAGCCGGTGCGGGCGATCCGGCCGCTGACGCCGCAGAAGATGAAGACCCTGGGGCTCGCCCCCGGCGAGGTCCGCGCGCTGGGCTGGCGCCATCCCCGGCGCTGGCTGACCGGATAGGCGGATCCGGAACCGGACGCCGGCGCCCGGGTTGAGGACGCAACCCTCAACCCAGGAGCCATTCCGATGAAGACCGACACCACCGACATCGCCGCCGTCCAGGTCCGGCTGTGGGACGGGATCAGGAAGCGTGGCGGCACGGGCATGCTGGGCCTGGTGGGCTCGCGCGACCACTTCCAGCCGATGACCGCCTTCGTCGAGCGCGACACGAACCAGATCTGGTTCTTCACCCGCAAGGACACCGACCTCGCCCGCGTGGTGGACGGCGGCCAGGCGATGTTCGTGTTCCAGAACGACGACCTGCAGGCCTGCATCGGCGGCGCGCTCAGCCTGGCCCACGACCGCGAGCGGATGGACAAATACTGGAACACCGTCGTCGCGGCCTGGTACCCGGAGGGCAAGGACGACCCGCTGCTCACCATGCTGCGCCTCGACTGCCACGACGCCGAGGTCTGGCTCTCGGAGGGCCTGGCCAAGTTCGCCTGGGAGATCGCCAAGGCCAACGCCACCCACAAGATCCCCGACCTGGGCGGCCGGGCGCACATCGAGTTCCACTAGATAGAACCAGCGCATCTGATTTTAGGGCGGCGCCGAATAGTGATTCGGCGCCGCTTGCCGTTGTAAATCACGAACAGGTGGCGGATCGCGGCGTTTTCGGCATCGAGATATTGAAGGCGCGCAATCCCGCGGCTTTCAGAAGCAGCCTAAATTCAACAATTCGACACGTCCCGCCGATGTTTTCTGAATTTTCCCCCGATCCGGTGGGTTTAGTGTCGAGTTCTCGACAGTTTTCACCCCCGCGCATCGATAACTTGAAACCGAAGCTCCACAGCTACGTTTCCCTCGTCCGATGCAAAGGCTCCTACCCGCGTTGCAAAACCGCCTGCTCGAGTCCCTGCCGGCCGATGACCTTGGGCTGATCGCGCCCCTGCTCGCGCCGGTGGAGATCGAGCGCGGGCGGCTGCTCTACGATCCAGGGGACCGCATCGACACGGTCTACTTCCCGATCGACGGGGTGATCTCGCTGATGACCCTGATGGAGAACGGCGCGGCCATCGAGAGCGCCACCATCGGCCGCGAGGGCGCGCTGGGCCTGATGGCGGCGGTGAGCCCGCGCCAGTCGCTGAGCCGGGCCATCGTCCAGACGCCCACGCGGGCGGCGCGGATCAGCGCGGCCCACCTGCACGAGGCCTGGGAGAAGAGCCCGCGCATCCGCGACCTGGTGGATCGCCACAACGAGGCCCTGTTCGGCCACGCCATCCAGTCGGTGGCCTGCAACGCGCTGCATTCGGTGGAAGCCCGCTTCTGCCGCTGGCTGCTCACCTGCCACGACCGCATCTCCAACAACACGGTGGCGCTCACCCAGGAATTCCTGGCCGACATGCTGGGGGTGCAGCGCACCACGGTGACAGCCGTGGCCCGCGGCCTGCAGGCCAAGGGCGCGATCCGCTATCGCCGGGGAGTCGTCGACATCATCGATCGCGGCGTGCTCGAACAGCTCGCCTGCGAATGCTACGGCGTCATCCGCCGAACCTACGAACGCCTGCTGCCGGAGGACTGAGGCGTCGGGAGACGACCTCGACTGGCCGGAAATTGGAGCGGGCGATGGGATTCGAACCCACGACACCTAGCTTGGGAAGCTAGTGCTCTACCCCTGAGCTACGCCCGCGTTCCTTGAGGTCGGGTCCCCTTAGCCGGTCTGCCTTCGCCCCTCAAGCGTTGCCCGACCTTCGCTGCATCCGCTAAGACCATCCGACCACCTGTTTGAGGGATCCCCGCCTTGCCCACGCTTTTCGAGCCGCTGACGCTTGCCCACGGCCCCGCCATGAAGAACCGCTTCGCGCTGGCCCCGCTGACCAATCAGCAGAGCCATGCGGACGGCACGCTGTCGGACGAGGAGTTCCGCTGGCTGACCTATCGGGCCGAGGGCGGGTTCGCGCTGACCATGACCTGCGCCTCCCATGTGCAGGCGGTCGGCCTGGGTTTCCCCGGCCAGCTCGGCAATTTCGGCGAGCAGCACATGCCGGGCCTGGAGCGGCTGGCCGCCGCCATCAAGGGCTTCGGCAGCATCGCCGTGATGCAACTGCACCACGCCGGCTACCGCAGCCCCAGGGAGGTGATCGGCGAGGCGCCGGTCGGGCCCTCCGACGACGAGGCGACCGGTTCGCGGGCGCTCTCCACGGGCGAGGTCGAGCAGCTGGTCGAGGACTTCATCGCGGCCGCCGAACGGTGCGACCGGTCCGGCTTCGACGGGGTCGAGGCGCACGGCGCGCACTCCTACATCCTGTGCCAGTTTCTGAGCGCCGAGCTGAACCGCCGGACCGACCGCTACGGCGGCAGCGCCGAGAACCGCGCGCGCGTGGTCCGCGAGATCATCACCGGCATCCGCGCCCGTTGCCGGCCTGACTTCAGCCTGGGCATCCGGCTGTCGCCGGAGCGCTTTGGCCTGAAGGTGATGGAGATCCGCGAGCTCGCGCGGCAGCTGATGACCGAGGCCGCCCTCGACTACATCGACCTGTCGCTCTGGGACTACGCCAAGCTGCCCGTCGAGGAAGAGCACCAGGACCGCACCCTGATGGGCTGGTTCACGGATCTGGATCGCGGGAACGTGCGGCTGGGCTGCGCGGGCAAGATCATGACGCCGGCCGACGCCCAGGCCTGCCTCGACCAAGGGATGGACTTCGTGTTCCTGGGCCGCGCGGGCATCCTGCACCACGACTATCCGAAGCGGCTGGCCGCCGACCCGGGCTTCCTGCCGGCCCAGCTTCCGGTCAGCGCCGAGTACCTGCTGGGCGAACGGCTGAGCCCGGCGTTCCTGGACTACATGAACAACTTCCCGGGCTTCGTGGCCAAGGAGGCGTTGGAGACGGCCTAGCCGTCCTCGAAGATCGCCTCGATCGGCATCTCGAACAGCCTGGCGATCCGGAAGGCCAGCGGCAGGCTGGGGTCGTACTTGCCGGTCTCGATGGCGTTGACGCTCTGCCGCGAGACATCGAGCCGCGCCGCCAGATCGGCCTGACTCCAGTCGCGCTCAGCGCGCAGGATCTTGAGGCGATTCTTCACCGGCAGCGCCACGTGGCCAGGGGCCAATTCGTCGCCATCCTCATACCGCTATCGCCGCAGCAGCCACCAGGCCGCGCCCACCAGGGCGAAACCCATCACCTGCGCCGCTGCGAGGCCCAGGGCGCCCAGGCAGATCAGCTCGACCGGGCTCCAGGCGCCGCGAAGCGCCCGGTCCAACCAGGGCGCCCCGGCTGCGGCGTAGGCCAGCAGCGCGACGACGGTCAGCACGGTGGCCGCGCCCCCACCCCAGTACCAGGCCAGCTGTTCGACGCTGCGGCCGACCTCGTCGAGACGCCCGCGAAGCAGCAGGCTCGCGCCGACGCCGCCGCCGGCCACCATCGCCATGACCACGATCGCGGCGAGCGGGTGGCCGAAGAACAGCAGGCCCTTGATCGCGCCCCAGCCGGCGATGGCAAGGACGGCGGCGCCGGTCATGTAGGCCGCGCCGCTGAGATTGTTCTTCTTCAACGTCATATCAGGCTCCCTTGTCTTAATGACAAGGAAACATGACATATTGGACTAGTCAAGGAAACATGACATTTGGAATGTCGATGTCTCGGGATCGGGGCTGTCGCCCCGAGATCGCTACTCGCCCCAGACCCGGAAGTGCTTTGAGAGTTTCAGGCCCTGGCGCTGGTAGTGCGAGCCCTGCTCGCCGTAGAGCCGCTCGGGCCGCTCGGTCAGCGGCTCGTAGACCAGGCGAGCCACCGTCTGGCCGTCCTCCAGGATGAACGGCGTCTCGTGGCTGCGGACCTCGAGCACGCCGCGCGAGCCCTTGCCGTGCGCCTCGTCGGTGCCGAAGCCGGGGTCGAAGAAGCCCGCGTAGTGCACCCGGAACTCGCCCACCGACGGGTCGATGGGGGTCATCTCGGCGGCCTCCATCACCGGGATCTCCACGGCCTGTTTCGAGGCCAGGATGTAGAATTCGCCGGGATCGAGCAGCAGCTGGCCGTCCTTGGGCCTCAGCGGCTCCCAGAAGTCGCGCGGGTCGTGGCCGTCTTCCTTGTCGAGGTCGATGACGCCAGCGTGGCGGCGGCCGCGGAAGCCGGCGATCTCGCCGGTCAGGTCGACGCCGACGCTCTCGGTGCGCAGGCGCTCCGGCTGGCCGGCCTTCAGCCGCAGCTGGTTGAGCCGGGTGCCCGTGCGCACCAGGACCGAAAAGGTCTGCGGCGCGATCTCCATGTAGAGCGGCCCGTCATAGCCCTCGTCCACGTCGTCGAAACGGTTGCCCCGGTCGGTGAGCAGGCGGACGAAGACGTCGACCCGGCCGGTGGAGCTCTTGGGATTGGCCCGCGCCGAAATCCCGGCCGGCAGCTTCAGTCGCTCCTGCAGCTCGGCGATATAGACGCAGCCGCGCTCCAGAACCGCGCTGCGGGTGAGGTCGAGTTCGTGCATGGCGACCTCGTCGATCCGCTCGCGCACCGTGTGCCGGCCGGGCAGGAACGAAGCCCGCACCCGCCAGGCGCGGCCGGCCAGGCGCAGGTCGAGACTGGCCGGCTGGACCTGGTCGGCCTCGAAGGCCGTGTCGGCGGTGATCGCGCGGTTGGCGATCAGGGCCTCGATGGACTGGCAGGGCAGGATGCCCGGGCGCTGGGGTTCGCTCATGGGCGGCGGAGCCTTAGCCGAGAACGCGAGTCTTGCAAGCGCCTCCTCTCCCCCGACGCGGAACGCGCGAGGGGAGAGGGTAGGGAGAGGGGCGGCTGGGCCTTTCCGCTGGCGCGGTCGGTCGGGCAATGGCCCGCGTGGGTTCTCGCTGAACCATCGGCGCTCGCGGCGTCTCCCGCGCCGCCCCTCTCCCGGCCTCTCCCCTCGGGCTTACGCCTCGGGGGCGAGGGGTTCTGCTTGACGGGGCGCCCCGGCTGCCTTTGATGCGCGCCTGTTTTCCGTAAGGAGTCCGCCATGGCCGAAGATCCGAACGACTGGGACATCGAGACCAAGTCGGTGCGCGGCGGCATGGCGCGCAGCCCCTATGGCGAAATCTCCGAGGCGCTGTTCCTCACCCAGAGCTTCGCCTACGAAAGCGCCCAGGCGGCCGACGAGCGGTTCGCGGGCGGGCCGGGCTTCATCTACCAGCGCTTCGGCAACCCCACGACGCAGATGTTCGAGGACCGCCTGGCCCTGATGGAGGGCGCGGAGGCCTGCCGGGCGACCGCGTCCGGCATGAGCGCGGTGCACGCCTCGCTCACCGGCCTGCTCAGGGCCGGCGACCACCTGGTGGCCGGGCGCGCGCTCTTCGGCTCCTGCCGCTGGATCATCACCGAGTGGCTGCCCCGGTTCGGCGTCGAGACCACCTATGTGGACGCCACCGACCTGGAAGCCTGGAAGAACGCGGTCCGGCCCAACACCAAGTGCTTCCTGATCGAGAGCCCTGCCAATCCTCTGCTGGAGGTGACGTCGATCGGCGCGGTGGCCGAGATCGCGCACGCCGCCGGCGCCAAGCTGGTGGTCGACAACGTCTTCGCCACCCCGATCTTCCAGAAGCCGTTGGCGCTGGGCGCCGACATCGTCGTCTATTCAGCCACCAAGCACATCGATGGCCAGGGCCGGGTGCTGGGGGGCGCGATCCTGGGCGCCGCCGAACTGATGACCGAGGCCTACAAGGATCTTCTGCGCCACACCGGCCCCGCGCTCTCGCCGTTCAATGCCTGGGTGCTGCTGAAGGGCCTGGAGACCCTGGAGCTGCGGGTCCGGCGGATGACCGAGAACGCGGGCAAGGTCGCCGACGTGATCGCGGCCTCCGGCAAGGTGCGCCAGACCATCTACTGCGGCCGGCCCGACCATCCGCAGGCCGCGATCATCGCCAACCAGATGACCGGCGGCGGCAACGTCATCGCCTTCGACCTGGGCTCCCGCGAGGCCGCCTGGCGGTTCCTGGACGCGCTGGAGATCGTCGACATCTCCAACAACCTGGGCGACGCCAAGTCGATGGCCACCCACCCCTGCACCACCACCCACCGCTCGATGTCGCAGGAGGACCGACTGCAGATCGGCCTCACCGAGGGCTGGGTGCGGATGAGCGTCGGCCTGGAAGGCGCACGGGACTTGAACCGCGACGTGGGCCGGGCGCTGGACCGGGCTTAGGCCCTAGTTCTCCACGCCCTCGCGCTCCACGTCGGCCGGCTCCACGGCGTAGACCTTGGAGCAGTATTCGCAGGTGACATGTATCTTGCCGTCGGGTTCGATCATGTCGGCGCGCTCGGTGGGGGCGAAGGAGCGCAGCACCCACTCGATGCGGTCCTGGTTGCAGCGGCAGAAGGCGCGCAGGTCCGACGCGCCAAACACCCGCACCCCGTCCTCGTGGAAGAGCCGGAATAAAAGGTCGTTGGACGACAGGCTGGGGTCCAGCAGTTCGTCCTCGCCCAGGGTCTCCAAAAGCGCGCGGGTGCGGTCCCAGGCCTCCTCGGTGGAGCCGCGCGCGTCGTCGCCGGCGATGGCCTGGATCAGCAGCCCGCCGGCCCGCCAGGTCAGGCCCTGGCCCACGTCGGCCTGGCCGACCGCCAGGCGCACGCGGGTCGGCGTCTGTTCGGACTGAGCGAAATACTGCTCGGCGCAGAGCGCCAGGGTCTCGCCCTCGATCTGGGTCACCCCCTGGTAACGCTCCATGTCCTGGCCCTGGTCGACGGTCATGATGAAGACGCCGCCGCCCAGCAGGGTCTTGGCGCCCGGCCGCGCGAAGCCCGCCGAGACCTCGGCCACCTTGTCGGCGTCGAACCGGCAATAGCCACGCAGGCCGCCGGAGGTGTCGTAGTCGGCGACCACGAAGCGCACCGGCCCGTCGCCCTGGGCCTGGACGATCAGCCGCCCGTCGAACTTCAGGTTGGAGCCGACCAGCGCGGCCAGCGCGCAGGCCTCGCCCAGCAGGTTGGCCACGGGCTCGGGATAGTCGTGGGCGCGCAGCACCGCGTCGATCGCCGGGCCCAGCCGCACGAGGCGGCCGCGCACGGGTTCGCCCTCGATCTGGAAGGCGACGACGACGTCGTCAGGAACGGGGGCGTCGGACATCGCGGCCATATAGGAATGCCTGCCGGTTTTGCGAGGTGGCGCGGATCAGCCGGCCTTGGCCGCGGCGATCACGGCCAGCGGGTTGGGCGTGGGCTCACCGACCTTGACCAGGGTGTTCACGTCCCGGTGGCGGAACGCCTCGGCCTGGCCGCGCACGGTGAGCATCACGTCGGAGACGTAGCTCCAGCTTCCGTCGGCGTTGAAGGTGATGTCGAGATTGTAGCTGTCCGTGCGGAAGGCGTGTTCGAGGAAGGCCTGCGAGGTGATCCCGAACTCGGTCTCGCCGCGCCGCGCGCTGACGACCAGGCCCGAGCCGTCGGCCTTGGCCTTGCCGCCGGCCAGCAGCGACTGGCCGCGCGGGATGGCCAGCGTCTGCATCACCAGCCCGGTGGCCGGCTCCCACAGCCAGTAGCCCAGCTGGTCGTGGAAGGTGATGTCCTCTTCCTCGGTGTTGATGTGGACGTGGTAGCTCAGGCCGCGCAGCAGTTGCGGGCCGTTGGCCTGCGGATCGATCGGCTGCATCTCGATGCGCTCGATATAGACCCGCCGCTCGGGCCCATCGGCCTTCGGCGCGAGATCGACGCCCCTGCGGCCTTCCCAGATCCCGGCCAGCCGGGTCAGCGGCCCGAGGTTGGCCAGGGTGTCCGGATCGACGTCCTCCGGCTCGGTGAAGATATCGTCGGGAAACGGGTTCATCAGATGGCTCCGAAACACCACGCCAGGATCGACTTCTGGGCGTGGATGCGGTTTTCGGCCTCGTCCCAGATCAGGCTGCGGGGCCCGTCGATCACCTCGTCGGTCACCTCCTCGCCCCGGTGGGCGGGCAGGCAGTGCAGGAACACCGCGTCGGGCGCGGCCTCGTCCATGAGCACCTCGTCCACCTGATAGGGCTCCAGCGCGTCCAGGCGTTCGTCATGGTCGGTGTCGCCCATGGAGACCCAGGTGTCGGTGATCACGCAGTCGGCGCCGCGCACCGCCTCGCGCGGGTCGCGGGTGGTCGTCACCTGGCCCTGCTGTTCGGCGGCGCGGGCGAGGTCAACGAGGTCGGGGTGGTAGATGGCCGGCGAGGCGATGTTGAGCTTGAAGCCCAGCTTCGGCGCGGCGTGGATGAAGCTCGCGCAGACATTGTTGCCGTCGCCGACCCAGGCGATCGTCCGTCCACGGATCGGCCCGCGGTGCTCCTCGAAGGTCTGGATGTCGGCCAGGATCTGGCAGGGATGGCCCTTGTCCGACAGGCCGTTGATCACCGGCACGGTGGCGGCGTGCGCCAGGCGCTCCACATCCTCATGCACATTGGCGCGGATCATGATGGCGTCGACCATCCGCGACAGCACGCGCGCCGTGTCGTCGATGGGCTCGCCGCGGCCGAGCTGCATGTCGCTGGCGTTGGAGATGATCACGTCTCCGCCCAGCTGGCGCATGGCCGCGTCGAAGGAGAAGCGGGTGCGCGTCGAGTTCTTCTCGAAGATCATCGCCAGCGTCCGGTCCCGGGCCGGCAGGTCGGCGTCGCGCCGGCCCTTGGGCCAGCCGGCGCGCGCCGCCTTGCGGGCGTGCGCGTCGTCGAGGATGGCGCGCAGGTCGGCCGCCTCGATCCGCCAGAGGTCGAGGAAGTGACGCGGGCTGGCGATCACGCCCCGACCTTCTCGGGTGTGGCCTTGGCCTGGGCGCGGGCCGCCTCGCAGGCGCGCTCGAGCTTCGCCATGGCCTCGCTGGCCTCGGCGACAGTCAGGTTGAGCGGCGGCAGCAGCCGCACGCAGTTGTCGCCGCCGCCGGCGATCAGCAGGTGCTGGTCGCGGGCGTGTTGCATGAACTCGCGGTTGGGGGTGGCGAGCTGGATGCCGATCAGGAGGCCCCTGCCCCGGATGTCGCGCACCACGTCGGGAAAGCGGTCCTTGAGGCCCGAGAGCTGCTGGGTGAAGAAGCCGGCCACCTCGCGGACATTGTCCATCAGGGCCGGCTTGGCCAGCTCCTCGACGGCGGCCAGGCCCACCGCCATGGCCAGGGGATTTCCGCCGTAGGTCGAGCCGTGGCTGCCGGCCACCATGCCGCGCCCGGCCTCCGCCGTGGCCAGGCACGCGCCCACCGGGAAACCGCCGCCCAGCGCCTTGGCGATGGCCACGATGTCGGGGGCCGCGTCCTCGGCCCACTCATAGGCAAAGAACTTGCCGGTCCGGCCCAGGCCACACTGGATCTCGTCGTAGATCAGCAACGTGCCGGTCTCGTCGCAAAGCCTGCGGATGGCGGTGAGCGACGCATCGGGCCACGAGCGCGCGCCGCCCTCGCCCTGCACCGGCTCCAGGAGGATCGCCGCGGTGGTCGGGCCGACCAGCGCCTTCAGGCCCTCGAGGTCCCCGAATTTGGCCTGCACGAACCCTGGCATCGGCGGGCCGAAGCCTTCCAGGTAGGCGGCATTACCGGACGCGTTCACCGCCGCGAGCGTGCGGCCGTGGAACGAGCCGTCGAAGCCGATGATGTCGATCCGCTCGGGCGCGCCCCTGGCCCAGTGGTATTTGCGCGCGGTCTTGATGGCGCACTCGATCGCCTCGGTCCCGGAGTTGGTGAAGAACACCTCGTCGGCGAAGGTCTCGGCGCAGAGCTTGGCGGCCAGCTTCTCCTGGCCCGGGATCGTATAGATGTTGGAGACGTGCCAGAGCTTGTCGGCCTGGTCCTTCAGCACCTGGGTGAGCCGCGGGTTGGCGTGCCCCAGCGCGTTGACCGCGATCCCGGCCACGCAGTCCAGGTACATGTCCCCGTCGGTGGTGTAGAGGCGCGCGCCCTCCCCGCGCTCGAACGCCAGCGGGGTGCGCGAATAGACACCCATGATGTGGTCGCTGGGAACAGGCGCTGGCGTTTGCGGCGCGGTCTTCTCGGACACCGAAGAGCCCTCCAAAACGGAAGCGTCCCCGCGCGCCGAGCGGCGGGGACTGGAAGGCTTTGCCTTTTCCGCCCGAAGGCCGGCCAAGTCAAGAAACTAGGCCGTCTGCTCCGAGGGGCCGCTCAGGTCTTGATCTTGTAGCCGGTGCGGAACATCCACAGGCAGACCCAGCCGAGCGCCAGCGTCAGGGCCGCGGTCACCGCCGCGCCGACCGCCAGGTTGCTCTCCGCCCGGCCGATGAAGCCGTAACGGAATCCGTCGATCAGGTAGAAGATCGGGTTGTAGTGGCTGAAGGTGCGGAACGGCTCCGGCAGGTTCTCCACCAGGTAGAAGGTGCCCGACAGGAAGGTCATCGGCATGATCACGAAGTTGGTCACCGCCGCCATGTGGTCGAACTTCTCGCTCCACAGCCCGGCCATGATCCCCAGGAAGCCCATGATCAGGGCCGCGCCCAGGCCGAAGTAGGCGATGGCCCAGGGCGCCGCCAGGTGGAAGCCCGAGAACGGGATCACCGCCAGCAGCGCGATGGCGCCGACGAAGAGGCCCCGCGTGGCGGCCCCGGCCCCGAAGCCCACCACATGCTCGGCCGGGGTAAGCGGCGGGGTCATGAAGTCGCCCATCAGCCCGTTGAACTTGCCCTGCAGCAGCGAGGACGAGGAATTGGCGAAGGCGTTGCCGAGGATCTGCATCATCACCAGGCCGGGAGCCACGAAGGCGCCGTAGGACACCCCGTGCACCGAGCGGCCGCCGCCCACCGCGACCACGAAGACCAGCATATAGAGGAGCGCGGTGACCACCGGTGCGGCCAGCGTCTGCATGCCGACCTTCAGGAAGCGGCGCACCTCCCGGACATAGAGGGTCTGCAGGCCCAGCCAATTGACCCCGTGATAGTCGCGGGGCTGCGGCGGCAGGACGGTCTCGGAAGCGGCCATATCCTTCATGCGCCCACATGTGCGCCCAGCGGCGCCGGGCCGCAAGAGTGCGGCGGGAGGACGCAACATCTAGTTCCTGTGGACGAAAGGTGGGGCGCCTATTGTGGCCGTTAGGGAGTTGTTTACTACTGGTGGTGGTTGGTGAGCAGAGAGATCGAGGCACACCACAAGATGTAGATTCTGGAATGAGGCCCGCTTGCTGTGAGCGGGCGTCCTCCGGGTCGGCCGTGGGAGGCGAAGATGGGTTGGACGGACGAGCGGGTCGAGCTCCTCAAGAAACTCTGGCAGGACGGCTTGTCCGCCAGTCAGATCGCCAAGCAGTTGGGCGGGGTCACCCGCAACGCGGTGATCGGCAAGGTTCACCGCCTGGGCCTGTCGGGCCGCGCGACGCCCTCCAAGCCCGCCCGGACGGTGTTCAAGGCGCCGCGCCCGGCCCGGCCGGTGTCGGTCAGCCCCTCGGCGCCGCGCCGCATCGCCGAGCCGGTGAGCCAGGCGCAGCCGCCGCAACCGGTGCGCTACGTCGACGAGACCCCCGGCATGGCGACCGTGCTGACCCTGGGCGCGCACATGTGCAAGTGGCCGATCGGCGATCCGTCGCTCGACAATTTCACCTTCTGCGGCCGCCGCTCGGGCGACGGCCCCTACTGCGACGAACACGCCCACGTGGCCTACCAGCCCGTGCAGACCAAGAAGCGTTCCGGCCCCGCCGAACTGGCCCGCAGCCTGCGCCGCTACATCTGATCCGTTGGGGATGGGGGCGCGTCCGGCCCGCGGCGGTTCTTCCGCCCGCAGGGCCGGGCGCGTCCTTTTCTGGCGACACCCCCGGTTGGGAATGAACGCGCGACTCGCTACCTTCCCCCCATGACCGACGCCTCCTCCGCAGCCCCCGCCGACGACACCGGCAACGCCAGGCCCTACTCGGTCTCGGAGCTGTCGTTCGCGCTGAAGCGGACGCTGGAGGACGCCTATGGGTTCGTGCGGCTGCGCGGCGAGATTTCCAAGACCACCTTCCACGCCAACGGCCACTGCTACCTGACGCTGAAGGACGAGCGGGCCGCCATCGACGGGGTGGTCTGGAAGGGCCAGGTGCGGGGCCTGGGCGTGCGGCCCGAACAGGGGCTGGAGGTGATCGTCACCGGCAAGATCACTGCCTACCCTGCGGGATCGCGCTACCAGATCGTCATCGAGACCATGGAAGCCGCCGGCATCGGCGCCCTGCTGGCCCAGCTGGAGCGGCTGAAGGCGAAACTGGCGGCCGAGGGGCTGTTCGAGCCTGGCCGCAAACACGCCCTGCCGTCCATGCCCCGCGTGGTCGGCGTCATCACCAGCCCCACCGGCGCGGTGATCCGTGACATCCTGCACCGTATCCGGGACCGCTGGCCCTGCCGGGTGATCGTCTGGCCGGTGGTGGTGCAGGGCGAGGCCGCGGCGGCTCAGGTGGCCCAGGCGATCCGCGGGTTCAACGCCATGCGCGCGGACGGCCCGGTCCCCAGGCCCGACGTGCTGATCGTGGCGCGCGGCGGCGGCTCGGTGGAAGATCTCTGGGCGTTCAACGACGAGGCCCTGGCCCGCGCGGTGGTGGAGGGCGCCATCCCGCTGATCAGCGCGGTCGGCCACGAGACCGACACCACCCTCATCGACTTCGTCTCCGACCGCCGGGCGCCGACCCCCACGGCCGCCGCCGAGATGGCCACCCCGGTGCTGGCCGAACTGAAGGCGTTCACCGCCGACCTGGCGGCGCGCATGCACCGCTGCGGCGGACGGGCCGTCGAAGACCGGCGCGGGCGGGTCGCGGCGGCCAACCGGGGCCTGCAGCGCGTGCCGGACCTGGTCCGGCTGGCTGAGCAGCGTTTCGACATCATCTCCGGACGCCTCGGCGCGGCGCTGGCCAAGAACGCCGCCGTCCACGAGCGGGACCTCGTGCGGGTGGCCTCCAGGCTTTCGCCGCTGCTGCTGCAGCGGCCCCAGGCCGTGCAGCGCCACCGGCTGGAGGGCGTGGCCGCCCGCCTGGCCCCCGGCGCCGCCCGCGGGCTGGAGCGCACGTCCGAGCGGCTGGCGGCGCTCGCCAAGCTCTACGCCGCCGTCGATCCCGACCGGCCGCTGCGGCGGGGCTTCGCCCGGGTCCAGCGACTTGACGGCTCGTTGGTGCGGGCCGGCGCCTCGCTGGCGGCCGGCGAGGAAGTCAGCATCAGGTTCGGTGACGCCGTGACGCGCCAGGCGGTCATCGACGCCAAGGCCGCGCCCGCCGCCGCCAAGGCCCCCGCCCAGAAGCGCAATCCGTCGCCGAGTGCGCAGGGTGATCTGTTCTGAGACGCCCGCTCGCGCTAAATAGGCGAACATGAACGCTCACGACCCCGATTTCCCTGGGAATGACCTGGCCAAGCTGCACTACGGCGACGGCGATTTCGCCGTGCTCAGGCCCGGCCGCCATGTGCTCTGCGCGGTGACCGGCCGGAAGGTCCCATTGGAGCAGCTACGCTACTGGAGCGCCGTCCTGCAGGAGGCCTACGCCGGCCCGGCCGAGGCGCTGCAACGCTGGCGGGAGACCAACCCGTAGCCTCAGCCCGCCGGCGGGCCGGACTCCGGCCTGCGCTTGTAGAGTTCATTCGGCCAGCGCTTGTGGACCCAGAACCATTCGGCGGGCCGCGCGCGCACCCGCTCCTCGATGAAGGCGTTCACCCGGTCCACGCCCGTCCGGATATCGGCGTTGCGGTCGCCGGTGTCGACCAGGGTGATCGGATCATGCACGACCACCTTGAAGCGGGCCTTGTGGCCGCGCTGCACGCTCATCGGCTGCAACGGGATCCCGAAGCGCAGCGCGAAGCTCGAGGGGCCGGGCGCCGTGTGCGCCGTGACGCCGAACAACGGCGCGGCCACACCGCCATTGAACTTCTGGTCGTTCATCAGCGCCACGGACTCGCCTCGGGAGAGCGCCCGCAGCAGTTCGCGCGCGCCGTCGCTGCCCTTCGGCGCGAACAGCCGCACGCCATAGCGCCAGCGGCTCTTGCGGATGCGCTCGTCCACATAGGGGTTGTTGGTCGCCCGGTAGGTGATCTGGCAGGTGATCC
>CANJXI010000008.1 GCA_947478785.1 Caulobacteraceae bacterium
AGCCTCGACGACGAGGAACTCGTCGACAGCTTCACCACCGAACCCCTCGACGCCCAGGTCGAGCGCATCCGCAAGTCCATCGGCCTCGGCAAGCCGGAGCCGGCGGAGGAAACCGCCGCGCCAGACCCGGTCCTCGCCGACGACTACTGGAACAGCTCCGCCTGAAGTCCTTCTCCCCTTGTGGGAGAAGGTGGGCCGCGAATGCGGCTCGGATGAGGGGTCGCACGCCCCCATCCACCGCCGCGAAACAGGACGAACCGCGAAAAACACGGAAGACGCTGGTCGTTTCCGTGTCTTCCGTGGTTTGAACCCTCCTCACAGATCGCGCGGGGAGCGGAGCAAAACCCCTCATCCGTCAGCTGCGCTGACACCTTCTCCCACAAGGGGAGAAGGCGCGTAGCGCCAGAGGGGGAGAATGCGCGTTGGCGTGAAGCGGCGGCCGGAATCCATATCGAGCAAGCCGGAACTATGGGGCCTGACGTGAGTTAGACCCCACGCTGACCGACCCTCTTTCCCCCTGGAGGCTCCGGTTTCGCATAGGGGCGGCCGAGCAGCTCGGTCGCCCCGACGCGCCGCGCGCCCGCTCAGACGGTGGTGCCCCAGGCCGGACTCGAACCAGCACGCCTCTCGGCAATAGATTTTGAGTCTACCGCGTCTACCATTTCGCCACTGGGGCCCGGTCAGCCGGGATGTTTGGGCGGGCGCACTCTAGTCATGGGCCGCCTTCGGTCAACGCGCCGCTGGGCCCTTGCCACGGAAAGCCGCCCACCGCCCGCGGATTGACCCGCGTCAAAGCGCCCCGGCCAAAACCAGCCTCCGACTTGTCAGACGGCCATTGTGGTCGTAAGTAATAATCAGTCGCAACTAGACGCGTCCCAGGATCGCTCCATGCACGACATGATCGCAGAGCCCCTCTCCGACACCTCCATCGCCACGGCGGTGGACGGACGGGTGGTGCGGCTGAGCGCGGCCAGGCCCGGCGACGCCGGCACCATCGTCGACGTGCGGGCGTCGACGAAGGCCGGCGACCATGGGGTGGACGCCCACGAACTGCACCGCCGGCTGCTGGAGTTCGGCTTCGTGGAGGGCGCCCGCATCGCCGTGCTGCACGAGGGCGCGATCCGCCGCGATCCCATCGCGGTGCGGCTCGACGACATGCGGGTGGCGCTGCGCCGCCGCGACGCCGAGGACGTCTGGGTGCGGCTGGACCCGCTCGCTTCCGCTCGCGCATGAGCGACGCCGCATTGCCGGGCGCGCGGGTGGCGCTGGTCGGCAATCCCAACTCCGGCAAGACCGCGCTGTTCAACGCGCTGACCGGCGCCCGCCAGAAGGTCGCCAACTACGCCGGCGTCACCGTCGAGCGGAAGGAAGGCCAGGTCACCTCCGCGACCGGCCGCTCGATCTCGATCCTCGACTTGCCGGGCACCTATTCGCTGCGCGCCCGCAGCCCCGACGAGGTGGTCACCCGCGACGCGGTGCTGGGCAAGCTGGCCGGCGAGCAGGCGCCCGACGTCATCGTCTGCGTGGCCGACGCCACCAACCTGCGCCTGGTCCTGCGCCTGCTGCTGGAGCTGAAGGCGGTGGGCCGGCCCATGGTGCTGGCGCTCAACATGTACGACATCGCCCAGCGCCAGGGGCTGCGGATCGACCTGGAGGGCCTGGCCCGCGACATCGGCTGCCCGATCGTCACCACGGTGGCGACCCGCAAGCGCGGCATCGACGAGCTGGTGGCCCAGGTCGACGAGCGGATCCGGGCCGGCGCGCTGTCGGGCGGGAACACCTGGCGCGAGCCCAACGCCGGGGAGATCCGCGACGCCCACCGCGAGGCCCAGCGCATCCTCAAGGCCCACGTGCGCCCGCCCGAGCGGCCGGACACCTTCACCGGCAAGGTCGACTCGGTGCTGCTGCACCCGGTGGCCGGCCTGGCGATCCTGCTGGCCGTGCTGTTCCTGATGTTCCAGGCGGTGTTCACCTGGGCGGCGCCGGCGATGGACGGGATCAACGCCGCCTTCGCCTGGCTGGGCGGCGCGGTCGGCCAGCTGCTGCCGGACGGCCTCCTGAAGAGCTTCATCGCCGACGGGCTGATCTCGGGCGTCGGCTCGGTTCTGGTCTTCCTGCCGCAGATCCTGACCCTGTTCTTCTTCATCATCCTGCTGGAAGACTTCGGCTACATGGCGCGCGCAGCCTTCCTGATGGACCGGATCATGGGGGGCGCGGGCCTGCACGGCCGGGCGTTCATCCCGCTGCTCTCCAGCTTCGCCTGCGCGATCCCGGGGATCATGGCCACCCGGGTGATCGACAACAAGCGCGACCGGCTGACCACCATACTGGTCGCGCCGCTGATGACCTGCTCGGCGCGGATCCCGGTCTACACCCTGATCATCGGGGCCTTCATCCCGCATCGGACGGTGGCCGGCGTCCTCAGCCTGCCCGGGCTGGTGATGTTCGCGCTCTATGCGGCCGGGATCGCCAGCGCGCTGGGCGTCTCGTTCCTGACCCGCACCTTCTTCTGGCGCGGGGCGGCCGAGCCGTTCCTGATGGAGCTTCCCACCTACAAGCTGCCCGATCCGGCCAACGTCGCGCGCAACCTCTTCCTGCGCGGCAAGATCTTCATCACCCGGGCCGGCACGATCATCTTCCCGCTGATGATCGCGGTCTGGTTCCTCTCGTCGTTCCCGGGCGCCCCGGCCGGCGCGACCGATCCGGCGATCAACTATTCCATCGCCGGGCGGGTGGGCCTGTTCATCCAGCCGGTCTTCGCCCCCATCGGCTTCAACTGGCAGATGGTGGTGGCGCTGATCCCGGGCTTCGCGGCCCGCGAGGTGGCGGTGGCCGCGCTGGGCACGGTCTACGCCATCGGCGCCTCGGACGCGGCCCAGGCGACCCTGGGCTCGACGCTGGCCGCCCACTGGTCGATCGCCACCGGCCTGTCCTTCCTGGCCTGGTACGTCTTCGCCCCGCAATGCGCCTCGACGCTCGGCGTCGTGAAGCGCGAGACCAACTCCTGGCTCTGGCCGGGCGTGATGCTGGTCTACATGACGGGCCTCGCCTACCTGGCGGCCTTCGTGACCTACCAGGCCGCGGCGGCCGCCGGCCTGGGCTGAGCCGCCCCGACGCCGAAATTAACCTTCAATTCGTCGTGCTCCTTAACCGGCGCTCAATCCCAAGCGTGGCAACGTCTGGTTGTCATGCAAAAAACGCTGGAAAACGCCCCCGAAACCCGCACCGGCAAAAAGCCGGGTCGAGGCAATCAAACCCTCGCCAAGCGCGTTCGTGAGGCCCTCCTATCGCTCGGCGGCGAAGCGCACCGCGCGATGGTGATCGAACAGGTGGCCCGCAAGCTGGGTCACGACGTCCGTCAGATCCCCGAGGATCTGCACGAGGCGGTGATCCTCTCCTTCGAGGCGAACTGGCGCGACGAACGCCGGCGGGCGACCTACGGGTTCCACCTGCCGTTCGGCGAAGGATCGCACCGCTGGAGCGTCCGGCGCGAGTACGCCATCCACTAAGCTTGGGTGGCGTCGCCGGCCAGCTGTCCGGCCACGGACTGCAGCCGCGTGAGCAGGCGCTTGAGCAGGGCCACCTCGCCCGGCGCCAGGCCCGAGATCAGCGCCGCCTCATAGGCCAGCGCCAGCGGCGCGATCTCCGCGTGCAGGCTGGAACCCTCCGCGGTCAGCGCCAGCACGTGGCTGCGCCCGTCGGCCTGATGGTCGGTGCGGGCGACCAGGTGGCGCTTCAGCAGTTCCTGGGCCGCGCGGCTGACCGTCACTTTGTCCATCATGGTGCGGCCGACGATCTGGCCCTGCGTCACCCCGCCGTCCTCGGCCAGCACGCAGATCACCCGCCATTGCGGGATCGAGAGGCTGAAGCGGTCCTGGTAGGCGCGCGCGATCAAGCCCGACACCGCGTTGGACGCCACCGACAGCCGATAGGGCAGGTAGGCGTCGAGGCTGAAGCCTTGGTCGTTGGCCGCCTCCACGCTCATGCGGCCGCCACCGCCTGTTCGATGGCCCCGAAGATTGTGTGGCGCCGCGCGTCGCGCATCTCGATGCGCACGACATCGCCGGCCTTCAGGAACGGCGTCGCGGGGGCGCCCGAGGCGATGGTCTCGATCGTCCGGACCTCGGCCAGACAGGAATAGCCCGCGCCGCCTTCGCTCACCGGCTTGCCGGGCCCGCCGTCGGCGCCCCGGTTGGACACGGTGCCGGACCCGATGATGGTCCCGGCGCCGAGCGAGCGGCTCTTGGCGGCATGCGCGATCAGGGCGCCGAAATCGAAGGTCATGTCCACGGCGGGGTCGGCCTCGCCCAGCGGCTGGCCGTTCAGCTCGACCTCCAGCGCGCCGGACAGCTTGCCGTCCTTCCAGCCGGGCAGCGCGTCCGGCGTGACCGCGACCGGCGAGAAGGCCGACGCCGGCTTGCCCTGGAAGAAGCCGAAGCCCTTGGCCAGTTCGTCGGGGATCAGGTTGCGCAGGGAGACGTCGTTGCAGAGCATCACCAGCCGCACCGCCGCCAGCGCCTGCTCGCGGCTGGCGCCGCGCGGCACGTCGCCGGTGATCACCGCCACCTCACCCTCCAGGTCCAGGCCCCAGCTCTCGTCGGCCAGCGGGATCGGGTCGCGGGGACCCAGGAAGCCGTCGGAGCCGCCCTGGTACATCAGCGGATCCGTCCAGAAGCTCTTGGGCAGCTCGGCGCCGCGGGCCTGCCGGACCAGCGCCACGTGGTTCACATAGGCCGAGCCGTCGGCCCACTGGTAGGCGCGCGGCAACGGACTTGCGGCCTGGTGTTCGTGGAAGCGTTCCTTGGGCACGGCGCCCAGCTCCAGGCTCTCGGCCAGGGCCCGCAGCGCCGGCGCCATGCCCTCCCAGTGATCCAGCGCCGCCTGCAAGGTGGGGGCGATGTGGTGGGCCTCGGTGAACCAGGCCAGGTCGTTGGAGACCACCACGAGGCGCCCGTCACGGCCACCCTTGAGCGAGGCTAGTTTCATTGGATCTCCCTTATGCGGTCTCGCGGCGGATGGTGCGGGTGAGCCGCGCGCCTTGTTCGAAGGCCGTCGGCTCATAGACCATCACCTCGACCCGGATGTCGCCACCGGTCTCGGCTTCCCACAGATAGCTGCGTTCGAAGGAGACCGCGCGGCCCATCGGGGTAAAACCTTCGTATGTGTCACCCCAGGGCGTCAGCTTTGCCAGTTGGCGCCAGCCCAGCGTGCAGGCCCGCTCCAGTTCTTCCTGGGCCGCCGCCTCGAGGTCGGCCTGGAATTCCATCTAGGGCGTCTTCCAGCTGTCGACATAGGCCGGATTCTCGACAGCCCCGGCGGCCTCGCCCACGTCGAGCGGATCGCGGGCGTCGATCATCACGGCGTATTCGTCGGTCGCGGGCTTGGGCTGGGACAGCATGTTCTTCAGCGCCTTGGGATGCGGCCCATGGGTGAAGCCACTCGGGTGGAAGGTCAGCATCCCGGCCTCGATGTGGTCGCGGCTGAAGAAGTCGCCGGCATGGTAGAACAGCACTTCGTCATAGTCGTCGTTGTTGTGGAAGAACGGCACCTTCAGCGCGCCGGGGTCAGTCTCGAAGGGCCGGGGCGTGAAGGTGCAGACCACGAAGCGCTCCGACAGGAAGGTCGTGTGGACCGACGGCGGCAGGTGGTAGCGGTGGCTGGTGATCGGGCGCAGGTCCGCCACATTGAGCCGCACGGGCGCGAGGTCGCCGTGCCAGCCCACGGCGTCCAGCGGATTGTAGGGGAAGGTCGCCACCGAGACCTGCCCGCGCTTCTTGATCTCCACCCGATGGTCGCCGGCCTGCGCCTGGTGGTCCCGGAACGCCTCGTCCATCACCGGCATCTCCAGCATGGCCGGGTCGAAGAAGGCGTGCGGGCCAAGCAGGCCCCGGTCGGGCAGGGTGAAGTGGGTGTTGGTCGCCTGGATCATCAGGACGGCGGAAGGCCTGGCCGGCGATAGGCGCCACATGGTCCCGCGCGGCAGGTAGAGGTAGTCGCCGGAGCGATAAGCCAGGCGCCCGTAGTCGCAGAAGAGATCACCCTCGCCCGCATGGACGAACAGCAGCTGGTCTCCATCGGCGTTGCGGGCCAGCGCCGGCATCGCCTCGGACAATGTCCAGAACAGCAGTTCAAGGGCCGCGTTGCGTAGCACCGTGGCCGCCGCCCAGGGCGAGGGCGCAGGCGTGTCCAACCGGTTAAGGTCGAAGGCGCGCGGCCTGAGCGGGCCCTCGAAATTGCTCCAGCCTGTGGGCGGCCGAGCGTGGTGGATGAAGGCCGCCGGACCGAAGAAGCCCTCCTTGGATATCTCCCGCTCGAACGTCCCTTCCGGCATGTCGGCGTGCGCCTGGCGTGAATGCCGGCCCTCGGCGCCGCGGACCGGGATCCAGTTGCGGGCCATCAGCTGTCCTTCGGCGGCAGGACGCCGCGGCGCATCTGGTCGGCCTCGATCGATTCGAACAGCGCCTTGAAGTTGCCCTCGCCGAAGCCCTCGTTGCCCTTGCGCTGGATCAGTTCGAAGAAGATCGGGCCGATCATGTTCTCCGTGAAAATCTGCAAGAGCAGGCCCTGGCCCTCGGTGGGGGCGCCGTCCAGAAGTATATCGTCCGCCCGCAGGCGCTGCAGGTTCTCGCCGTGGCCAGGCACCCGAGCGTTGAGCTGTTCGTAGTAGGTGTCGTTAGCCGCCTGGAACCGGACGCCGGCCTCGCGCATGGTCTCCACCGCTGCGTAGATGTCGTCGGTCCCTAGCGCCACGTGCTGGATGCCCTCCCCGTGGTATTCGCGCAGGAATTCCTCGATCTGGGAATGCTCGTCCTGGCTCTCGTTCAGCGGAATGCGGATCTTGCCGTCAGGGCTGGTCATGGCCTTGGAAAAGAGCCCGGTCTGAGCCCCCTCGATATCGAAGTAGCGGATCTCCCGGAAGTTGAAGATGCGCTCATAGAAGTCCGCCCACTTTGCCATGTTGCCCCGATGGACGTTGTGGGTCAGGTGGTCGAGGTAGGTCAGGCCCCTGGCGTTGGCCGCCGTGGCGTCCTGGGCGCCCTCGATGGGGATGAAGTCCACGTCGTAGATCTCCTGCGCTCCATAGCGGTCGACGAGGTAGAGATTGGACCCGCCGATCCCTTCGATCGCCGGGATGTTGAGCTCCATCGGCCCGACCGGGCCGGAGACCGCGACCGCGCCGCGTTCGACGGCGAGCTTCAGGGCCTTGGCGGCGTCCTTCACGCGGAAGGCCATGGCGTTGGCCGAGGGGCCATGGATCTGGCGGAAATCCGCCGGCTGGCCGGACGGCTCCATGTTGAGAATGAAGTTGATGTCGCCCTGCCGGAACCGCAGAACGTTCTTGGAGCGGTGCCGGGCGACCGCCGTGAAACCCATCAGCTCGAATAGGCCCTTCAGTCGCTCGGGCTCCGGCGACGTGAACTCGACGAACTCGAAGCCGTCGGTGCCGAGGGGGTTGTCGAAGAGGTCGGGACGTTGCGCCTGGGCTGGGACGGTCATGGTGGCAATCTCCTGTCGAGCGCCATATAGTATCATATGCAACGATATTCGAGCTGACGAAAAGTAGACCCTGTTCGCCCACGACCGATGCTAGGGCTTCAACGCACCAGCAACCGTCCCGGATCACCGATGCTCCGCAAACTCTACGACCGGGTCCTGGCGCTGGCCGCGTCCGACCGGGCCCCATGGGCGCTGGCGGTGGTGTCCTTCGCCGAGAGCTCGTTCTTCCCGGTCCCGCCCGACGTGATGCTGGCGCCGATGGTCGCCGCCCGGCCCTCGCGGGCCTATGTCTATGCGGCGATCTGCACGGCGGCCTCGGTGGCGGGCGGCCTCCTCGGCTACGCGATCGGCGTCTTCCTGGAGCCGGTGGCGCATGCGATCCTGGGGTTCTTCGGCCACGCCAACGGGCCCCAGGAGTTCCACGACTGGTTCGCGAAATTCGGGCTCTATGTGATCCTGGTGAAGGGCCTGACGCCGATTCCCTACAAGCTGGTGACGATCAGCGCGGGCCTCGCCCGCTTCGACCTTTTCACGTTCGTCTGGGCCTCGGTCCTGACGCGGGGGGTGCGCTTCTTCCTGGAGGCCACGGTGCTGAAGTTCTACGGCCCGGCGATCCTGGAGGAGGTCGAAAAGCGGCTCACCCTCTATGCGATCCTGGGCGTGGCCGTGATCGTGGGCGCGGTGGTGGCGGTGAAGGTCTTTGGCTGAGGCGGGAATTGGGGGCATATCAGCGAGGATGCTGAAACCCTTCCTCGATCGCTGGCGGCTGACGGCCTTGCTGGCGTCGGCCGCCATGCTGGCTATCGCGCACGCCTTCGAGACCTTTGGCGGCCTGGCGCCCTGCATGCTCTGCCTGCGCCAGAGGCTGGTCTACTGGGTCGCCATCGAGGTCGCCGCCGTGGCCATGGTTGTGGTGCGGCTGCCGGGCGGGGCGAGACTGCGCCAATGGAGCTGCTGGCTGCTGGCGCTGATCTTCCTGACCGGCGCCGGCATCGCGGCCTATCACGCCGGCGCGGAGTGGAAGTTCTGGCCGGGACCGCAGGCCTGCTCCGGCGTCTCAAAGGGCGTCGACGCCGCGGCCCTCCGGCAATTCCTCAACGGCGCGCCGGTCCGCGCACCGTCCTGCGAGGACGCCGCGTGGGTATTCGCGGGGATATCCATGGCCGGCTGGAACGCCGTGGCCTCGCTGATCCTGGCGGGGCTGAGCATCGCCGCCGCCCTGCGCGAATGGACGAGGCGATGAGCGGCAAGCCTGTCCCGCCGCGCCCAGGCCGGGGCGCCACGGCCGCCCGCCTGGCCGAGATCCTGCGGGTCGACCACGCCGGAGAGTTGGCCGCCGTCGCCATCTACCGGGGCCAGCGCACGGTGATGGGCGAGGCGCTCGGCCATCCGCGTATCCTGGGCCAGCTGGCCGAGATGGAGGCCCAGGAAGCCGTCCACCTGGCCCGCTTCGACCACCTGCTCACCGAGCACCGGGTGCGGCCCACGGCGCTGACCCCACTCTGGCGGCTGGCCGGGTTCGCGCTCGGCGCGGGCACGGCCCTGATGGGCGAGAAGGCGGCGCACGCCTGCACTGATGCTGTCGAGACGGTCATCGAGGAGCACTACGCCGACCAGGTCGCCGAACTTGCGGAGCGCCAGCCGGAGCTGGCCGCCGAGCTTGCGAAATTCCGCGACGAGGAACTCTCGCACCGCGACCTGGCCGTCGACGAAGGCGCCCGCGAGGCCCCTGGATACACCCTGCTATCGGCGGTGATCCGCGCCGGCTGCCGCACCGCCATCAAGATCAGCGAGAAGATCTAGCGGTCCAGTTGCGATTCCCCGGGATTACATCTGGGAGGGAGTCGCGCGACGCCTAAAGTTCTGCTTTTGTTCGATCTCAAGGAGGCGGACATGGCGGACGGCGGATTCGGGTTGCAGGAGACCTGGCCGGCCTGGCCCAGGCTCAACCAGGCGCTTGCGGCGCGCAGCTCGCTATGGGCGATCTGCCGATGCGGGCGCGAGGCGGTGATCGATCCCGGCGCCTGGGTCGGCCAGGGCCTGAGCCGCCAGGCCACCGCCCACCTGGAGACGCGTCTGCGATGCGTCTGCGGGGCCCGGCGCGCGCGGCTGGAGATTCGTGGCCTCGCCGAGGCGCCGGCCATGACCGGCGGCATCTACGTCTTCCGGTGAGCCATCGCTCGCGCTAGCCTTCCGGGAGGGGAGGACGCCATGACGTTGAAGGTGATCGGAGCCGGCTATGGCCGGACGGGGACCATGTCGCTGAAGCTCGCCCTGGAGCAGCTCGGCTTCGGCCCCTGCTACCATATGGTCGAGGTGTTCAAGAATCCCGAGGCGCCGCAGTGGTGGGTCGAGGCCGCTGACGGCAAGCCAGACTGGGAGAAGATCTTCGCGGGTTATAACGCCACCGTCGACTGGCCCAACGCCACCTTCTACGCCGAACTGGCGCAGGCCTATCCGCAGGCCAAGGTGATCCTCAGCGTGCGCGACCCGGAAGCCTGGTTCACCTCCACCCAAGCGACCATCTTCCCCGAGGTGCTGCCGGCCGACGATACGCCCTTCGGCCGGATGTTCCTGAAGGTGATCGCGCGGCTGTTCGACAACCGCCTGCGTGACCACGACCACGTGATCGCCCAGTTCGATCGCCACAACGCGGGGGTCCGCGCGCGCATCCCGGCCGAGCGGCTACTGGTTTACGAGGCGGCGCAGGGCTGGGGTCCGCTGTGCGCGTTCCTTGGCGTCCCGGTTCCCGACGCCCCCATGCCCAAGGCCAATTCCACCGAGGACTTCCTGGCCATGCGCAAGGCCATGGCCGCCGGCCGCGAGGGGTCCGCGGCCGCGGCCCCCTAAAACACCGTGGCGTCGCTCACCACGTGGAGCGGCGGGCCGCCATCGGGGCGCAGCGTCTTTGCGATGCGCCGGCCGGCCGCCCAGGTTCCGCCCTCGAGCACGCAGGCGAGGGGAAACGCCCTGGCGGTGACGCCCAGCCGCTCGCGCACCATCGGCGCCAGGCGGTCGAGCAGGGCCACGGTCAGCGCCCGCCAGCCGACCACCAGCGGGCTGTCCACCGGATGGGCGTGGGTGGCGACGTCCGGATCGCGGGCCACGAGCACGCCGGTGTCCACGAAGAGGCCGCCATTGCGGTATTCGGCCAGACCCGTCAGGCCGTCGATGTCGGTGACTTCGACGCCCGCGTCCCGCAGCGGCTCGATCAGGGAATAGGCCAGCCACTGGGAGAGCTTGTGCACCGGCACGATCCCGTCGGTCATGTCTTCCCGGCGGATCGCCGGATGGCGCCAGCAGTCGCCGAGCGGAAGGCCGCCGAGCGACAGCCGCCCGGGCCAGATGGGGCCAAGCGCCTCCAGCAGCACCTTGAGGATCGCCGGCGCGCCCAGCCGGCCGTCCAGCGCGCGGGCCGCCATGATGTCATAGAGGTCGCCTGGGCGGCCGACGGCCTCGCCCAGCCGCCGGAGCAGGCCGGCGCGCGCCTCAAGCCCCGGCAGGGAATTGGCGGCCGTGACCTGGAAAGCTCGGGCGAGCACAGCCGGGCCGACGTTTGCCAGCGCGTCCGCGCGCAACGGGCGGGCCGCATCGGCCGACAAGGCGCCGGATTCGAAGAGCCGCAGCGAGGCGACAGCCAGTCCCTCCGAGCGTCCAAGCGCCACCCCTGTCTCCGAGTCGCGATAGCGCCAGGCCATGCCCGCGCCGGCGTCCAGCAACACCGAGGTGACGGCGAGGTCGAAGGCCGCCCGCGCGGCTTCCGCCCGATCCGTCCAGGGCTCGGCCGCCGTCCGCTCAGCCCACAGATCGCGGCCCGCCACCACGAAATGCCGCCAGCGGGCGTGGAGCGGGACCTTCAGATCCGGATAGGTCTCGCGCACCACAAGCGCGGTCAGGTCCGCCGCGTCCGACAGCCGACCCAGATCCACCTGCCAATCGTCGAGGCCGCCCGCCAGCCCGATATCCAGCAGCTCATTGGATCGCTCGCGCACGACCGCCGCAGAGAGCAGCGACCGGGCGGCGATCTGCGCCACCGCGTTCGTGGTGTTGGCGAGCATCGCTAGGCCAACACCCTGCTGGCGGACGGGGCTGGGACGGCCACCGCGATCAGAACTCCGTCAGGCCGCGCCCGACGGTCTTGTCGAGATCGGCCTTGGTGGGGGAGGCCCCCGCCGTGAAATAGCCGGCGGCCTTCTTGGCCTCCATCTCCACCTTGGCGTCGCCCGGCACCAGACCGTCCGGGAGCGCCACCCGCTCCCCGACCTCGACGCCGCCTTCGACGAGCGCGTCGTACTTCAGATTGGACATCGAGACGAACCGGTCGATCCGCTCGATCCCCAGCCAGTGGATGACGTCGGGCATCAGTTGCTGGAAGCGCGCGTCCTGCACGCCCGCCACGCACGCCGTCCGCTCGAAATAGGTCGAGGCCTGGTCGCCGCCCGGCTGCCGCTTGCGGGCGTTGTAGACCAGGAATTTGGTCACCTCGCCCAGGCCGCGGCCCTCCTTGCGGTTGTAGACCACCAGGCCCGTTCCGCCGCCCTGGGCCTGCCGCGCAGCCTCCTCGATGCCGTGGGTCAGGTAGGGCCGGCAGCTGCAGATGTCGGAGCCGAAAACGTCGGAGCCGTTGCACTCGTCATGCACCCGGCAGGTGAGCGGGTAGCTCCGGTCGCCCAGCCGCGCGGGGTCGCCGAAGACATAGAGGGTGGTCCCGCCGATCGGCGGCAAGAAAACATCGATATCGGGCCGGGCGACCAGATCCGGATACATGCCGCCGGTCTCTTCGAACAGGGCGCGGCGCAGTTGCTGCTCCTCGATCCCGAAGCGCCCGGCGACGCCAGGCAGATGCCAAACCGGATCGATGGCCACCTTGGTCACGGCCACCTCGCCACCGGCGTGGATCACCTCGCCGTCGACGGCCAGGCGGCCCCTGTCGATAGCGCCCGCGATCTCGGGCAGGCTGATCCGCGCCTTGGTGACGGCGATGGTGGGACGGATGTCGATCCCCGCGGCCAGCTCGGTCGCGAAGTCTTCGGCCACCCGGTGACCCCAGGGATCGAGCGAGACGATCCGGCCCGCCTGGCTCCACTGGGGATGCGGGCCGATCCTCGTCGCGGGATAGGTGTCGTTCAGATCGGGGCGGCTCTCCGCCGACATGGCGCCCGACGCGACGGCGAGGGCCCGATAGATGGAATAGGACCCGCCGTGGGCCCCGATGGCGTTTCGGTCGGGTCCGGCGTTGGAGGTTGCGATCACCGCCCCGCGCCCGCGCACCGTCGCGGCGCCCCAATGGATCGGAAACCGGCTCCCCGACGCGGAAAGCCGGATGTGGGACGTCCTCTTGCCCGACATGGAACGGATGGCGCCTCTGGAATCGAAGAAGGCCCCACAGGCGTCTCGCCGGCTTGGGGCCTTCGGGGTCAAAGAGTGCTCTCGACCACCGGGCTTGGCAAGGGACGCGGGGTTGCGCCATGTCCGCTATCCCGGCGGACGGCGGCCTAGGTAAACCTACCTAGGGGTTCGAACGGGGCTGTTCGCGAACGGCGTTGTGCGGGTACATGACCGCTGATCAGGAGACCAGGACCATCCTGCGCACGCCCGCCCCGCCGTCCGACCCGACCGCTCCCGACCCCACCGCCAATGAACGGCGGATGGCCGAACTGCAGGCCGAGTTGCTGCACGTCTCGCGGATCACCGCCATGGGCGACATGGCCTCGGCGCTGGCCCACGAGCTGAACCAGCCGCTCTCGGCGATCGTCAACTATCTGAAGGGCTCATCGCGGCTGCTCGATGCGCCGGAAATACCCCGCGCCGAGCTCAAGGAGGCGCTTGAGAAGGCGGCCGAGCAGGCGCTCAGGGCAGGCACCATAATCCGCCGCCTGCGCGATTTCGTGGCCCGGGGCGAGACCACCCGGCGCATGGAGAACCTGACCGAAGTGGTCCAGGAGGCCGGCGCGCTGGCCCTTATCGGCGCGCGGGGCGCAGGCGTGCAGGTGCGCTTCATCAACGATCGCGGCGTCGACCTGGTGCTGGTCGACAAGGTGCAGATTCAGCAGGTGCTGCTGAACCTGATCCGCAATGGCGTCGACGCCATGACCGACAGTCCCCTGAAGGACCTCAGCATCACCGTCGAACCTGGTCCGGCCGGTTTCGCCCAGGTGATCGTGGCCGACAGCGGCCCGGGGGTGTCGCCAGATATCGCCAGCCAGCTCTTCCAGCCGTTCGTCTCCACCAAGCCCGCGGGCCTGGGCGTGGGCCTGTCGATCTCGCGCACCATCGTCGAGGCGCACGGCGGCCGGATCTGGGTCGAGACCGCGCCCGGCGGCGGCGCGGCCTTCCATCTCACCCTGCCGACGGACACGCCGGAAACGCTGTAAGGCCCAAGGGCTCAGGCGATCGCGCCGGCTTTCTTGAGCTCGTCCAGCTTCTCCCAACTGAGCCCCAGTTCGAGCAGCACCTCCTCGGTGTGCTCGGAGGCCTCGGGCGCCCGCGTCGCCCGCATGGGAGCATGGTCGAACTGTACCGGCCCACGGACCAGCTTCATCGGCGTGCCGCCGTCCTCCAGGTCGACCTCCATGATCATGTCGTTGGCCAGCGCCTGCTCGTCGGCGCCGAGCTCGATCAGGTTCTGCATCGGAGCCCAGGCGCCCTGCAGGTCGCGCAGACGCTCCCGCCAATGGGCCAGCGGATACTGCGCGAAGGTCTTGACCAGCAGGTCGCTCGACGCCTGCCAGTTCGCCATGATCGCCTCGGCCGTCGAAAAGCGAGGGTCGTCGGCGGCCTCGGGCACGCCCAGGCGGACAAAGGTGTCGCGGATGAACGGGCCGGGCGTCACCATGCACAGCGTCACGGCCCGACCATCGGACGTCGTGTAAATGCCCATCAGCGGCGCGTTCATGACGCCCCCGGACCGCGGCATCTCGGCCTGTAGCAGCACGTTCTTCTCCAAGGCCTGGGTCACGCCAGCCCCTGCCGCCCACCAGGCTGTGGCCAACAGGGACGCATCCACCTCGACCCCCTCGCCGGTCTGGCCTCGGTGGAAGAGGGCCGCCGCCACGCCGCCGGCGAGGTTCATGGCGCTGATCATGTCGCCGAACGCCGGCATGGTCTGCCAAAGGGGCGCTCCCAACTCGGGCGGCGTCAGGGTGGCGCCCATTCCACCCCGCGACCAGAACACCGTGCTGTCGAACCCCCGCCCCTCGCGCTCCGGCCCCTTGTCGCCGAGGCCGCTGCCTCGCGCGTAGACTATGCCCGGGTTGACGGCTCTTATATGTTCGACATCGAACCGGTTCTTCTGGCGAACCGCCGGCAGGGCGTTGGTCAAGAGCACGTCGGCCGTTCGCGCCAGTTCGTACAGCACCTCCTGGCCGCCGGGCGTGGACAGGTCGAGGCCGACGCTGCGCTTGCTGTGGTTGGGCTGTTGCAGGCCGGTCTGGCGCTGCGGATCGACATGCTGGCCGCCCATCCGGATAAAGCCGCGCTGGCCGTCGCCCCGGATGGGGTGTTCAATCTTGATGACCTCCGCGCCCCAGTCGGCGAGCAGCGCGCCCGCCGCCGGGACGAAGGTGTACTGCGCCACCTCGATGACCCGGACGCCCTTCAGGACCTGCGTCATGCGCCGTTTGCTCCCAGCGGTTGTGGCAGGAGGTAGACGATCAGCCACCGGGCGGACGCCGCTGGCCTGTCGGCGCCTTCGATCTCCACCGTCAGGTCAAAGATCCCGCGCCATTTCAGCACATCAAGCTGCTCCACTCCGATCAGGTCAACGGCCACCCGGATCCGCGCGCCGACCTCGACCGGCGCGATGAACCGGATCCGATCGAAACCATAGTTGAGCGCCGACCGCACGCCGTCGGGCATCGGCGTGAAGGGGCTGGCGAGCGAGATCGCCATGGAGAGCGTGAGCAGCCCCTGGGCAATCAGGTCATGCAGCCTGGGCTCGGCGGCCTCGTCCGCCGGCGCGTCCGCCCCGGGTTCTAGCGTCGCGCGCCCGAACGCCTTGACGGTCGCCAGATCGACCAGCGCCCAGTCCGAGACCCCCAGCCGGGAGCCGGCGCGCGAACGCAGGTCCTCTAGTGTGCCCATGGGCAATTGGCCCTCCCCGGCTGATGGTGTGCGTCGCGGAGTAACCGCTTACGCCAGCGCTGAAACATTCCAACATCGAAAGCGCAACTTGTGGCCACGAGCCGGCCCCAAATGCGGCAGAACCAGCAGGCCTCAGCTGCTGGGGACCGACCACATGGCATGGCTTTCCGAGGCGACCCGCACGCGGGCGCGGTCACGGGCGTTGCGAGCCGGGGTAAGCCTTCTGGCGCTGGCCTGGGGCGGACGGGCGCTGGGCCAGACCATGATCACCACGGCGATCGCGACGCCGGTCGCCACGGCCACCGCCGCGGCCGGCGCCCCGGACAACATCGCCATCACGTCCAGCGGTTCGATCAAGACCACCACGGCGGGCCCGCTGGTGACAATCAACAGCAGCAACACGGTCAGCAACGCGGGATCGCTGATCACGGTCGACGTCAGCGACACCACGGGCGTCCTGGTGGTGGGCGGCAACAGCGGCGCCGTCACCAACACCAACGTCATCACGCTCAACGAGTCCGCCACGGCGACCGACACCAACGGCGACGGAAACCTGGACGGGCCGTTCGCGAGCGGCTCCGGGCGGTATGGCCTCCGGGTGACCGGCCCCGGCACTTTCTCCGGCAACCTCGTCAACGCCACCGGCGGCGTCATCACCGCGCAGGGCAACGATTCCGCCGGCATATCCATCGAGACCAACCTCGCGGGCTCGGTCGTCAACGCCGGGACGATCAGCGTGACTGGCGACCGGGTCGTGGGCGTCCGCACCACCGGAACAGTGAGCGGCGACGTTTCCTCCCTGGTCGGCCTGACAGCCACCGGCCTCTCGGCCCAGGGCCTGGCGGTGGGCGGCGACGTGGGCGGCGGGGTGGTCGTGGAAGGCGCGCTGACGGCCACCGGCTACCGCTACACGACACGCAGCACCGACGCTGCGGTGCTCTCCAAGCTGGGCGCCGACGACCTGTTGCAGGGCGGCCCCGCGGTTTCGATCGGCGCCAATGTGGCCAGGGGCTTCCTGGTGGGCGCGCCACCGGTGGTCGACGCCACCAATCCCGACGTGAACGGCAACGGCGTGCCCGACGCGGGCGAGGTGGCAGGGACGATCACCGCGTTCGGCGCCGCCCCCGCGGTGGTGATCGGTGCCGTCGGACGCAGTGTCACCCTGGGGGCCGTCGGGACCGGCTCGGACGCCTACGGGATCGTCAACCATGGGACGATCATCGGCTCCGGCGTCTATGACGGCGTCAGCGCCACCGGCCTGCAACTGGGCGTGGCCGGCGGCGGCGCGGTGCTGACCACCGGCGGCCTCCACAACCTGGGCGCCATCACCGCCCAGAGCTACGCGGCGGACGCCACCGGCCTCGTCCTGAAGGCCGGCGCGGCCGTTCCGCTCATCCACAACGACGGCACCATCGGCGGCGCCCTGGCCTCTGATCAACAAGGCGCCACGGCGCGCGCCCTGCTGATCGAAGCCGGGGCGTCCAGCCCGGTCCTTCAAAACGCCGGCGGGATCGCCGCCCGGGTGGCCGGGCAAAAGGCCGATTCCTTGGCGATCACCGACCGGTCCGGAACCCTGACCGAGATCGAGAACGTGCGGACCATCTCGGCGCTGCGCTCGATCACCGACGCAACAGCGGCCGTCACCGGACGCACCGTGGCCATCGACGTCTCGGCCAACACCTCCGGCGTGCATCTCGTGCAGACCGACATCAGCGGCGGCGCCACCCTGCCCGCGATCACCGGCGGCATCGCCTTCGGGTCGGGTGCGGACGTGATGGACATCCAGGCCGGGACCATCGCCGGCGATATTGCGTTCAGCGCGGGCGCCAATGCGCTGAACATCTCCGGCAATGCGACGGTGGCCGGCCGGCTGACCGCCACGGGCGGCACGCTGGGCCTTAACCTCGCGGCCGGCGCGCTGCAGATCAACGGCGTCGATCCCGTCAGCCTGACCAGCCTGAACATCGGCGCGGGTTCGACCCTCATCGTCACCGCCGACCCGGCCGCCGGCGCCGCGACGCGGCTCGACGTCGCCGGGACCGCCACCATCGCGAACGGCGCGAAGCTCGGGGTGCGGCTGGCCTCGCTGGCCAACGAGTCGAACACGTACACTTTGATCCGCGCAGATCACCTGACCGCCGGCGAGATCGATTCCAGCCTGCTGGGCGCGACGCCCTTTCTGTTCGACGCCAGCCTGCAGACCGACGCCATGGCCGGCACCGTGTCGCTGACCCTGGCGCGCAAGTCGGCCGCCGAACTGCAGCTCAACAGGCCGCTGACCGCCGCCTACGGCGCGATCGTCGCATCGGCCGACACCGATACGGGCCTGCGCGGCCTGGTGCTGGCGCAGAACAACCGCGCGAACCTCGTCGGCCTCTTCAACCAGTTGCTGCCCAACTACAACGGCGGGGTGTTCCGCGCGACGGAAGCCGCCGCCAGGGCCTTCGCCCGGCCGCTCGACGACCGCCAGGATCCCGAGGGTGGCGGCGTCTGGGTCCAGGCGATCAATACGGGTGTTTTCGCCCAGGCCGGGACCGACGGCCAGGCCTACAAGAGCATCGGATTTGGCATGGTGACGGGCTACGAGCGGCCAGCCTCGAACCTGGGCGTCCTCGGCGCGACCTTCGGCTTCTCGGCTGGCGGCGTGGATCCCAAGGGCGCCGCGGTCGATCAGAAGCTGACGGCCGACGTGGTCGACGCGGGTGTCTACTGGCGCGCCACCGCCGGCGCCTTCAGCGCCAACGCGCGCCTGGCCGGCGACTATTTGCACGTCGGCAGCCATCGCGTCGTTAACGGCGTAGGCGCCGACGGCGCGCAGATCTCGCGGACCGCCAAGGCCGACTGGTCGGGGTATGGGGTCAACGGCCGGCTGATGGGCAGCTATGAGGCGCATATCGGCGGCCGCTTTTCCTGCGGCCCCAGGCCAGCGTCGACTACGTCCGCCTGGCGGAGGGCGCCTACACCGAGCACGGTGGCGGCGACGCCATGGACCTGGCGGTCGCCCACAGGACCAGTTCCAGCGCCTCGGCCGACGCGGGCGTAGCCGTCGGGGCCGTCTTCCAGAACGATCTGGCGCAATGGAGCCCCGAACTCATGGTGGGCTACCGCGACGTGGCGACCGAGCACATCGACGCCACCCGCGCGCACTTCGTTTCCGGCGTCACGGAGTTCGGCTTGCCCGCCAACCAGATCGGCGGACAGGGCGTGTTGGCCAGGGTGGCCTTGAAGGGCGAGAACAGCTCTGGCGGCTTCGCGGCCGAGGCCGGCGCCGAGCGCCGCGACGCGCTGACCATCTACGACCTGCGCCTGACCGCCCACCTGGCGTTCTAGGCCTCCAGCTCGATGTCCCAGTAGAGGTAGTCCAGCCAGCTCTGGTGCAGATGGTGGGGCGGGAAGCGGCGGCCGTGCTCCTGCAACTGGTAGGCGGTGGGACGCTGCGGCGCGTGGCGCGGATGCATGTGCGCTTCCTTGGGCGTGCGTCCACCCTTGGTCAGGTTACAGCGCGCGCAGGCCGTGACGATGTTCTCCCAGGTGGTGCGCCCGCCACGCGAGCGGGGGATCACATGGTCGAAGGTCAGGTCCTCGGTAGCGCGGCAGTACTGGCAGGTGAAGGCGTCGCGCAGGAAGAGGTTGAAGCGGGTGAACGCCGGCGGCCGGTCCTGGGTCACGAAGTGCTTCAGCGATACCACGCTTGGCAGCTGCATCTCGAAGGACGGCGAGCGGATCACCTGATCGTAGGTCGAGACCACGTCGACCCGGTCAAGGAAAACCGCCTTGATGACGTCCTGCCAGGGCCAGAGTGAAAGCGGATAGTAACTGAGCGGTCGGAAATCGGCGTTGAGCACCAGCGCGGGCCAGCCGGAGGGGGCATGGCTAAGCACCTGCATCGCGGGACCTCCCGCGGGGCGCCTCAGCGCCTATGGGGTACGCTTGTGAACTGAAGACTGAGCCCTCGATCGCACGGCGCCAGCGGTCCTGCCGCTGCAAGGATCAGCATAGGATAGATTCGGAGACATCTCCATGACGCTTGCCGGACCTCGCCACACACGGACTGTGGGGCGAGGTTTATCGGCATCGCATCCGGGGTCTTAAGCGCCGACGAGGGCGGTGGCCGTGGCGATCGTCAGGCCGAGGAACACGATGGCATAGGAGGCCAGGGTGTCGAGGGCGCGGTTCATTTGAAGCGACATGGTCCAGTTCCTTCTGTGTGGTTCCGGCGCCGGGGCCCGGTCGCCGCGTCCGATGTGGACAGTGCTTAGATAGCATCTATCTGAACGATGTCTAGATGACGATTTACAATGCACTGCTATGCATTTCTGCATGCGCCTATAGCTGGGCTGTCAGCGACGTGCAGGCATGGCGGACACGAAAAAGGGGCCTCCGCGACGAGGCCCCTTCGATCAGCGCCGAACGGGGGAGGTCAGACGCCGACGGCGACCGCGAAGGCCGCGGAGATCGCCATCCCCAGGCCCAGGAAGAGGGCGGGGAAAAAGCGATCGAAAAAATAGGGTAGACGCGCGAGAGACATGACACACACCTTTGAGTTTGAACCCCTTGGGAGTGGGGACGTTTCTTATTTGAACAACGCTAAGATAGTGGATATCTAAGCGCCGTCAAGATATCTATGCGGCGTTAAGATAAAGTTTAGGGTGGAAACCGAATGAGTGACATCCCGGCCACAGACGCCCGACGTTATCACCACGGCGATCTCAGCCGCGCGCTGATCGACGCCGCCCGGCGGCTGCTGGAGGCGGAGGGCCAGAGCGCGCTCTCACTGCGCGCGGTGGCGCGGGAGGCGGGCGTCAGCCCGGCCGCGCCTTATCACCACTTCAAGGACAAGGGCGAACTTCTGGACGCCGTGGCCCAGGAAGGCTGGACCCTGTTGGACGCGGCGCTGGTCAAGGCGAAGGCCGAGGCGCCCGACATCCATCAGGCCCTGACCGAGCTGGGCGTGGCCTATGTCTGTTTCGCCAGGGACAACCCCGCGCTCTATCGGGTCATGTACGACACCGCCCGAGAGAAAGAGGCCCTTCCGGAGCGGATGCAGAACGGCGAGGACAACTCCTATTCCAAGGTCCGCGACGTGCTCATCGAGGCCGGCGGCGACCCGAACGACTCCCTGGACCTGGAGCTGGCCACCAGCGCGGCCTGGTGTTCCGCCCACGGCCTGGCCGAGATGGCCGGTTTCAAGCAGTTCGACCACCTCAAGGACGCCTGTGGCGGCGAGACGGCGTTCTTCCGGGCGATCTTCAACCACATGGGGTTGGCCCCGAGGCGCCGCTGACGGCGATATCGGCGTGAGCGGCGACTTCGTCACGCGGTTCGCCCCCTCGCCCACGGGCGACCTGCACCGGGGCCACGCCTTTTCCGCGCTCACCGCCCATCAGGCCGCTCGGGACGCGGGAGGCCGGTTCCTGCTCCGCATCGAGGATATCGACCGCACGCGCAGCCGGCCCGAATTCGAGGCCGCGATCCCCGAGGACCTGGCCTGGCTCGGCCTCGCCTGGGAGGAGCCCGTGCGCCGCCAGTCCGACCACATGTCCGACTACGGCCGCGCGCTGCGCGACCTCGCCGAACGCGGACTCCTCTACCGCTGCTTCCGCACCCGCCGCGAGATCGCCCTGGCGATCGAGAGCGCGCCGCACGGGGCGATGGAGGCCTTCCGAGGCACGCCGCTTCCCGCCGCCGAAGAGGCGCGCCGCGTCGAGGCCGGCGAGGCCTACGCCTGGCGCCTTTCGCTGGACGCCGCCTCGCGCGTCCTCTGCGGCTTCGATGACCTCACGTTCATCGACCGGGACCGGGGCGAAGTCGCCGCCCGGCCGGAGCTGGGCGGCGACGTGGTGCTGGGCCGCAAGGACGTTGGCGTCGCCTATCACCTGGCCGTCGTGGTCGATGACGCCCTGCAAGGCGTGACAGAGGTGATCCGTGGCGAGGATCTCTTCGAGGCGGCGCACGTGCAGCGCCTGCTGCAGGCGCTCCTGGGCCTCCCCACGCCCGCCTACCGCCACCACAGCCTGATCACCGGTCCCGACGGCAGGCGCTTCGCCAAGCGCGACGGGGCCCAGACCCTGCGCGCCCTGCGCGAAGCCGGCATGACCGCGCAGGCGCTGCGGCGCGAACTGGGCTTTACATGAAGCCCCAGGCCAGCCGGGCGACCTCTATGGACGCGAGCTTGGCTTCGAAGGCCGACCAGTCGTCGCGCTCGGCGATGGGCGCCCAGAGCGCCTCGATCTGGTCGTAGAGCAGTTCCTCCGGCTCAGGCCGAGCGAACCAGGGATCGGCCAGGCGCTCCGGGCGCTCGGCCTCATAACCCGCCAGCAGGCGGCGCAATTCCGCGAAACCCTCCTCGCGGTAGATCGCGCCGCGCACGCCCGTCAGCGCGCGGGCCTCGTCGCCGCAGAACCAGTCGAAGAACAAGGGCTCCCAGCGCAGCGCCTCGCCGCCCTCTGAGAAGGCCTTGAACGTCGCCTGCACCAGCGCGGCGTCGTCCGCCTCCGACCGGGGTTTCAGCCCAAGTCGCGCCAGGATCGCGGCGGTGAGCGCCTGGCGATAGGCTGGACCGAAACCGTTCAACGCCTCGACCAGGCCGTCGCTCTCCGTCGCCAGGCTCAGCGATCCCGCCAGCTGCTGCAGGTTCCAGAACACCGCCTCTGGCTGGCGGCCGAAGCTGTAGAGGCCGGAATGGTCGAAATAGGCCGCGGTGAAGTTGGGATCGTTGTGCGGCAGGAACCGGTAGGGGCCGTAGTCGAAGCTCTCGCCGGTGATGTTCATGTTGTCGGTATTGAGCACGCCATGCACGAAGCCGGCCGCCATCCAGGCCGCGGTCATCCGCGCCGAGCGCCCGACCACCGCCTGCAGGAGGGCGGCGGGGCGGTCGTTGACCCCTTCCAGCTCCGGATAGTAGGTCGCGATCACATAGTCGGTGAGCTGGGTGATCCGGTCGCCGCGCTCGAAGAAGGCGTGGCGCTGGAAGCTGCCGAAACGGATATGGCCGTGGCTCAGCCGCACCAGCACCGAGGAGCGCGTCGGGCTGGGCTCGTCACCCCGCGTGAGGTCCTCGCCGGTCTCGATCAGCGAGAAGGACCTGGAGGTGGGGACCCCTTGCGCCTCCAGCATGGCCGTGGCCAGGACTTCGCGCACGCCGCCCTTCAGGGTGAGCTTGCCGTCGCCGGAGCGCGACCACGGCGTGCGGCCCGAGCCCTTGGTTCCCAGGTCCAGCAGCCGGCCGGTCTCCGCCTCGCGAAGTTGGGCGAAGGTGAAGCCACGCCCGTCGCCCAGGTCGGGATTGTAGTTGCGGAACTGGTGGCCGTGGTAGCGCTGCGCCAGCGGCGGATCGAGATTGCCCGGCAGAGGCTCGAAGCGCCCGAAGTGGGCGATCCACTCATCGGCGGTCAGGCTGTCCAGCCCGACGGTGGCCGCCGCCCGGTCGTTGCGAAAGCGAAGGATGGTCTTGGGAAACACCTCGGCCCGCACAGGATCGGCGAACTCGGGGCCCAAGCCCTGCACCCTTGGATCGGGACGGTAGATCGGCGAAACGGGCATCGCCTACCTCTGGCATCGCCCAGCCGGCCTACGCCAGGAAAAACCGGTGGGCACAGCGTCCGGCGCCGCCTTAGCGCGGGCCGGCATTCCTGCTACTGCGAAGTTGATGGCCAAGCGGATCACCCTGGATTTCCTGCGCACGGAGAGCGCCTCGGGCCTGATCCTGGCGGCGGCGGCCTTCGCGGCCATCGCGCTTGCCAACTCGCCCTGGGCCGACAGCTACTTCAGCTTCATCCGCGCGCCCATAACCGTGCAGATCGGCGACTTCCGCGAAACCCTGCCAGTGTTGGCCTGGGTCAAGGACGGCCTGATGGCGATCTTCTTCTTCGTCGTCGGCCTGGAGATCAAATACGAGATCGTCCGCGGCGAACTGGCCAACCCGCGCCGGCTGGCCCTGCCGGTGATCGCGGCGCTGGGAGGCATGGCGGCCCCGGCGCTGATCTACCTGGCGATCAACCACGGTCCTGGCGGCGCGCCGCAAGGCTGGCCCACGCCGGTGGCCACCGACATCGCCTTCGCCGTGGCCGCGCTGGCGATGGCGGGGCCTCGCCTGCCGCCCACCTTGCGCATCTTCCTGCTGACCATCGCCATCGCCGACGACATCGGCGCCGTGGTGCTGATCGGCGCGCTGTTCACCCACCATGTCGGGGTGGCGGCGGTGGGCGGGGCGCTGGCGTCGCTGGCCCTGATGGGCATGCTGGGCCGCTGGCGGGGCGCGCCCTACCTCTTCTATGCGGTGGGCTTCCTGCTGGTCTGGGCCTTCACCCTTAAGTCGGGAATATCGACATCCGTGGCCGGCGTCGCCTGCGCCATGACCATCCCGCTGCAGGCGCGCAAGCCGGGCCGGCCGGGCGTGCTGGAGGACGCCATGGAGAGCCTGCACCCCTATGTGGCCTTCCTGATCCTGCCGCTCTTCGCCTTCACCGCGGCGGGCTTCACCTTCCGGGGCCTCGGCCTTTCCGACCTGTTCGGGCCCATCGCGCTGGGCGTGGCCGCCGCGCTCTTCGTGGGCAAGCAGCTGGGGGTGTTCGGCGCGGCCTCGCTGGTGATCGGCCTGAAGCTCGCGCGGCGCCCCACCGGCGCGAAATGGCTCGAGCTCTACGGCGTCTCGGTCCTCTGCGGCGTCGGCTTCACCATGAGCCTGTTTATCGGCCAGCTCGCCTTCCCGCTGGCCGACAGCGCCGCCCAGGCGCAGGTCCGCATCGGCGTGGTGGCCGGCTCGTTGGCCTCGATGCTCCTGGGCGCGGCGGTGCTGGCCTGGTCTCAGGCCCGGCGGAAGGACTGAGGCCTTCCGCCGGGCGAACCGCCTACTCGGCCGCCTGTTTCGGCGCGTAACCCAGGACGGCCTTGGTCTCAAGGAATTCGGCGAAGGCGTAGTCGCCCCATTCGCGACCGTTGCCGCTCATCTTGTAGCCGCCGAACGGCGCCATGCTGTCGTAGCCGCCGTTGATCGCCACTTGGCCGGCGCGCAGGCGAGAGGCCACCTTGCGGGCCTGCTGGATATCGGCGCCGTTCACGTAGCCGGCCAGGCCGTATTCGGTGTCGTTGCCGATCTCGATGGCCTGGTCGAGGCTGTCGTAGCCCAGGATCGACAGGACGGGCCCGAAGATCTCTTCGCGGGCGATCGACATGTCGTTGGTGACGTTGGCGAACACAGTCGGCTTCACGAACCAGCCGGTATCGAGACCATCCGGTCGGCCGGGGCCGCCGGTGACCAGGGTCGCCCCCTCGTCGATACCCTTCTTGATCAGGGTCTGGATCTTGTCCCACTGAATCTTGCTGACCACCGGTCCGAGCTGGGAATTGCCGTTGGGGTCGCCCACGGTGATCTGTTCGGCGCTTGCCTTGGCGGCGGTGATCGCCTCGCCCATGCGCTTGCCGGGGACGAGCATGCGGGTCGGCGCGTTACAGGACTGGCCTGAGTTGGTCATCATCGCCTGCACGCCGCGCGAGACGCTGGTGGCCAACACATCATCGTCGAGCACGATGTTCGGGCTCTTGCCGCCCAATTCCTGGTGCACGCGCTTGACAGTGGGCGCCGCGTTGCGCGCGACCTCGATGCCCGCCCGTGTGGAGCCGGTGAAGGAGACCATGTCCACGTCCGGGTGGCTGGACAGCGCCACGCCCACGCCGGGCCCATCGCCGTGGATCATGTTGAAGACACCCTTTGGCACACCGGCGGCATGCATGATCTCGGCGAAGATCTGGCCCGAGAACGGCGCCACTTCCGAGGGCTTCAGCACCATGGTGCACCCCGTGGCGATGGCCGGCGCCACCTTGCAGGCGATCTGGTTCAGCGGCCAGTTCCAGGGGGTGATGAAGGAGCAGACGCCGATCGGCTCCTTGACGATCATGGTCGTCCCACGATCCTCCTCAAACTTGTAGTCCTTGAGGATCTGGGCGGCGGCGGCCAGGTGGCCCATGCCAATCGGCACCTGCGCGCGCTGCGCCAGCGTGGCCGGCGCGCCCATCTCCTCGGTGACGGCGGTGGCAAGGTCGCCGAAGCGCTTCTGGTATTCGGCCAGGATTCGGCCCAGCACCTCGATGCGCTCTTCGCGGCTGGTCTGCGACCAGGTGACGAAGGCCCGCTTGGCGGCCTTGACCGCCTTGTTGACGTCGGCGGCCGAGCCCAGCGCGATCTTGCCCGCGACCTTTTCGGTGGCCGGGTTCTCCACATCGAGGGTCTTCGACTCGACCGGATCGACCCATTCGCCATCGATGTAGAACTTCAGGTACTCGCGCATGGCGTCCTCCTGGACCGTTGTCACCACGGCCAAGGATCTCCGCCCCGGCCTTTGGAGCGCACCTTAGTGATCGGCGTTAATCGGGAAAGTCCTTTCCGCCCCCGCGAAGCACGCTTGCCGCCGGCGGCCGGCCCCGATAAAGCCGCTGGCAAGCGAACTTCCGGAGACCGCACATGATCGCCATCGGCGCCATCGCCGCCTTCCTCGTGGTCATCGCCCTGCTGAACCGCATCGAGTTCGGCCGGTTCGACTGACCTGACCCGCGCGCCTCCCCATGTCTGACCGCGGAGTAGCGCTGATCACCGGCGGCGCCAGGCGTATCGGACGCGCATTGGTCGTGGCCTGCGCCGACGCGGGCTTCGACGTGGCGATCCATGTCCGCGTCATCGACGATCAGGCCGAGGCCGCCGCCGCCGAAGTGCGCGCGCGGAGCCGCAAGGCGACCATCCTGACCTGCGACCTGCGGAAAGAATCCACGACCGTGGCCCTGGTGGGCGAGGCCGAGGCCGAGTTGGGCGCGGTCACCCTGCTGGTGAACTCGGCGAGCGTCTTCGAGGAGGACGCCTTCGAGGGCATGAACCGCGCCTCGTGGGACGCCCACATGGAAACCAACCTGCGCGCGCCGCTGGTGCTGGCCCAGACCTTCGCGCGGCGCCTGCCGGCCGGGCGCGAAGGCCTGATCGTCAACCTTCTCGACCAACGGGTGTTCACGCCCGCGCCCGAGTTCTTCTCCTATTCGCTCAGCAAGGCGGCGTTGTGGGACGCCACCCGCATGCTGGCGGTGGCGCTGGCCCCGCGAATCCGGGTGAACGGCATCGGCCCCGGCCCGACCCTGCCCTCCATCCACCAGGACCAGGCCGCCTTCGACGCCGAGGCCCGAGCCACCCTCCTGCGGCGTCCGGCCTCCCCCGCCGAGATCGCCGCCACCCTGCGCTACCTGATCGACGCGCCCTCGGTGACCGGCCAGATGATCGCCGTCGACTCGGGGCAGCATCTGGCATGAGCGAGCCCACGGTCGTCGCCACCAAGGTCTTCGTCACCGGGCTGAAAGTGCAGGCCCAGATCGGCGTCCATCGCCACGAGATCGGCCGTCTGCAGCCGCTGATCGTCGATGTCGAGCTGGACGTCCCCAGCGCCGGCCATGCGAGGCTGGCCGACACGCTCAACTACGAGACCGTGCTGGCCGCCGCCCAGGCGGTGGCCCGTGACGGCCACATCGGCCTGGTGGAGACCTTCGCCCACCGGCTGGCCAACCTCTGCCTCGCCGATCCGCGCGTCACCCAGGTGCGGGTGCGGGTGGAAAAGCCCCTGGCGCTGGCGCCCGACGCCACCGGGGCGGGGGTCGAGATCGTCCTGGTCCGGGGCTGAACCCCAAGGGTCTTCCAAACCGTCCCCGCCGAGGCCATCTGGTGTTCAGGAGGTGCAGGATGACCGAACGCCTGAGCTACGAAGCCGTCGAGGACCGGACCATGCCGGCGGTGGTCTACGGACTGTATCTGATCGCGCTCGCCACCGCGGTTCCAGTGCTGATCGGCGCGATCGTCGCCTACGCCAGCCGCGCAAACGCGGGGCCCGCCATGCGCACCCACTTCGACTTCCAGATCCGAACCTTCTGGATGTCCATCGCCTGGTGGCTGATCGGCGGCTTCCTGATCGTCGTGGGCGGGATCTTCTCGCTGATCCTGATCGGTCTGCCGTTCTTCTTCCTGGGCTGGGCGATCGTGGGGCTGGTCACCGCCTGGTACGCCGTGCGCAGCATCGTGGGCGTCATCCACCTCGCAAACGGCCAGCCCTATCCGCGACCGTACAGCTGGTTGATCTAGGCAGGCGCCGCCAGCGCCACCCGCCGGCGTTCAAGGCTCTCGGGCGGCCACTGCGTCTCCAGGTCGTAGAATATCGCAAACGCCGGCTGTTCGGCGGGCAACTCCACCCACGGCTGTTTAGACCGCGTGAAAATGTGGGCGTCCGGCGTGACCGCCGTGGGATCGTCCAGCGTCCCCGCCCGCACGAAGCGGGTCTGGGTCCGGCCGCCATAGGTGCTCCAGACCGCCGTCGCGCAGCCCTCGCAACGCCAGATGACATGCGGGCGACCGCTGTCGGTCGGGACCGGGAAAGCCTTGGGGACCGCACCCTCCAGCACCACGCGATCCGCTTCAATGATGGCGTTGATCACGAAGGCGCTGCCGGTCTGGCGCTGGCAATCCAGGCAGTGGCAGCAGTTGACGAACATCGGCTGGCTGGCCAGCCGATAACGGACGCGCCCGCAGGCGCATCCGCCTGCAAGCGCATCCGTCATCGTCAGGCCGACACCAGTTGGCGGCGCACCATCTTGGCGTAGTCGTCGGAGAGGCTGAGCGAGATGTTGCCCGGCGTGAACGTGTATTCGCCGATCTGCGACACCGGCGTCACCTCGGCGGCGCTTCCCGTCACGAAGCATTCCGTGAACGTCGAGAGCTCGTCCGGCAGGATGTGCCGTTCGATCACCTCGAAGCCCTGCTTCCGGGCCAGCTTGATAAGTGACTGGCGCGTGATGCCGTTCAGGAAACAATCCGGCAGCGGCGTGTGGATCACGCCGTCTCGCACGAAGAACACGTTCGAACCGGTGCTCTCCGCCACATAGCCCCGATAATCGAGCATCATGGCGTCGGTGTATCCGTCCTTCTCGGCGGCATGCTTGGAGATGGTGCAGATCATATAGAGGCCGGCGGCCTTGGCGTGCACGGGCTCGGTCTCCGGCGATGGGCGCTTGTACTTGGCCCAGCACATGCGGATGCCCTTGGCCTTCTCCGCCGGGCTGAAATAGCTCGGCCAGTCCCACACCGCGATCGCCACGTGTATCTTGGTGTTCTGGGCCGAGACCCCGATCATCTCCGAACCGCGCCAGGCGATCGGGCGGACATAGGCGTCGCTCAGGCCGTTCTTGGCGCAGGTGTCCTTGCAGGCCTGGTCGATCTGGGCCACCGTGAACGGGATTTCGAAGTCCAGGATCTCCGCGGACTTGAAGAGACGCTCGGTGTGCGCCGTCAGCTCGAAGATCTCTCCCCCGTACATCCGTTCGCCCTCGAACACGGCCGAGGCGTAGTGCAGGCCGTGCGTCAGTACGTGCACCGTCGCCTCGCGCCAGGGCACGAACTGGCCGTCCAGCCAGATCCATCCATCGCGGTCGTCGAAGGGAACGAGAGACATGAGGGGGTGACCTCCTTTCGAGTGGATAGTCTTGAAACCTCCGGAACGGGCGGCGTCAAACAAAATGGGACCACGGGCCGGCCGGCAACTATGGTCGCGAGGGGCGGAGCAAGCGCATGACGGCGAATTCGGCGCGCGGCCGCCACCTGCTCATCGTCGACGACGATGACCGCATTCGAGAACTCCTGAAGGAGTATCTGGCCCGGGCGGGTTTCCGGGTGACGGCGGCGCCCGGCGGAGCCGCGGCGCGCCGGCTGATGGAGACCCTGGACTTCGACCTGGCGGTCTTTGACGTGATGATGCCGGGCGAGGACGGCTTCTCGCTGACCCGCTGGCTGCGCGAACAGAAGGGGTCATGCGGCAAGACCCCGGTCCTGATGCTCACCGCGCGCGGCCAGCCGGAGGACCGCATCGAGGGCTTCAAGGTGGGCGCCGACGACTATCTGGCCAAGCCCTTCGAGCCGGAGGAACTGGTGCTCCGTATCGAGGCGATCCTGCGGCGCGCGCAGGACCGTCCGGCCACGGGCGGCCCGCTGTCGCTGGGCCGCAGCCGCTTCGATCCCGATCGCGGCGAGCTCACCTGTGACGACGAACCGGTGCGGCTCACCGAGGCCGAGGTGGCGCTGCTGCGGCTGCTGGCGCGCAATCCGCACGAGCCCGTCGAGCGGCTGGAACTCGCCCGCGGCGCCGGCGATCCTTCCGGCCGCGCGGTGGACGTGCAGGTGACCAGGCTTCGGCGTAAGATCGAGGAAGACCCCAAGGCGCCGCGCTATCTGCAGACCGTGCGCGGCATAGGCTACAGGCTGGCCCCGGACTGATGAGGATCCGATCGCGCGTGATCGGCCGCTGGATCAAGCGGCAGATGCCGAAGACGCTGTTCGGCCGCTCGCTGCTGATCATCGTCCTGCCGGTGGCGATCATGCAGATCGCGGTGGCCTATGTGTTCTTCGACAACCAGTGGCAGTCGGTGACCGCCCGGCTTTCCGAGGGCCTGGCCGGCGACATCGCCTGGGCAGTGGAAAGCTACCAGGAGGACCCCAGCGACGAGGGATTCGCCAAGCTCTCCAGCCGGGCCGAGGAATCCATGGGCCTATCCATCGCGCTGCAGCCCGGTCGCAAGCTGCCGGCGACGCGCCGCGACGCCCCGATGCTGGCCGAACCCTTCCTGGCCCCCATCGACCATTCCCTGGAGCGCGCCCTGGAGAGCCGGCTGGACAGCCCGTTCTGGTTCGACACCACCCGCTACCCGGCCTACGTCGACATCCGGGTCCAGACGCCCAACGGGGTGATGCGCATCCTGGCGCCGCGCGAACGGGCCTTCGCCACCAAGGGGCACATCTTCGTGCTCTGGCTGACCGTGGCGACCGTGCTTCTGACCGCCATCGCGATCTTCTTCATCCGCAACCAGGTTCGCGCTATCGAGCGGCTGGCCAACGCCGCCGAGGCCTTCGGGCGGGGCGGCGACGCGCCGGCGTTCAAGCCGCACGGCGCTCGCGAGGTCCGCCGCGCCGCCACCGCCTTCATCGACATGCGGGCCCGCATCCAGCGCCACATAGACCAGCGAACGACTCTCCTCGCTTCCGTCAGCCATGACCTGCGCACCCCGCTCACCCGGCTCAAGCTGGCCCTGGCGCTGGGCGAGCCGGGCAAGCGCAACGAGGCGATGAAACGCGACCTGGCCGAGATGGAGCACATGATCGACGAATACCTGGCCTTCGCCCGCGGCGAGGGCGGCGAGGCGGTCGAGGCCGTCCCCTTGCGCGCGCTGATCGAGGAGGTGAGCGAGGGCGCCGTGCGGGCCGGCGCGCGGGTGACGCTGGAAGCCGACCCGGCCTTGACCGCCAGCGTCAGGCCAAATGCGCTGAAGCGGGCGCTCTCCAACCTGGTGATGAACGCGGCGGTCTATGGCGAGCGCGTCGAGGTGACCGCACGCACGACCCCGCACGGCGGCGTCGAGATCCTGGTGGACGACGATGGGCCAGGTATTCCGGAGGACCGTTACGAGGAGGCTTTCAAGGCGTTCGGCCGCCTCGACGAGGCGCGCAACCAGAACGAAAAGGGCGTCGGCCTGGGTCTCGCCATCGCCCGCGACGTCGCCCGCGGCCACGGCGGCGACATCACCTTGGCGCGATCGCCTCTGGGCGGTCTGCGGGCGGTGGTGCGGCTGCCGGGGTAACCTTAGCCGCCCAGCTCCTTGGAGCGGCGCATGGCCTTCTGGACCGCGTCGCGGAGCAGGGGCGGCAGGCCGTTGGCGCCCAGGAGGACGTTGAGCGCCGCCTCCGTCGTGCCGCCGGGCGAGGTGACCTGGCGGCGCAGCTCCACAGGATCCAGCCCGCTCTTGGCCAGCAGCGCCGCGGCCCCGACCAGCGTCGAGCGGGCGAGCTTGCTGGCCTCCGCCGGCGGCAGGCCGGCCGAGGCGCCGGCGGCCTCCAGCGCCTCCAGGAAGGCGTAGAGATAGGCCGGCCCGGAACCCGAGACGGCGGTGGCCGCATGCATCTGGCCCTCATCGGAGAGTTCGACCACCGTACCGAGCGGCTTGAAGAGGGCGACCGCGCGAGCCAGGGCTTCGGGCGTGTCGGCATGCAGGCTGGCGGTGCCCTGGCCGATGGCCGCCGCCGTCGTCGGCATGGCGCGGGCCACCGCGCGTCCGCCGAAGGCATGGGCGATTTTCTCGGCCTTCACGCCCGCGGCGATCGAGACGATGACGGCGTCGGGCGCCAGTCTTTTGGCGTACTGTTCCGCCGCCTCTGTCCAGGCCTGAGGCTTGACGCAGAGGACCACGGTCTTGGCCCGCGCCAGCTCCGACTCGGGCGGGTTGAGCACCGCGCCGGCCTTGATCGCCGCCAGGGCGTCTTCCCCTGGCTGTGGATCGACAATCATGATCTCGCCGGGCGGGAACGCCTTGGCCTTGCGCCATCCGGCGAGGATCGCGCCGCCCATACGGCCGGCGCCAAGCATCAGGATGGGAGTGATCATGGGTTAAGCTGTAGCGGCCTCACCCACCGCCGTCATCCACAGACGCGTGACGTCGTCCGTTTCCGCGCGGCTTGCCGCCATGCGCGGGCGTTATGCCTCGCCGACGGTCTCGAACATGCAGGCGGCGATGGCTTCCTTGGCGGACTTGGAGCCCTTCACCAGGAAATCGAACGCCGGGTAGAACCGGTCGGCGCCTTCCACGGCCACGTCGATCATGGCGGCGGCCTGGGCCAGGCTCGGCTGTTCGTTGGTCATCAGCGCCATGCCGTGACGGAAGATGACCTCGCCGTCCTCCCAGAGTTCGAAGTGCCCCAGCCACACGCGCGGGTTCACCTGGGCGATCAGTTCGTGGGCGGCTTCGCGCTGCGCGGCGTCCACCGTCAGGTCCATGGACAGGCAGAGCTGCAGGCAGTCGCCCTCCGGCCGCCAGGCGAACCACAGCTCGTAGTCCTTCCAGTCCCCGGCCAGGGTGAAGGCCAAGTCGCCGTCTTCGGTGCGGTCGAATTCCAGGTTCTCGGCGGCCAGGACATGTTCCACGACATCCAGGGGATCGTTGCCGAGCAGGACGGTGTCGTCAGACTGGGTGGTGTCCATTAGACCCCTTTCGCAGCGGGCTGGGCGCGGACAGCCGCGCCCGAATCGCCAGCGATATTGAAATTAATCCGGTTTGTGGCCACGGCGTCACCTGGTTCTTGCCACAGGCGAGCCACGTTCGCGTGTTTGGCTTATTATTCAGTCTGCCTGCTTCTTGGCGGCGGACGCCGCCTTCTTCCCGCGCAGCGCCTCGACCTCGGCGCGCAGGCCGGCCAGTTCCGCCTTCAACGCGTCGAAGTCCTCGCGGCGGACGAGGTCCAGTTCGGCGACCAGACGGTCCGTCTGGGCGCGGAAGGCGGCCTTGGCCTCTTCGCCGGCGGCCTGGGCCAGGCCCATCGCGGCGGTGGTGAGCTTGGCCATCTCGTCGAGGAAGGGGTTCTGTGTCTGCATCTAGCGGCTCTAAACGGCGGGATTTCGCGCCCGTCACATCCTCTATATGGCGCTCAAGGGGTGAAAGCGAAGGGGTTCTCCTCTAAAGCTGCCCCGACCTTTGCCTTGGAGCCGCCTTTACGTGCCCTTTCCGGATTTCGACCCTGTCCTCATTCATCTGGGCCCGATCGCGATCCGCTGGTACGCCCTGGCCTATATCGCGGGCATCCTGCTGGGCTGGCGGTATGTGGTGGGACTCGTGCGAAATCCCAGCCTTTGGGCCAAGCGCGGACCGGCGACCACGCCGGAAAAGGTCGACGACCTGATCCTCTGGATCACCCTTGGCATCATCGTCGGCGGCCGGTTGGGCCATGTGATCTTTTATACCCCGCGGATCATCTGGACCGACCCTGTCGAGATCCTGAAGACCTGGCATGGCGGGATGAGCTTCCACGGCGGCTTCCTGGGGGTGGTGATCGCCTGCGCCGCCTTCGCCTACCGCAACCGCATCGACCCCTTGCGGCTGGGCGACATTGCCGCGGCCGCCACCCCGATCGGTCTGTTCTTCGGGCGCGTCGCCAACTTCATCAACGGCGAGCTATGGGGCCGGCCGACGACCCTGCCATGGGGCATGGTGTTTCCGGGGGCTGGCGATCTGCCCCGCCATCCGAGCCAGCTCTACGAGGCCGCGCTGGAGGGGATCGTGCTGTTCCTGGTTCTCCGCTGGGCGACCCATGGGGCCAAGCTCCTGAACCGGCGCGGCGTGGTCACGGGACTGTTCATCGCCGGCTACGGCGTCATCCGGGTCCTGCTGGAGACGGTCCGCGAGCCCGACAGATACATGCCGCAATTCCCGTTCGGCCTGACCATGGGGATCATGCTTTCCGCGCCGATGATCCTGGCGGGCCTGTTCCTGATCTTGCGAGGGCTCAGCGAACCGATTCCCACCCTGGAGACGGCGACGCCCGCCGCCGGCGACGATGAGCCTCGCTGACCGGCTGACCGCCGAGATCACCCAGGGCGGCCCGATCAGCGTCGCCCGTTACATCACCGCCTGCCTGCACGATCCGGACTTCGGCTATTACGCCACGCGCCCGGCCCTCGGGCTCGACGGCGATTTCGTCACGGCGCCGTTGATCAGCCAGATGTTCGGCGAGCTGGTCGGCGTCTGGGCGGCCTCCACCTGGGAGCTGATGGGCCGGCCCGCGCCGTTCCGCCTGGTGGAGATGGGGCCCGGCGACGGCACGCTGATGAGCGATATCCTGCGCGCCACGCGCCACGCGCCGGGATTCATCGAGGCCGCCGACCTGTGGCTTGTCGAGGTCTCCGAACCCCTGAAGATCCTGCAGCGCAACCGGCTGGGCGAGGCGCCGCGATGGGCGCCGGCCCTGGCGGAGGTTCCGGGCGGCGCGCCCCTGATCCTGGTGGCCAACGAGTTGCTGGATTGCCTGCCCGCGCGCCAGTTCGTGCGCACCGCCACCGGCTGGGCCGAGCAGGTGGTGGGCCTGGACGCCCGCCGGCGTCTGACCTTTGGCCTCGCCGCCACCCCGGTGGCCAGCCTGCTGCCCGACGCCGCCCTGGGCCAGGTCTATGAACAGTCGGCCCCGCAGGCGGCGCTGGGCGGCGAGATCGGCCGGCGGATCGCCACCGACGGCGGCGCCGCGCTGTTGATCGACTACGGGCGCGCCATCCCCGGTTTCGGCGACACCCTGCAGGCGCTCAGCCGCCACGAGAAGGTCGATCCCCTGGCCAATCCCGGCAAGGCCGACCTGACGATCCACGCGGATTTCCCCGCGGTCATGCGCGCCGCCCGCGCCGGGGGCGCGGAGGCGGCCGTCCTGACCCAGGCCGACTTCCTGGCCAGGCTCGGGATAGGCGCCCGCGCCGAGGCCCTGGTGCGGGCCCGCCCCGACCGCGCAGCCACCATCGGCCGCCAGCTCCACCGCCTGGTCAGCGCCGACGAGATGGGCGAGTTGTTCAAGGCCTGCGCGATCTTCGCGCCGGGCCAGACACCGCCGGGCTTCGAGGAGACCACATGAGCCTGCCCGTCCTCACCTCTCCGCTGCTGCAGGTCGAGGGCGTCCGGCACGCCTTTTTCACGCGCCAGGGCGGCGTCTCGAAGGGGATTTACGCGGGCCTCAACGTCGGCCTGGGCTCCAACGACGACCCTGAAGCCGTGCGCGAGAACCGCCGCTGGGCCGCGGCCCACTTCGGAGCGGAAAGCCTGGTCACCGCTTACCAGGTGCATTCCGCTGTAGCGCTCACGGCCGACGGCGACTGGCCTGCCGGGCCGCCACAGGGCGACGCGGTGATCAGCGCCGTGGGCGGGGTCGTCTGCGGCGCGCTGGCCGCCGACTGCGCCCCGGTGCTGCTTTGCGATCCGCAAGCCCGGGTGGTCGCCGCCGCCCATGCCGGCTGGCAAGGCGCGCTTGGCGGCGTCGTCGAAGCCGCCGTCGCGCGGATGGAGAGCCTGGGCGCGGAGCGCCGCCGCCTGCGTGCGGCCGTGGGGCCGTGCATCGGGCCTCGGTCCTATGAGGTGGGCCTTGAGTTCCTGGAGCGCTTCATCGCGGTCGATCCCGCCCACGCCGCCTTCTTCACCGCCGGCGTCACCCCCGACAAGCGCATGTTCGACCTGCCGGCCTTCGTGCTCGGACGGCTGCGGGCCGCGGGCGTCGGGACATGTGAATGGATCGGCCGCGACACCTGCGCCGAGCCGGAACATTTCTTCTCGAACCGGCGGGCGTTCAAACAGGGCGCACCCGACTACGGGCGGCTGTTGTCAGCGATCGTCCTGACCGGACCTTCGTCCTAGCCCAGGTCGATCAGGCCCATCTTGGCCAACCGGCCGACGATCTCCGCCATGGCGTCCGGCGAAATCCCGGCCCCTTGCGCCAGGGCCGCGACGGTGGGCGCGCCGGCCGCCAGGGCCGCGAAGATCCGCTGCGCGGCCTGCGCCGGCAGCTTCCAGTGCGCCAGGATGGGATGTCCGGCCAAGGACTCATAGGTCGACAGGCTGGCGTCGGCGGCGGCGGCGATGGGCGTGTCCGGCCTGATCGTGTGGGTCGAATAGTGGCCGAAGACCTCGAAGGGATCGCGCCGGCCGGATGCTGAGCGGGGCGCCCCATGCAGTAGCGCCGATGTCGCGTCACGCCGGCGGATGGCGTTCAGCTCGGCCCACAGCGCCTGGTAGCGCCCATAGATCACCGACCAGTCGTAGATTTCCCGCGCGCGGCTCCGTCCGGCCGCACCCATCCGCCGGCGCAGATCGCCGTCGACGACGAGGTCGGTGAGCCGGGCGACCAGCGCGCGCATGTCGACGGCGACAGCCGAGCTCATCCGCGAGAGGAAGAGATCGTAGCTAGCCGTCCCGACTTCATGGTCCCGCCCCGCCGGTTCCCCGGCGCCGGCGGCCGGCTGCCATGTGGCGATCCGGAAGCCGTCGATCCCGTCGCGGATGGTGTCCTTGTAGCCGTTCCAATCGGTGACCAGAACCGGCAGGCCCGCCGCCATGGCCTCCACCGGCGTGAGCCCGAAGGTTTCCTGGATGCTGTCGGAGAGCGTGATGAAGATGTCGGCGGCCGCCCAGCTTCCGCGATAGAGCGCCGGGTCCTTGCCATCGAGGAAGATGCAGCGGACGTCGGGGCAGAACCGGGCGGCGGCCGAGCGGAAGGCGTTCTCAAGGTCCTGGTTGACGAACTGGCCGGCATGCAGGATCGCGATCCGCCGCCCTGTCGCCTGGGCCGCCGCCTGCAGGGCCCGGTACATCGGATAAGGATGGGCCTTGCCGTTGATGGAGAACCGCCCCGCGAAGAGGGCCACGACCTCGTCATCTGCGATATCCGAGTCGGCGCGCGCCGCGGCGCGGTCCTCGGCGGTGAACGCGTAGTCCTCGCAGTGGACGCCCAGGGGAATCAGCGGCGTCAGGGGGCGGGGCGACGTCACCGCGCACCCGAACCGCCATTTCAGATAGTCGGCCTGAGTGTCCAGACCACCGTGGATCACGCTCACCGCCGCCGAGGACGTGCAGATCACCGCGTCCCAGGGCATGATCGGCGCCACCGCCATGTCGGCGATCTGGTCCAGCGCGCCGCCGGACGCCAGCGTGTGGGTCACGCCACAGAGGCTATACTGGTCCGCCCCCACCCGCAGGCGCGAGCGGGCTGACAGGTCGATGACATGGTCGGGCCGATAGAGCACGCCGCAGGGGCCGAGTAGATCGAGCCGCCTGGCTGGAATCCAGCGGGTCTGGGCCGCCGGATCCAATTCGGCCACGCGGGCGCGAAAGGCCTCAGCGGACGCGGGGCTGGGCGTATAGGCGGCCAGCGGATCGTCGCCCCTGGCCTTGACCGCCGCGCGCAGGAAGCCGTCGCCCGCCGACTGACGCCCCATGAGCCTGGGGCCGGTCGTCAGATAGCCGTCGGGTTCGAACAGGATCGCGGGATGCACCCTGCGGCGACTAACATGGTGCCCGTGTCGCGACCAAGCCGGCAACGGAGAGAGCCGGTCCGAAACCCGATCGCAGCCGCGCGGGCGGGGATAGACTCGCCCGCCTCCCCTGCTACAAGCCCGAGCTTAGCGAACTCGTCAGTGTGGGGCCCCGATGAAGCTGCTGGCCGGCAACTCCAATCGCACGCTTGCCGAGGCCGTCGCCTCCCATCTGGATCTGCCGTTGACCAAGGCCCAGGTGAAGCGCTTCGCCGACAACGAGGTCTGGGTGACCATCGACGAGAACGTCCGCGGCGAGGACGTCTTCGTCATCCAGTCGACCAGCTATCCGGCCAACGACAATCTCATGGAGCTGCTGATCTGCATCGACGCGCTGAAACGCGCCTCCGCCAGGCGGATCACCGCGGTGATGCCCTACTTCGGCTACGCGCGGCAGGACCGAAAGACCGGCGGCCGCACGCCGATCTCGGCCAAGCTGGTGGCCAACCTGGTCACCCGGGCCGGCGCAGACCGGGTGCTGACCATGGATCTGCACTCCGGTCAGATCCAGGGCTTCTTCGACATCCCCACCGACAACCTGCTCTCGGCGCCGATCCTCGCCCAGGACATCAAGGACCACCACAAGAAGACCAGCGAACTGATGATCGTTTCGCCCGACGTGGGCGGCGTGGTCCGCGCGCTGGCCGTCGCGACCCGGCTGAACGCCGAGCTCTCCATCGTCGACAAGCGCCGCTCGGGACCGGGCAAGAGCGAGGTCGCCAACATCATCGGCGACGTGAAGGGCCGTCGCTGCATCCTGTTCGACGACATGATCGACGGCGGCGGCACGCTGACCAACGCCGCCCAGGCTCTGATCGACCACGGCGCGCTGGAGGTCTCGGCCTATGTCACCCACGGCGTGCTGTCGGGCGCAGCGGTGGAGCGGGTGAACGCCTCGATTCTCAAGGAACTGGTGATGACCGATTCCATCCAGCCCCCGGACCGGGCCGCCGACGGCGGCAAGATCCGCTACGTGAGCTGCGACCGGCTCATCGGCGAGGCGATCCGCCGCATCGCCAATGAGGAGAGCGTGTCGAAACTGTTCGACTGAGAACGCCGCCATCCTCTGCGGCCACGCTTGCTCAGCAAGTGTTTACCTTGCGAGGCCGTAAATTCGCCGGGGGGCATGTCGAATCGTTGTTCCACTCGCCCGAGGTGAAGGCTTCCTGATGTTTTCGAATATTCCGGTCCGCCGCGCGCTTGGCGCCACCGCGCTCGCAGCGATGCTCCTCCTCGTCGCCTGCGCCGAGCCCGCCCCCCCGCCGCCGGCCCCGCCGCCGGCCATTCCCACCATCAGCCTGTCGCCCCGCGTCATCGAGCAGGCCAGCGCCTATCGCGCCTACGTCGCGCGCGCCAACACCATCTCTCCCGGCTTCGTCGACGGCGCGGCCGTGGCCAACAGCCTGAAGACCGGCGAATCCTACGAGCCGCAACAGTTGCTGCGCGGGGCTATCGCCTATGGGGCCGTGGTCGCCCTGCAGGATCCGGAGTTCGTGGCCGGCGTGCGCAAGTTCGTCGCCGATCCCGAACAGCGCCGCACGGTGGCTTATGAGATCATGAAGGACCCGGCTTACGCGGTGGGGTTCCAGGGGTCGGCCGGGGCGGCGGGGCTGGTGATGGCCGCCCTGGGCGAGGACGGCCGCCGGCTGCTCGACCTCGGCCGCTCGGTGAAGCAGGCCGCCTATGACGTGCAGCATTCGCCATGGTCCAAGGCCGAGGTGCCTGACCGCGAGATGCGACTGGCGCTCGCCAAACAGCTGTCGGCCTCGCCGCTGATGGGCGAGGTCTCGGAGACCGCGCGCCTGCAACTGGCGGTGAACGGCGGGGCCGCACTGGGGCTTTCCGGCCAGAGCGTCAGCCCGCCCTATACGCCGTTCGTGATTCGCAGCCTGGCGGTCGCGGCGCTGGCGGCCCTGGGCTACGCCGACGACGCGAGCCTGGCCCAGGTGATGCCGATCCTGGCCGATCCCACGGCGGCCACCTGCTTCAACATGTCCAAGCTCAACCTCTACCAGTGCCTGGCAGTCTCCAAGCCGCATTACGAGGACGTCTTCTGCCTTGGCCAGCACGTGCTGATCGACACCGGCAAGTGCCTGATCAAGGGCGCCGGCGTGACCGAGCCGGTCGACGCCCGCGCCGAAGCCATGGCTGCGGCGGCCAAGGCCGCGGAGAGCGTGGCGGCGAGCAAGAAGAAGAAACCCTCTAAAAAGCACTGAAGCCGCGGGGCGCGGGGCGTTGCGCGGGGCGGTCCTTTTGTGTATCTACGCGCACCCTTCGACCCTAGCGGTCACCTATGCGTCGCCGCGCCCCCTCGCGCGGCGGCTTCGTTTTGAGGCAAGGCCATGGCCGATATCGTTCTGAACGTCGAAGTCCGCGATCGCACCGGCACGGGCGGCGCGCGCGACGCCCGCCGCGCCGGGCTCGTTCCCGGGGTGCTCTACGGCGGCGACAAGGACCCGGTGGCCATCTCGGTCCGGGCCAACGAGTTCCGCAAGGCGCTCTATACCGGCAAGCTCCTGGGCCACCTGGTGACCCTGAAATACGGCGCGGAAACCCAGCCGGTGATCGCCAAGGCCATCGACATGCATCCGGTGACCGATGAGCCGACGCACTTCGACCTCTACCGCGTCGACGCCCATCAGAAGATCAAGATCCCGGTGCCGGTGCACTTCGCCAACCACGAGGCCTCGCCCGGCATCAAGCGTGGCGGCACGCTCAACATCGTGGGCCACGACGTGCTGGTCTCCTGCCTGGCCGACCACATCCCCGAGGAAATCATCGTCGACCTGACGGGCCTGGAAATCGGCGGCGCGATCCGCATTTCCGACCTGCCCTTCCCCGAAGGCGTGGAGCCGGCGATCGACGTGGCCACCGTGATCTGCACCGTCTCGGGCGCCTCGGCGCAGGGCGACGCCGATGACGCGGCCGACACCGCCGCAGGCGAAGCCGCCGCCGCCGAAAGCGCCGCGGAAGCCGCGGCCGAAGCGAGCGGCGAGGGCTAGTCCCGCCGCTCCGGCCTTCGGAGCGCGTCCATGCTGCTCATCGCTGGCCTCGGTAACCCCGGGGCCGCCTTCGCCAGGAACCGCCACAACATCGGCTTCATGGCCGTGGACGAGATCGCGCGCCGCTGGAACTTCGGCCCCATGCGCGCGAAGTTCCAGGGCTTGGCCTCGGAAGGCGCGATCCAGACCCCCGGCGGCCCGGTCAAGGCCCTGCTGCTCAAGCCCCAGACCTTCTACAACGAGAGCGGCCGGGCGGTTGGCGAAGCGCTCAAGTTCTACAAGATCGATCCCGCCGACCTCGTGGTCTTTTACGACGAGATCGACCTGGCTCCCGGCCGCTTCCGGATGAAGGCCGGCGGCGGGGCGGCCGGCAACAACGGCGTGCGCTCGATCACCGCCCAGGTGGGGCCGTACTTCCGCCGCGCCCGCATGGGCACCGGCCACCCCGGCGACAAGGACCTCGTGCACGGCCACGTGCTGTCCGACTTCCACAAGGCCGACAAGCAGTGGCTCGAGCCGCTGATCGAAGCCTGCGCAGAGGCGCTCCCCATCCTGGCCGCCGGCGATGACGAGAAATACCAGACCGAGGTCATGCGGCTCGCTCCCGCCGACAAGCTCGATCCCCGCAAGGCCGCTCGTGGGGAGTGATGGGCGACATTTCTCCCACGCCGGGAAGCCGCGGCGTGCTAACCCGCGCCCCTCAATAGGAACCTGAAAGACCCCATGGCTCTGAAAGTCGCCATCGTCGGATTGCCCAACGTCGGCAAATCGACCCTGTTCAACGCGCTCACCCAGACGGCCGCCGCGCAGGCCGCAAACTATCCGTTCTGCACGATCGAGCCCAACACCGGCGACGTGGCCGTGCCCGAGCCGCGCCTGGACAAGCTGGCCGCCATCATCCCGTCCAAGGAGATCATCCCGGCGCGCATCAACTTTGTCGATATCGCGGGCCTGGTGCGCGGCGCCTCGAAGGGCGAGGGCCTGGGCAACCAGTTCCTGGCCAACATCCGCGACTGCGACGCCGTGGCCTTCGTCGCCCGCTGCTTCATCGACGACGACATCACCCATGTGGAGGGCAAAGTCGATCCGCTGTCCGACCTGGAGACCATCGAGACCGAGCTGATGCTGGCCGACCTGGAGAGCCTGGAAAAGCGGGTCTCGAACCTGGAGAAACGGGCCAAGGCCGGCGACAAGGAAAGCGCTCAGACGCTGCGCCTCGTGCAGTTGGCGCTTGCCGAGCTCAACGCCGGGCGACCGGCCCGCAAGGCGAGCGTGCCCGCCGAGGACGCCAAGGCCTGGCAGATGCTGCAGCTTCTAACCTCCAAGCCTGCCCTCTACGTCTCCAATGTGGACGAGGCCTCTGCGGCGGGCGGCAACGAGATGTCGAGGCTGGTGGCCGAGCGCGCCGCCCGCGACGGGGCCGACCACGTGGCCATTTCCGCCCAGATCGAAAGCGAGATCGCCATGCTGGATCCGGCTGAGCGCGCCGAGTTCCTGGAGACCCTCGACCTCACCGAGCCCGGCCTCAACAAGCTGATCCGCGAGGCCTATCACCTGCTGGGCCTGCAGACCTATTTCACGGTCGGCCCCAAGGAAGCGCGCGCCTGGACCATCCACAAGGGCGACACCGCCCCGCAGGCCGCCGGCGTGATCCACACCGACTTCGAGAAGGGCTTCATCCGCGCCGAAACCATCGCCTACGAAGACTACGTGACCCTCAAGGGCGAAGCGGGCGCGCGGGAGGCCGGCAAGTTCCGCCAGGAGGGCAAGGAGTATGTCGTCAAGGACGGCGACGTGATGAACTTCCGGTTCAACGTCTAGGAGGTTCGCGATGGGCGAGACCGTCCGCCTGACCAGCGCCAGGGACGGGTTCGAATTCGACGCCTACCACGCGGATGTGAGCGACGCGCGGCGCGGCGGGCTGGTGTTGCTGCATGCCCTGTGGGGTGTGACCCCACATCTGCGCGGGCTCGCCGACAGCTATGCCGAGGCAGGCTACGAGACCCTTCTACCCAGCCTTTTCGACCGCTTCCAGCGGGGCTTTCCCGAGCGGGACATTGAGCCCGCGCACCTGGAACGGCAGAACGGGTTCGGCCGGGCGACCGGCTGGGGCGCGGAGGTGATGGACGCTGTGCAGGCGGCGATCGACGCCCTGGCGCCGCCGGTCTTCGCCCTTGGGTTCTGCTTTGGCGGAACGACCGCATGGCTGGCGGCGGCGCGTTGCACGGGGCTCTCGGCGATGGCCTCCTACTACGGCGGCCACGTCGCCGAATATCTGGACGAGACGCCGAAGGTCCCGACCATCCTGCACCTCGGCAAGAGCGACGTACTGATCCCGCCCGCCGACGTGGCGGCGATCCGCGAGGCGTATCCCGATCTGCCGGTCTACATGTACGAAGGTGGCCACGCCTTCGCGGGTCCGGGCGGCCATGAGCCCGACAGCGCCAACCTCGCGCGCCTGCGCACGCTGGCGCTCTTCGCCCGCAACGGCGCGGGCCGCGGCGAGATCTAGGTCTTTTCCTCGATCTGGGCGCGCACCTCGGGCAGCCGCTCCAGGGCGCGCGCCAGCACCGCCTGGGCCGCCAGGATGCCGATGCCGGCCGCATAGGCCGAGAACACATTGGCGCCCATGCGGCCAGCCTGGGCGGCCTGCCCCACCTGCCAATAGATGAACAGGCCCGCGCCCATCAGAAGGGCCACCCCGGAGACGACGGAACCCGGGGTCTGGCCGAAGCCCGCCTGGAAGCTCATCCAGACCCACCGGGCGAGCCTGCGCTTCACCGGTCCCGCCAGTAGTGGGATCAGAAACGAGGCCAGCAGGTAAGCGGCGGGCCAAAGCAGCGTCCAGCGCGCCACCGAGACGGCCCCACCCGGCAAGCGGTCGAAGGCGTCCACGGCGCCCGCCCCAAAGATCAGTGCGGCCGCGAGGACCGTCGTATCCTGCATCCGCTTGAAGTTCCGCCATGCGCGCGTGAAGGCCATCGGCGCGACCTTAGAAGGCTTTTGGGCCGGCGTAAGGCGGGTATGCTCACGCCAGTGACGCGCCCGTGAAATCCTCCGCCCTCATCCTCGCCGCCCTGGGCGCGCTCGCGGCTTCCCCGGCGCCGGCGGGCGAGACGGCCTGCTGGTTCGAAGGCGGCGTGGTGATCGTCCCGGCCGAGGTGATGGGCGTCGCCGGCGACTATGTGCTGGATACCGCCAGCCCGCACACCCAGCTCGCCGAGACCCAGGCGCAGGGCGCGGGCTACGCGGATACAGCGCTCTCCGGCGCGGTGCGGCTGGCTGGCTTGACCCTGCGCGGCCAGCCGGTGGCCGTGGCCGCCATCGATCTGCGCACCGGAGTCCTGCCGACCCCGGTGGCCGGTGTGATCGGCGCCGATGTGCTGAATGGCTATGTGCTGGACGTCCGCTTCGCGCCCTGCCGGATCGGGCTCTATCGGGCGGGACATGCGCCGCCCTTCCGGTCAGGCGCCGCCCTGCCGCTCCGCTGGGTCGCCGGCCGGCCTGTGGTGACGGCCACGGTCTCCGACGGCGTCGTCACGCGCAGCGGCGGGTTCTCGCCGGGCGTCGGCGTCGACCGCGCCGTGCGGATCAGCGACGCCATGGCCCAGGTCCCCGGCGCAGCCAAGGCCATCGAGCTTTATCCCTATGGGATTCTCCAGCCCCGCCTGGCGCGGCTCGACTTTGCTGGCGCCGCGTTCATGGACCTGCCGTCAGGCTTGGTCCTCGCCGAGGACCCCGCGCTGGCCGGCCTGATCGGGGCGCCGTTGCTGTCTCGGTGGCGTCTGCGGTTCGACTTCCCCAAAGGACGCCTGCTGCTCGCACCAGCTTCTCCTCCCCGCGGCGCGAGGAGGGAGACCGAGGGCTTCTAGTGGGCGACGTTGCGCCAGATGCGCTTGTAGCTGAACCAGAGCAGGATCGAGAACCCGAGCAGGTAGATCATCGCGCCCAGGCCGAACTGCTTGCGCTCTTCCATCTTGGGCTCGGCGGCCCAGGCCAGGAAAGCCGAGACGTCCTTGGCCTGCTGGGCGACGGTGGAAGGACTGCCGTCGTCGAAGGTCACCTTGCCGGGCGCGAGCGGCGGCGGCATGGCGATGAAGCCGCCAACCGGAACCTTGTCTTTCGGCCCCTTCCAGAACGAGGACATGTCGCCTGGCATGTAGGGGTTGTAGTACTTGCCCGGCGGCACGGTCATGCCGGCCGGCGGGGCGTGGAAGCCCGTCAGGATCGAATAGAGATAGGCCGTGCCGCCCTCGCGGGCCTTGGCGATGACCGACAGATCGGGCGGCAGGGCGCCGCCGTTCGAGGCGCGGGCCGCCGGCTCGTTGGGGAACGGGGCCGGGAAGCGGTCGGCGGTGCCGCCGGGCCGGGTGATGGCGTCGCCGGTGTCCTGATCGATGTCCTTGATCTGGATGTCCTTGGCGAGGCTCTTCACATAGGGGTTGTCGTTCGGGTTCTTGTACTTCTCGTCGTAGAACGGCCCGCCCTTCTGACCGAGGTTGCGGAAGTACATCTGGTTCATCGCGTGGCAGGCCGAGCAGACCTCGCGATAGACCTTGTAGCCCCGTTGCAGCTGGGCCTTGTCGAATTTGCCCAGCGGCCCCTCGAATGACCAGTGCACGTCACGGGGCTCGGCCTCGGTGGTGGCGCTAAGCGCCGGCCCCGCCATCAGGGCAAGACCCAGCGCCGCGAACGCGAAAGCTTTGCGCAGCATCAGGCTCAACCCCTTTTTTCAGGCGACGCCACGGCGCCGGTGGGCGTGGTGGCGGGATGCGACAGGACCGGGGCCGAGATCGATTGCGGCACCGGCAGAGGGGTCTCGGTGAGGCCCATCAGCGGGTTGATGACCCAGAAGTAGACGAAGTAGTAGAGCGCCGCGATCCGCGACAGCCACACGAAGCTGTTGAGGTTCGCGTCGCCCAGCTGCAGGCCGGCCACGCCCGGGATCACCATGTCGTCCGGGGCGTGCGCGCCGCAGAAGCCCAGGATGATGCAATCCAGCGCGAACAGGAAGAAATACAGCCGGATGGTCGGGCGGTAGCGCATGGAGCGCACCTTCGAGGTGTCCAACCAGGGCAGGACGAACAGGGTGGCTATCGCCCCGAACATCAGGATCACGCCCATCAGCTTGTTCGGGACGGCCCGCAGGATCGCGTAGAACGGCAGCAGGTACCACTCGGGCACGATGTGGGCCGGCGTCACCAGCGGGTTGGCCTGGATGTAGTTGGCCGCGTCGCCCAGCGCGTCTGGCAGGTAGAAGACGAAGGTCGCGTAGAGGATCAGGAACACCGAAATCGCGAAGCCGTCCTTGACCGTGTAGTACGGGTGAAACGGCACGGTGTCGTCAGGCGAGCTGACGTTCACGCCGGTCGGGTTGTTGTTCCCCGGCACGTGCAGCGCCCAGATGTGCAGGCCAACCACGCCCGCGATCATGAACGGCAGCAGGTAGTGCAGCGAGAAGAAGCGGTTCAGCGTCGGATTGTCGACCGCGAACCCGCCCCACAGCCAGGTGGTGATGGCCGGGCCCACCAGCGGGATCGCCCCGATCAGGTTGGTGATCACCACCGCCCCGTGGAAGCTCATCTGGCCCCAGGGCAGGACGTAGCCGAAGAAGGCCGTGCCGATCATCAGGAGGTAGATCACGCAGCCCAGGATCCACAGCACCTCGCGCGGGGCCTTGTAGGAGCCGTAGTAGAGGTTGCGGAACATGTGGACGTAGACCGCCAGGAAGAACATCGACGCCCCGTTGGCGTGCATGCCCTGGATCAGCCAGCCGAAGTTCACGTCGCGCTTGATGCGCTGGACGGAGTCGAAGGCGTGATCGACGTGCGGCACATAGTGCATCGCTAGGATGATGCCGCTGACGATCTGGATGCCAAGCATCAACGCCAGGATCCCGCCGAAGGTCCACCAGTAGTTGAGGTTCTTCGGGGTCGGGAAGCTGACGATGGTGTCGCTGGCGAACCGGATGATCGGCAGCCGCGTGTCCAGCCAGCGCTCGAAGCCGGTTTTCGGCTCGTAGGTTGAGTGTCCGCTCATCGATGTCAGCCGATCTTGACCTTGGTGTCGGAAAGGAAGGCGTACGTCGGCACCTCGAGGTTCTTCGGCGCGGGACCCTTACGGATGCGCCCGGAGGTGTCGTAGACGGAGCCGTGGCAGGGGCAGAACCAGCCGCCGTACTCGCCGCCGCCGAAGGTCGGCACGCAGCCCAGGTGGGTGCAGGTGCCCACCAGGACCAGCCAGTTCGCCTTGCCGGGCTTGTGGCGGCTCTCGTCGGTGGCCGGGTCGCGCAGGTCGGCGTGGTCGCCCTGGATCGCCTCCTGGATTTCCTTGGGCGTGCGGTTGCGCACGAAGAGCGGCTTGCCGCGCCACTTCACCACCACCTGCTGGCCGGGCTCGACCTTGGAAAGGTCGAACTCGATGGAAGCCAACGCCAGCGTGTCGCCGGCCGGGTTCATCTGGTCGATGAACGGCCAGGCGAGACCGCCGACCAGGCCGAGCGCGGCCACGCCCGCGGCGATATGGATGAAGTCACGACGATCCGGATCGTCACCCGTGACGTGCGGATCGGGATTTGCGCCCACGACGGTGTCGGCCACCTAAAGCTACCCCTCGATATGAGCCCCCGAACGAGACGGGGCGCCCAGCTTTTGGACCCTTCCAGACGCTCTGGTAAGGGCTTTATCGTCACGGCAGGCGAGCGCACGACGCACGAACCGGAAATGCCTGCGAAGCTTCGCGCCTGCGGTTCCTTGATTCGTCTATCAGAGCCCGGTCCAACCCCTCGCGGATCGCTTAGAATGCGTTTGGCCCTTTTTCAACCGGACATTCCGCAAAACCTCGGCGCGGCGCTTAGGCTGGGCGCCTGTCTGAGCGTGCCGGTGGACGTCATCGAGCCCTGCGGCTTCCCGCTTTCCGACCGCGACATGCGCCGCGCGGCGATGGATTACGCCGAGCGCGCCCTGGTGAAACGGCACCGCGGCTGGGCCGATTTTCTCGCCTCGCCTGAGCGCGCGGCGGGGCGCCTGCTGCTTTTCACGACGCGCGGGGCGGAACATTTCCACCGCTTTTCCTACCGGACCGGCGACATCCTGCTGTTTGGCCGCGAGAGCGCCGGGGTCCCCGAGGACGTCCATGCGGCGGCCGATGCGCGGCTGACCATCCCTCTGGCGGCGGGCGCCCGGTCGCTGAACCTGGTCACTGCCGCGGCGATCGCACTGGCCGAGGCGTTGCGCCAGACGGATGGATTTCCTAAGCCCGCCCCATGACCATGCCCTCCGAACCCGGCCTGCCGCCTGAGATCCTGGAGCGCCGCACCCGCGCCAAGGCCTGGTTCGAGGCGCTGCAGACGCGGATCATCGCCGAGCTGGAGGCCCTGGAGGACGAGGCCTCGCCGGAACTCTATCCAGAACCGCCAGGCCGTTTCGAACTGAAGCCCTGGACCCGCGAGACCGGAGTGGGCGGCGGTGTGGGGGCCTTCCTGCGCGGGCGGCTGTTCGAAAAGGCCGCGGTCCACACCTCCGCCGCCCTCGCCCGCTTTTCGCCCGCCATGGCCGCGACCATGCCCGGCGCCGACAAGGACCCGTCCTACGTCTCGGCCAGCATCAGCCTGATCGTCCACCCGCGCAGCCCGCGCGTGCCGACCGTGCACATGAACACCCGCTTCCTCTCCACCGCGCAGAGCTGGTTCGGCGGCGGCGCCGACCTGACCCCCATGGTGGACGAGCAGCGCAGCCAGGAGGCCGACGACGCCGTGTTGTTCCACGGCGCGCTGCAGGCCGCCTGCGACGCCCACGACCCCGACTGGCACGCCAAATACAAAGCCTGGTGCGACGAATATTTCTTCCTGCCGCACCGGAGCGAGACCCGCGGGGTCGGCGGCATCTTCTACGACCAGCACAACTCCGGCGACTTCGACAAGGACTTCGCCTTCACCCGCGACGTCGGCGAGGCGTTCCTGGGCGCCTACCCGAAGATCGTCCGCCACCGGATGAGCGAGCCCTGGACCGACGAGGACCGCGCCCAGCAACTGGTCCGCCGCGGTCGCTATGTGGAGTTCAACCTGCTCTACGACCGGGGCACCATGTTCGGCCTCAAGGCCGGCGGCAACATCGAGACGATCCTCAGTTCCATGCCGCCGATGGTGGCCTGGCCCTAGGCGAGCTAGCGTGCCCGCCAACAGAAACCGGAGTCCGCCCATGAAAATCCTGTTCGCCCTGACAGGCGCCTGCGCCCTGCTCCTCGCCCCGGGCGCCTATGCGGGAGACGCCGGCGTCGAGACGGTGATCCACCAGTTCAACGACGCCTTCAACAAGGGTGATGTGGCCGCCGCCAGGGCGCTGCACGTCGCCGCGCCGATCATCGCAGACGAGCCCGCGCCGCACCTTTGGAGCGGGCCCAAGGCGTTCGACAACTGGCTGGCCGACCTGGGGAAGGAAGAGGCCGCCCAGGGCAAGACCGAGGGGACCGTCGCCATCGGCGCGCCGACCCGCGAAGTCGTCTCCGGCGACCGCGCCTATGTGATCGTACCGTCCACCTACACCTTCAAGCAGAAGGGCAAGACGCTGCGCGAGGTGGCCCAGATGACCTTCGTGCTAGCCAAGGAGCCCTCCGGCTGGAAGATCGCCGCCTGGACCTGGACCGGCCCGGAGGGGACGCCCGTCAACTGACACCCGCCAGGAACGCCCTGATCCAGCCGCCGACCCGCGCCCGGTCGTCGGGGCCGGCGTAGCTGGCGATGGCGACGTCGGCCTGGGCGTCGGTGTAGACCTTGCCGCGCCGGACCTCGATGAGGGCCTTGGCGTAGGCGGGCTCGAATTCCGGGTGGAGCTGCATGGAGATCGCCCGCTGGTCGGTCCAGGCCAACGCGCCCATGGGCGTGAAGTCGCTGGCGGCGATCACTTCCGCGCCGGGCGGCAGTTCCACCACCTGGTCCTGGTGTGAACCCGGAAGGCGAAAGGGCGTGGCGGCGTCCATCCAGGGCTGGGGTTTGAGCACCCGGTATTCCTGTTCGCCCAGGCCCCAGCCCCTGGGCGACTTGATGACCTTGCCGCCGAAGGCCTGGGCCATCAACTGGTGGCCGAAACACACGCCGACCAGCGCCGCCTTGCGCATTGCCGATCGGAGGAAATCCTCCGTGGGCGCGATCCAAGGCAGGTCCTCATAGGCGCCGGCAGACGAGCCGGTCACAAGGTAGGCGTCGCAGGCGCCCGCGCTGTCCGGCAGTTCGCCCTCGTCCGCCGCATAGACTCGGTAGTAGTAGGTCTCCGGCCCCAGCAGGCGGATGAACATCTCCGGATAGGTCCCGAAGAGCGGAATCGCCGGGGTCGGCGGCCGCCCGGTCTTCAGTATGCCCAGTCGGAGGCGCGGCGCGCTCACGACGCCGTCCCCTGGACCACGGACGCCAGCTTCTGGAGGAGCGACGGGCGGTCAGGGGCGAAGTCGCTGGCGATCCACCAGGCCTCCACCTCGCCCAGCGCCTTGCCCACCAGCGGCCCCTTGGGAACGCCCGCCGCCAGGACGTCCTGGCCGTCGAGGGGGAAAACCGGCGCCGTCCAGCCGTCGCCCTGCGCCAGCACGTCGCGCCAACGGGCCGCGCCCTCGCCGTCACGAGCCCAGGCGAGCCTGGCCCGATCCCGGAAGACAGCAGGCCTCAAGCGATAGACGCATTCCCGGATATCCCGCGGACCCATCGTGCTCGTCAGTCCAGGCGTCGGCGCCAGGGCCGCGGCCAGACGATCGCGGTCAGCGTTGGAGAGTCGCAACCCTGTCGCCACCTGGATGGCCGCCGCCGGGTCATCCGGCAGCAGGGCGGCCAGCCGCAACACCGCGTCGCCGGCGATGCCGACGAGGGCCGCGAAACGCGCCAGGTCGGCTGGCGCGGGCAGCACGACCGCCAGGACGCCGGTCCGGTCCATCAGGTCCACGGCCGCGCGCGGATCGGGCGCCGCCAGCAGCTTGAGGAACTCCCGCGAGATCCGCTCGGCCGAGAGGCTCGCCACGTTCGCCTTCAGCGCCGCGCAGGCGGCGCTCGCCGCGGCGTCCGGCGGACCCTTGCCGTACCAGGCCAGAAACCGGAAGAACCGCAGGATGCGCAGGGCGTCCTCGGCGATCCGCTGCTCCGGCTCGCCCACGAAGACGATGCGCCCAGCCCGGCAGTCGGCGGCTCCATGGCCGGTGGGGTCGAAGATCACCCCGTCGCGCTGCGCGTAGAGCGCATTCAGCGTGAAGTCGCGCCGACGGGCGTCCCCCAGCCAGTCGTCGGTGAAGGCCACAACGGCGCGGCGGCCGTCGGTGCTCACGTCCCGCCGCAGCGTGGTGATCTCGAAGGGCTTGCCGCCCGAGACGGCGGTGACCGTGCCGTGCTCGACGCCGGTGGGGACAGCCTTGAGCCCGGCGGCCTTCAGGGCGGCGATCGTCTGGTCGGGAGTCAGCCGCGTGGCGATGTCGATGTCGTCCACGGGCTGGCCCAGCAGGGTGTTGCGCACGCAGCCGCCGACGAAACGGGCGCAATCCGGCCCGCCGGCCGCCTCCAGCGCGTCCAGCACCGCGGCCGTCGGCGGAGCGGCGATCCAGGGGGCTCCGCCAAGATTTCCGCTCACGGGATCTTCTCGAGGCGGCCGGGGGTGACCGCGCCACTCGGCGTCACCTCGCCCGGCACATAGTGCTCGCCCCGGGTGTCGCGATGGAAGGCGCCGCCCGCGAGCAGCGACAGGCCGACCAGGATCGCGCCGGCCGCGAACAACCAGGCGAACGGCGTCGATCCCATCTCGCGCCCGGAGCGCCGCGCCCTGGCGCGCCACACGAACCAGACCACGAACGGCGCGGCCACCAGGGCCGCCCGCAGGATCAGCACCCTAAGCAACGGCCGCCCCGTACAGCCGCTCGTAGAGGATTCTCAGCATGCCCGCCGTGGCCCCCCAGATGTGCTGATCGGCGTGAGTCATGCTGTAGAACCGGCGGACCTGGCCGGTGGGCAGCTCGCGCTCGTGCTGCACATAGTTGGCGGGATCCATCAGGAAGCCGAAGGGCGTTTCGAATATCTCGGCCACTTCGTCTGGGTTGGGTTCCAGGGTGAACCCCTCCCGCACGAAGCCCACCACGGGCGTGATCAGATAGCCCGTTCCCGTGCGGTACGGCGTCGACAGGCCGATCAACCGCACGAACTCCGGATGAAGGCCGATCTCCTCGTGGGCCTCCCGAAGCGCAGTCTGCCAGGCGGTCTCGCCCGGATCGCGCCGGCCGCCCGGCAGCGCCACCTCGCCGGTGTGCCGGCGCATGGTGTCGGCCCGCCGGGTGAGGATCACCGATAGGCCGTGGTCGCGCTCGACCAGCGCCACCAGCACCGACGCCGGCGTCGGCGGCTTGTCGGATGGCCAGGTCCAGCCGGGATTGAGATCGAAGTCGGAGCCGGTCACCCCATCGACCGCCTCCCGCTCCTCAAGGGGATCGAGATGGCGGCCGATCCAATCGCTCAGGTCGTCGGGCGAGCCCTGGGGAGTCACAGCCGGTGCGCTCCGGCGGGACCCACCGGGAACCAGGCGCCGTTCGAGACGATCCCCAGCGTCGGGCCCTGCGGCGTCTGCCGCTCCTCGGCCATCTCCACCAGTTCGTAGAACACCGGCCGGGCGATCAGCGCCTCCAGTCCGCGCCGGACGTGGACATAGGGGCGAGGCTCGCCGTCGTCGCCCTGAGCCACCCGGATTTCGTGCTCCGGCCCGGCCTCGACCTCGTCTCCGACATTGGTGAGAAACCGCAGCGCCTCGCCCACGCGGTCGACGCGCACGGCGATGAATGGGGCGTCCTCCACGGTGATCCGCATCTTCTCGACCGGGGTGACCAGGTGGAAGCCGTCGGGATCCTTGCGCAGGACGGTGGAGAACAGCCGCACCAGGGCTTCGCGGCCGATCGGCGAGCCCTCATGGAACCACAGGCCGTCCTTGCGGATGACGATGTCGATGTCGCCGCAGTGCGCGGGGTTCCACAGGTGCACCGGCGGCAGGCCGCGACCCGGCGCCTGGGCTTTCACCGCCGCGATCACCCCATCCAGTCCGGTTTTGCCGTCCGCCATCGCTCAAGGGTAGGCGGCGCGCGGGTTCGCCTCAAGCGACGAAGCCAGGGCGACCCGCTTAACGTGGCCCCACGGCGCCGGCCAGCGCCGCCGAGCGGCCCAGCGCGCGCACCAGCACACGACGCTGATCCACGGGTCCCGGCATGATCACCCGCCTTCCGAGTTCGGCGGCGAACCCCAGCCGGCCAAAATAGGCTTCGTCGCCGACCAGTACGACGTGAGTTTCGCCCGCCGCCTCGGCCGCCTCGCAGGCCCGCGCGATCAGGCGCGCGCCGAAGCCGGCGCTGCGCTCGCCTTCCTCCACCGCGAAGGGACCGAGGAACGCCGCCGGCTGGCCACCGACGCGGATCCGCCACATGCGGGCCAGGCCCAGGAGGCGCTCGCCCGCCCAGGCGCACATGGAGAGCTCCGGCGCGAAGGCCGCGAACTCCCGCACGCGCTCGGAGGCCTTGGTGAAACGCCCCGGCCCGAAGGCGCGGTCGATAAGGGCTTCGGCGAGGTGCGCGTCCCGTGGCCGCTCGGGTTCGAGGGTAAGCAGCGGGGTCGGCGTGGCGGGCTCGAGGGACATGACTTGCGACTTCATACGGAAACAACGTCGAAGCCGTGAACACAGCTTTGCGTTCCGGCGGCGGATCAGGCGGCGCGGCCGGCGCGCCCCATTGGTCGAAGTCGTCGCATTGCCGCGCACCCCTTGGCCGAGGGGCGCGCAGATAGGACCTCCCGGCCGTCCGGTCAATCGCCCCGCAATTCGTCGAGGGCGGCTGGACTAGGGCGGCCACGCAAGGCAGGTTCCGGCCACATGGCCGAGTCCTCCCCCGTCGCCGTCCCCTCGGCCCGCGAATTGCTGAATGAGCGCGACTACCTGCTCTTCTGGGCCTCGCGCTGGGCGGGCTCCCTGGCCGGCCAGGTCCAGAGCGTCGCCATGGGCTGGCAGATGTATGCGCTGGCCCGCCTCACGCGTTCCGTGGCGGAGAGCGCCTTCATGGTCGGGATGATCGGCCTGGCCGCCTTCATCCCGGTGTTCCTGCTGGCCCTGCCGGCCGGCGAGATCGCCGACCGGCACGACCGCAAGAAGGTGCTGATGCTGTGCTTCGTGGGCGAGATCGCCACGGTGCTGACCTTGGCCATCGCCTCCTGGCAGGGCTGGGCGTCGGTCCCGTTGCTGCTGCTGGTGGGCTTCCTGTTCGGCTGCGCGCGGGCCTTCTTCGCCCCGGCCAGTTCGGCGCTGGGCCCCATGCTGGTGCCACGGCCCCTGTTGGCGCGCTCCATCGCCTGGAATTCGCTGGCCTGGCAGACCGCCTCGATCGGCGGCCCGGCCCTGGGCGGCCTATTGGTCGCGCTGTCCCCGGCCCACGCCTATTTCACGACCTTCGCGCTCTACCTCATCGCGGCCCTGACAGTCTTCATGATCCGCAAGGACACCCAGCCGGTGGTCAACCCCGGCTCGCGCTGGGCCCTGATGAAGGAGGGCCTGGCGTATGTCTGGCGCCAGAAGATCGTCTTCGGCGCGATCTCGCTGGACCTCTTCGCCGTGCTGCTGGGCGGCGCCACCGCCCTGCTGCCGGTGTTCGCGCGCGACATCCTGCACGTGGGGGCCGAGGGCTTCGGCATCCTGCGGTCCGGCCCGGCCATCGGCGCCACCGTCGTCGCCCTGATGCTGGCGGCCCGGCCGGTCCACACCAAGGCGGGGCTCTTCATGTTCGGCGGGGTGGCCGTCTTCGGCCTGTCGACCATCGTCTTCGCCCTGTCGCGGAGCCTCTACCTCTCGGTGGCCGCCCTGGCCGTCCTGGGCGGGGCCGACATGCTCAGCGTCTATGTCCGCCAGACCCTGATCCAGCTGGTCACGCCGGACGCGATGCGCGGGCGGGTGTCGGCGGTCTCCTCGGTGTTCATCGGGGCGTCCAACGAACTTGGCGAGTTCGAGAGCGGCGTGGTCGCCCGCTTCCTGGGTCCCGTCGGCGCGGCGATCTTCGGCGGGGTCGGCGCGCTGGTCGTCACCGGCGTCTGGTCGACCCTCTTCCCGGACCTGCGGAAAGCCGACCGCCTCACATAGCGCGCCGGCTCTAACCGTCCGCCAGATTCACCAGCGCCTCGCCGTCGAGGCGGCGCACGGTCCAGTCGTCCTTCGTCGTGGCGCCCAGGCTGTCGTAGAAGGCGATGGAGGGCGCGTTCCAGTTCAGCACCGCCCACTCCAGGCGTCCGAGGTCGGCCTCGACGCACCGCTGCGCCAGGCGGGCCAGCAGCGCCCGACCGGCCCCGCCGTGCCGGAAGGCCGGCATGACGAACAGGTCTTCCAGGTAGATGCCCGCCCGGCCCCGGAAGGTGGAGTAGTTGTAGAACCAGAGCGCGAAGCCTACCGGCGCACCGTCCTGCTCGGCGATGTCGCAGAAGCAGCGCGGATTCTCGCCGAAGAGGTCGCGGCGGATGTCCGCCTCCGTCGCCTCCACCTCGTCCAGCAGCCGCTCGTATTCCGCCAGGTCGCGGATGAACTGCAGGATCAGCGGGATGTCGGCGGGCGAGGCGACCCGGACGGAAATGCTCATGCGAGGTGCAGCGTCCCGTCCCCGACGGTCACCCCCGGCGGTGGCGGGATCGAGGCGGGCACGAAGAAGTCCGGCATCAGGGAGACGCTGGGATCGACCCGGTACGGTTCGAAATCGCGCACGCCCTCGGCGTAGAGGAAGCTGTCGTCGATCAGGAAGTTTCCGGTGAAATCGCGCGACCGCTTTTCGAAGATAGCGTGGGCGGCGTCGGCGATGATCTCGGCGGTTCGGCAATGGCGCATGCCCTCGTCCCCGGCCAGCGCGAAGCGGATCGCCGCCGTCGCGATCCCGGTCCTGGGCCAGAGCGCGTTGAAGGCGATCCCGGCGCCACGGAATTCCTCGGCCATGCCCAGCACGCACATGCTCATGCCCATCTTGGCCATGGTGTAGGCCGGGTGGCCGGCGAACCAGCGGGGGTTCATCTCCAGGGGCGGCGACATGGTGAGCATGTGGGGGTTGGCGGCCTTGAGCAGGTGGGGAATACAGGCCTTCGAGGTCAGATAGGTTCCACGCGCGTTCACCTGGTTCATCAGGTCGAAGCGTTTCATGTCGGTGGCCAGCGTGCCGGTGAGCTGGATGGCGGAAGCGTTGTTGACGCAGATGTCGATGCCGCCGAACGCCTCCACCGTCCTGTCCACGGCCGCCATCACCGAGGCTTCGTCCCGCACGTCGACGACCAGCGGCAGGGCCTTGCCGCCGGCCGCCTCGATGTCCTGCGCCGCCGAATAGATCGTGCCCGGCAGTACCTTGTGCGGCTCGGCGGTCTTGGCGGCGATGACGACATTGGCGCCGTCCCGGGCGGCCCGGAGCGCGATGGCCAGGCCGATGCCCCGGCTAGCTCCGGTGATGAACAGGGTCTTGCCGGCGAGCGACATGGTTCTCAGGCCACCTTGGTGAAGTCGGGCGGGCGCTTCTCGCGGAAGGCCGCGAACGCCTCCTTGGCTTCGGGCGAGACCAACTGGGTGGTAAAGTGGGAGCCCTCCTCCTTGATCCGCGCCATCAGCGCCTCCGGCTCGCGCATCAGCGACTTGGTGATGGCCACCGAAGTCGTCGGACGGGCCGCGACGGCCTCGGCCGCCGCCCGGGCCCGGGCGCGCAACTCGCCCGCCGGCACCACGGCGTTCGCGATCCCCCAGGCCTCGGCTTTCTGGGCGTTCACCGCCTCGCCCAGCACGAACATCGAGAACGCGCGGACATAGCCGATCCGCGCCGGCAGCAGGATCGAGGACGCGGCTTCCGGCGCCAGCGCCAGGTTCACGAACGGGGTGGTGAGCAACGCGTTCTCGTCGACGAACACCAGGTCGCAGTGCAGCAGCATGGTCGTGCCAATGCCAACCGCCCGGCCGTTGACCGCCGCGATGATCGGGATGGTCGCTCGAGCCAGCGCCTCCAGCAGGGCGCCGCCAACCCGCCGCTCGCCGGCCGGCGGCGTATCGCCAGAATTGACCGCGGCGAAGTCGGACAGGTCGTTTCCGGCGGTAAACATGTCGCCGTTGGCCTGGATCAGGACGCAGCGCACCTCCGGGTCAGCGGCCGCCCCTTCGATGGCGCCGGACAGCGCGGCGTACATGTCGGGCGAGAGCGCGTTCTTCTTTTCCGGGCGGTTCAGGGTCAGCGTCAGCACGCCGCCGGACTTCTCGATGATGACGCGCTCGGTCATGGGATCCTCCCGAAGATTTCGTGATTGCTGGTTAGGCTCTACGCCGCGGCCCGATACCAGTCGACGCCGTTCTCGTCGCGCTCGCGCACGGCCTGGCCGCGGCCGATCAGGCAGTTCAGGTGGGCCAGGCTTTCGCCGGTCGCCAGCCCCAGCAGGCCACCCTCGATCTTGCGCCGGAACAGCACGCTGAAAACGTCCACCACCCGCCTGGGCTCGGCCGCGATCAGCGCGTGCAGGCGCACCAGGCCGCGCTCATGTCCTCCGATCAGGTGGTCGATGCGGGCGTGCAGGCCGAAGAACGGGTCGTTGTGGGCCGGCAGCACCAGGACGTCGTCGGGCGCCCGCGACTTGATGTGCGCCAGCGAGGTCAACCAGTCGGTCAGCGGATCCCCGTCCGGCTCCGTGGGAAAGACCGAGACGTTGGAGGAGATTTTCGGCAGCACCTGATCGCCACTGATCATCACGTTCAACGCGGGACAGTAGAGGCAGGCGTGTTCGGGGCTGTGGCCGTTGCCCACCACCACTCGCCAGACATGATCGCCGATGGTCACCTCGTCGCCGTCGGTCAGCCGGTGGAAGCTGTCGGGCAACGCCTGCATCGAGCGGCCGAACCCGCCGAAGCGGACCCGGTAGGTCTCCAGCGCGTCGGCGTCCCAACCGGCGGCCTTGTAGAACCGCAGGGCGTCGGGTGGCGCCTCGCGCCCGCTGTCGCCGGCCAGGGAACGGCACATCAGGTATTCCAGGCGGGTGATCCAGAGTCGGCAGTCGAACTTGCGGGTGATCCAGCCCGCCATGCCGATGTGGTCGGGATGCATATGGGTGACGAACACCCGCGTGACCGGCCTGCCGCCCATGGGGCCGGCGAAGGCCGTGCGCCAGGCCTCCTGGGTCTCCGGCCCGCCGATACCCGTGTCGATGATGGCCCAGCCCTCGCCGTCGGCCACCGCCCAGACGTTGATGAACCCGAGCGGCCCGCCCAGCTGCATCCGCAGCCACTTCACGCCCGGCGCGATGTCGATCGTCGCACCGGTCTCGGGCCCTGCCTCGAACGGATAGCTGAGCCTGGGGCGGGCGGGTTCGGCCATGGCCGCCTCTTCAATTCCGTCCGACACGAAGCTCTCCCAAGATCAGGCCGCCAGTCTCGACCCGCCGGGTCCCAAGGGCAAACGTCTTAGCGTCCCGGGATCGGCAGGCACGGCATGATCTCCACCGACTCGCCGGGGAAGATCGTGAAATGAGGGTGCTGTTCGAACAGGGCCGCCGCCGCCTCATGGGAGGCCGCCTCGACGATGACGAAGCCAGCGACGGCGTTGCGGATGTCGGCAACGCCCGCGCTCGACGCCCGCTTGGTCTTGCCGAGGGGCCCGCCGCTATCGACGATCCGGGCCGCGTGCTTTTCCATCCAGGCGCCCCAGGCGGCGATCCCCTTCTGCACGGTCGCGTCGCTCGGCGGCGGGGGGGCGGCGTTCGGATCTGGCGAGCCCATGAAGAGGGCGAGGAATCTCGGCATGTTCGTCTCCGCTGCTGGCCGTCACAACGCCTGCAGTTGGATGAAGCGCTGGGGCCCCCTATTAGGTCCGCGCCTTCAAGGCCTCAAGCACCGCCTTGGGCCGTATCGGCAGGTGGCGCACGCGGGCGCCGGAGGCCGCGAAGATCGCATTGCCGATCGCCGGGCCGACCACCGTGGTCGCGGGTTCGCCCAGTCCGACGGGAACCTCCGCGCTGTCGACGAAAACAATCTCCATCTCCGGAACGTCGGCCATCCTGAGCGGGGTGTAGGCGCCGAGGTTGGTGTCCTTCACCTGGCCGTTGGCGAATTCCGTGCCCTCGAATAGCGCCAGGCTCATGCCCCAGAGCGAAGCGCCCTCCACCTGGGCGCGCGCGCCGCCCGGATCCACGATGGTGCCCGCGTCCACAACCAGGGTCAGCTTCTCGACCTTGACCTTGCCGCTGGCCGGATCGACCCTCACCCGCGCGGCGCAGGCGGTCCAGGTCGGCATGTCGCGTTCCTGACCAAAGGTCGTGGCGACGCCAAGTCCAGTGTTGGCCGGCAGGGGCTTGCCCCAGTCCACAGCCCGGGCGAGGCGGTTCAGCACCCCGGCCTGCCGTCGGGCGCCGCCGACCGCGCTGGGCCCGTCCGCCGCGCCGGAGTTGCGGCCCGCCGCGTCCAGCAGCGCCAAGCGGAAGGCGACCGGATCCTGGCCGGCGGCATGGGCCGCCTCGTCCATGAAGCTCTCCACGGCCCAGTTGGTCCAGCCGGGCCCCACCGAGCGCAGCCAGCCCGGCCGGAAGGACCGGTTCGCCAGGTCGTTCGAGATCGCACGCACCCGCTGCGCCCCGACGCTGTACCAGTGGTTCGCGCCACTAATCGCGAAGGGATCGTACGGCACGCCGTTCATGCCCTTGGGCATGAAGAAGGACGCCATCACCTCCGTCGGCCAGCCGGCGCAGGCCGAGTGCTCCATGGCCGTGACTCGGCCGCCCTCGCCGAACGCCATGCGCACGGTCTGCACCGAGGGCGAGCGGAAGCTGTCGAACCGGCAGTCGTCGGCCCGCGTGCAGACCATCTTCACGGGCTTGCCGCCAATCGCCTTGGACGCCAGGGCCGCGCCCACGGCATAGTCGCCGTTCAGCCTGCGCCCGAACCCGCCGCCCAGCAGGTAGGTGCGCATGACGATGCTGGTCTCCGGCCGGCCGAGCGCCTTGGCGAGCCACGGCAGCACCAGCGACTGCCACTGGTTGCCGGTGTGGATCTCGAACACCCCGTCCTTCTCGAAGGCGAGCGCGTTGATCGGCTCCATCTGGAAGTGGAGCGCGCTGGCGGTGGTGTAGGTGGCCTCCAGCGTCTTCGTCGCCCCGGCGAACGCCGCGTCGACCCCGGGGTCGTCGACCACCATCGAACCGGCCTTGCGATCGGCGATCAGGGCCATGGCGTGGGCCTGCAGGTCGGACTCCGAGACCTGAGCGCTGGAGCCGGCCTTCCACGTCACCTTGACCAGATCGACAGCCCGCGTCGCCGCAACGAAGCTCTTGGCGTAGACCATCACCCAGCCAGTGACCGTGCCCGACGGGTCTTCCAGAGCGCGGCTCTCGATGTAGCCCGGCACAGCCTTGGCGGCCGAATCGTCGATCGCAACCACCACGCTGTCGTTGCGGGTCGGCGGCAGTTTCGGCCGCGCATAGACCATCCCCGTGACCTTCGCATCGAGGCCGTAGACGGCCTTGCCGTTGGTCTTGCCGGGAATGTCGCGCGCGGCGGTCTGCTTGCCGATCAGCCGCCGTTCGGCGACCGGCTTGATCGGCATCTTGGCGAGCTCCTGGGCGGTGAAGCTGCGCTTGAGTTCGCCCCTTGCGACGATCTCGCCATAGGTGATCGACTTGCCCGCGCCGCTGACCACGCTGTTGCGCGCCATGCAGGCCGCGGGATCGACGCCCATCAGCCGCGCGCCCTCATCGATGAGCGCGATGCGGCCGGCCGCGCCGGCCTGGCTCATCAGCGGGAAATTCTGCCAGATCGACCAGCTACCGCCGGTGACCATCAGTCCCCACTTGGGATCGGAGTCCACATGGTCGATCCGGACCTTGTCCCAGTCGGCCTCCAGTTCGTCGGCCAGGATGCGGGCCGTGGCGGTGCCCACGTGCTGGCCCATCTCGGCGCGGACCACATGGACGGTGACTGTCCCGTCGCGGTCGATGGCGTACCAGAGGGTCGGCTCGTAGCCGCCGCCCGCCGAGGCGGGGCCCGCGCCGGCGAAGCTGAACAGCAGGCCGGACGCCGTCGCCGCGATCAGGAAGCCGCGGCGCGAAGGCGCGAAGGCCGCCGATGGAAGATGCCGGTTCATGCCTTGGCTCCCTGCATCCGGGCCGCCGCCAGCTTGATGGCCTGCTTGATCCGCACATAGGCCATGCAGCGGCAGAGGTTGCCGTTCATAGCGGAGTCGATCTGCGCGTCGCTAGGGGCGGGGTTGGTCTTCAGGAGGGCGGCGGCCTGCATGATCTGGCCCGACTGGCAGTAGCCGCACTGGGGGACCTGCAGCTCGATCCAGGCCGTCTGCAGGGGGTGCGCATCCTTCGGATCGAGGCCTTCGATGGTAGTCACCTGGGCGCCGGCCATAGTGCTCAGCGGCGTGACGCAGGACCGCACCGCCTTGCCGTTCACGTGCACGGTGCAGGCCCCGCAGGCCGCGATCCCGCATCCGAATTTCGTGCCGGTGAGCCCGATATCGTCGCGGATCACCCAGAGCAGCGGGGCGTCGCCGGGACTGTCCGGCGAGACCGTGCGGCCGTTCAGCTGAAACGTGGTCATCTGTCCCGCTCCCGACAATTTTCGCTGTCCGGAGCGGACGCCTCATGGCGGCCCGCCGCAAGCCCAAATTTCAGGGCCTGGCGCGGCTGGCGCGCGCCCGTTTCAGGCCGTCTCGCTCAGCCAGGTGCGCAACGCCCGCAGGAATGGGAGCGCGTCGCGGAACTCCCTGGGCGTGAAACCCTCGCGCAGGCGCTCGGTCTTCGGGCGGATGGCGGCCAAGGCCTGGGCGTAGGCCCGGCGCCCGTCGGCGGTCAGCGCGATGCGCTTCTTGCGTCCGTCCTCGGGGCAATCTTCCGCTACCACGAGATTGCGCGCGGCCAGCCGCTGGAGGGTGTTGGTGAGGCCGTTGCGGGTTAGCTGCAGGGCGCGCGCGATCTCCGCGGGCGTGGTCCCGTCGCCTCGGCGGGCCAGCAGGTTCAGCACTTCGAATTGCGGATAGGTCAGGCCGACCGGCAGGCGGCCGGTGATGGCGCTGCGCACCATGTGTTCGATGTAGCGGATCTCGTCGAAGACCTGGATGTCCGCGTGATCTTCAGCCTCGGGCATGACCGACTCCTGAGCTAGGACACGCGAGTCAGACTACACCATTCGAGATGGGAGAGGCAAGTTCGATATCGAATAAACCCCGGCTAGCGGGCTGCGGCGCGCGTCTCCAGCATCCCCTGCCGGGCCAGGGCGTCGGCCCTTTCATTGAGCACGTGGCCCGCGTGACCCTTCACCCAGCGCCAGTCGACCTCGTGGCGCAGGCGCACGGCGTCCAGGCGCTTCCACAGGTCCTCGTTCTTGACCGGCTTCTTGTCGGCGGTCTTCCAGCCGCGGGCCTTCCAGCCGTGGATCCACTCGGAGATCCCCTTCATCACGTACTGGCTGTCGGTGTGCAGCTCGACCTTGCAGGGCCGCGTCAGGCTCTCCAGGGCCATGATCGCGGCCATCAACTCCATGCGGTTGTTGGTGGTGGCCAGTTCCCCGCCGGAGATCTCCTTCACCTTCCCGCCATACTCCAGCACCGCGCCCCAGCCGCCGGGGCCGGGGTTGCCCGAACAGGCTCCGTCGGTGTGGATGACCACCTTGGGCGTCACCCGAACAGCACCAGATCCGGAGCGGCGCGGTGGACGGCCAGCTTGCGCTCGTACTCCAGCGGGTCCTTGCGCTTGACCAGCGCCCCCGTGGGGGTCGCGTCCCAGTCATGCAGCCGGGTCAGGAAGAAGCGCATGGCCGCGCCGTGGGCCAGGATCGGCAGGGCGGCGCGTTCGGCGTCCGAGAGCGGCCGCTTGCTTTCGTAGCCGGACACCAGGGCCCTGGCCGACGTAATATTGAAGCTGCCGTCGGGCTCGAAACACCAGGCGTTGAGCGCCACGGCGATGTCGTAGGCCAGCGCGTCCACGCAGGCGAAATAGAAGTCGATGGCCCCGGCGAAGGCGCCGCCCTTGAAGAACACGTTGTCAGGGAAATAGTCGGCGTGGATCACGCCTTCGGGCAGGCCCGTGGGCCAGCCCTCCGCCAGGTGTGCGAGGTCTCCGTCGATGGTCGCCGCCAAGCCCGGCTTCAGGCCCTCGGCCTGGTTCTTCAGCCCCCGGAACATCGGCCCCCAGGCCGCGTGCCCCAGGTCGTTGGCGCGCACGCCTGGGAAGCCCGTCGCGGCCAGATGCAGGGCGGCCAGGCCCGCGCCCGCCTCCCGGCAGTGGACGGCGCCCGGCCGGCGCACGGAAAGGCCCGAGAGGAAGCTGACGATGGCCGCGGGCTTGCCGCGCACCGCCTTGAGGATTTCGCCGGCCCGGTCGGGGATCGGGGTGGCGCTCGGGTAGCCATGCTCGGCCAGCCAGCGCATCAGGCCCAGGAAGAACGGCAGGTCGGCGGGGTCCACGCGGCGTTCGTAGATGGTCAGGAAATAGCGCCCGGCCTCGGTTTCCAGCAGGAAGTTGGAGTTCTCCACGCCCTCGGCCACGCCCTTCAGGCTGAGCGCCACGCCCAGGTCGAAGTCGGCCAGCAGACCCGCCAGCTCCACGTCGGTGATGTCCGTATAGACCGCCATGGCCCCCGGATGCGGGACGCCGCCCAGGCGGTCAAGACGCCGGCCCTACCTGACAGAAATTATCGTTTCCCCGCGACCCGTCCCGCTCTTAAGAAAAGCCAACATAACAGGGGGATCCGACCATGAAGCTTCGTCTCTTCGCCGCCGTCCTGGCGGGCGGCGTCACGCTGGGCGCCGCGCCGGCCGTGCAGGCCCACTTCATCCTCATGCAGCCGCCGTCCTGGATCGCCGAGAACCAGCTTGGGGATCCCCAGAAGATGGGTCCCTGCGGCGGGACCACCGCCAATCCCGGCGTTCCCACGGGCGTGGTCACACCGGCCAAGGGCGGCGAGATGCTGCACGTCCACGTCAAGGAGACCATCAACCACCCGGGCTTCTTCCGCGTGGCGCTCTCGGTGCTGGACCGCGCCGAACTGCCCGCCGATCCGGAGGACGTGACGCGCGACAGCCCGAGCGGCCCGATCTCGGTTTCCGGCAAGATCGAGCGCGATCCCAAGCCGCCGATTCTCGTCGATGGGGTTTGGGAGAAGCACGAGCGCAAGCCGGTTCAAGAGTACGAGACCGACGTGAAGCTGCCCAACATCAACTGCGACCACTGCACCCTGCAGATCATCCAGTTCATGGAAGGCCACGGGGTGAACAAGGACGGGCGCTTCAGCTACCACCACTGCGCCGACCTGAAGATCGTCGCCAACCCAATGCTGCCGATCGACCGCGCCTGGCCCGGGCAGGCCAAGGGCAAGAAGGCCAAGGCGAAGAAGTAGGCTCCCTGGGCGGGCGGACGCCGCCTATCCCGCCAGCGCCTTCGGCAGCTTGAAGCTCACGGTCTCACGCGGTGCGTCGATCTCCTCGACGGAGACCATGAAGCTGTCGGCCAGGCGGTCGATGACCCCTTGCACCAGAACCTCCGGGGCCGAGGCGCCGGCGGTGACGCCGACCACGGCCGCGCCGGCCAGCCATGCCACGTCCAGCCCATCCGCGTCATCGATCAGATAGGCGCTGGCCCCGCTGCGGCGGCCCACTTCCGCCAGCCGCACGGAGTTGGACGAATTGGCGCTGCCCAGCACCAGGAGAACGTCCGAGCGCGCCGCGACCGCCTTGACCGCTTCCTGGCGGTTGGTGGTGGCGTAGCATATATCCTCCTTGTGCGGCGCGGCCATGGCCGGGAACCGTCCGCGAAGCGCCGCCACGATCTCGGCGGTGTCGTCCACCGACAGCGTGGTCTGGGTGACGAAGGCCACGTTGCCCGGGTCGCGTGGCGCGAACGCCAGGGCGTCGCCCACGGTCTCGACCAGTGCCACGGCGCCCTGCGGCAACTGGCCCATGGTGCCCACGACCTCGGGATGGCCGGCGTGGCCGATCAGCACGATCTCGCGGCCGGCCTCGTGGTGGCGCTGGGCCTCCACATGCACCTTGGAGACCAGCGGGCAGGTGGCGTCGAGGTAGAGCATCTTGCGCGCCCTGGCCTCGGCCGGCACCGCCTTGGGCACCCCGTGGGCGGAGAACACCACCGGCCGGTCCAGTGGACATTCGTCGAGCTCCTCGACGAACACCGCGCCCAACGCCCTCAGGCGCTCCACTACATGGCGGTTGTGGACGATCTCGTGGCGCACATAGACAGGCGCGCCGTATTTGCCGATCGCCCGCTCGACGATCTGGATCGCCCGGTCGACGCCCGCGCAGAACCCGCGTGGCGTCGCCAGCAACACGGTCAGCGGCGGTCTCGTGGCGGCGGGCGGGGTCATCGCGGCAAGGTAGGGCCTCGGAGGCGCCGCCGCCAGCCGCGTTGCCGCCGCATTCGCAAGCCTGTAGTAGCAGCCCAGTTCGCGACCTCTTCGCGGCCCTTTCCATGGACGCCCGTCATGCGCCGCCTCTTGCTCCTCGCCGTCGCCGCCCTCTGGTGCGCGACCCCGTTTGTCGCCGCGGCGCAAGGCCGTGGCGACCCGGAAGAACAACAGCGCCGCGAGGACGCCGACGCCGCCAAGAAGAAGAAGACCAAGGAAGAATTCAGCGACAATCAGGCGCCGCTGCAGCAGTTGCGCAACGCCGGCCCCTGCCCGTTCGTCAAGACGCTCTACGACGCCAGCCGTTATGTGGAATTCAAGGACAACCGCGAGGCCTCGGCCAACGTCGCCTATTCCGGCGAGGTGCAGGGCATCTCGGCCGGTTGCCAATACAAGGACAACCAGCCAATCCACGTGCAGATGGAGATTCTCTTCGAGCTGGGCAAAGGGCCGCAGGCGCAGGGATCGTCCAAGACCTACCACTACTGGGTGGCGGTCACCGATCGCAACCGCGAGGTCATCGCCAAGCAGAGGTTCGACCTGCCGGTGAGCTTCCCGGCCGGCAAGGACCGCATCTACATCACCGACAAGATCGGCACGATCACCATCCCGCGCGCGACGCAGGTCACCTCCGGCGCCAACTTCGAGGTGCTGGTGGGCTTCGACGTCACCCCGGAAATGGCGGCGTTCAACCGCGACGGTAAGCGGTTCCGCGTCAACGCCGGCGCGGCAGTCGCCACTGGGGACAATTCCAAGCGCCAATGAGCGACCTCAAACGGGGCCTGAGCGAAGCGGTCGGCGCCGCCTTCGCCGACCTGGGCCTGCCGGCTGAGCTGGCCCGCGTCACCGCCTCGGACCGCCCCGACCTCGCCGATTTCCAGTCGAACGGCGCGCTGGCCGCGGCCAAGCGCGTGGGCAAGAACCCACGCGAGATCGCCACCGCCGTGGCCGGGCGCCTGGGCGCCGATTCCAGGCTGGCGGCCGTGGAGGTCGCCGGGCCAGGCTTCATCAACATGAAGGTCACCGACGGGGCGCTATCGGCCCGCGCCACGGAGATCGCGGCCGATCCGCGGCTGGGCGCCGAGCCAGTGGCGGTCCCCCGCCGTGTGCTGATCGACTATGCCGGCCCCAACGTCGCCAAGCCGATGCACGTGGGCCACCTGCGCTCCTCGATCATCGGCGAGTCGCTGAAGCGGCTCTACCGGTTCCGAGGCGACACGGTGCTGGGCGACGCCCACTTCGGCGACTGGGGCTATCAGATGGGCCTGCTGATAGGGGCGGTGACCGACGAGCGCCCGGCGATCGGCGCCGTCGTCGAGGCGGCCAACGCGGCGGGCGTCCCGCCGGCAGACATCTCGGCGTTTGAGGCCGTGAGCCTGGCCGACCTCGACCGCCTCTATCCGGAGGCCGCCGCCCGGGGGAAGGCCGATACCGACTATCGCGACCGCGCGCGGAAGATCACCGCCGCCCTGCAGGCCAAGCAGGCCGGCTACTACGCCCTTTGGGAGCGCTTCCGCGATGTGACCCGGGTGGCCCTTGAGCGCGACTTCCATGCCTTGGGCGTCGATTTCGACCTCTGGAAGGGCGAGAGCGACGTCGAAGACCTGATCGATCCCATGGTGGCCGAGCTGGACGCCAAGGGGTTGCTGATCGACGACCAGGGCGCGCGGATCATCCGGGTCGCCCGGGAGGGCGACAAGCGCGAGCTGCCCCCACTGCTGGTGGTCTCCTCGGAAGGCTCGGCGATGTACGGGACGACCGACCTGGCCACCATCCTCGACCGGAAGCAGTCGTTCGATCCCGAACGGGTGATCTACTGCGTCGATCAGCGCCAGGCCGACCACTTCGAGATCGTCTTCCGCGCCGCCTACCTGGCCGGCTACGCCCAGGAGGGCCAGCTTGAGCACGTGGGCTTCGGCACCATGAACGGCGCCGACGGCAAGCCCTTCAAGACCCGCGAGGGCGGCGTGCTGAAGCTGGGCGACATGATCGAGATGACCCGAGAGAAGGCCCGCGAGCGCCTGCACGAGGTGGGACTGGGCGAGAGCCTGCCGCCGGCCGAGTTCGAGGCGATCGCCGGCAAGGTCGCCGTCGCCGCCCTGAAGTTCGCCGACCTGCAGAACTTCCGCGGGACCTCCTACGTCTTCGACCTCGACCGCTTCACCAGCTTCGAGGGCAAGACCGGCCCCTACCTGCTCTACCAGGCTGTGCGCGTGAAATCCCTGCTGCGGCGGGCCGCGGACGAGGGCGTGGCGGCAGGCCCGGTCGCCGTCATCAAGCCCGCCGAGCGCGACCTGGTGCTGACGCTGGACGCTTTCAACTCGGCGCTGGTCGAGGCCTATGACCGCTGCGCGCCCAACGCGGTGGCCGAACACGCCTACCGGCTCAGCCAGGCCTTCTCGAAATTCTACGCCGCCTGCCCGATCCTGAGCGCCGAGCCCGCGGTGCGCGCCTCGCGCCTGACGCTGGCGGCGACCGCCTTGGCCCAGCTGGAACAGGCCCTCGACGTCCTGGGGATCGGCGTTCCCGAGCGGATGTAGCCGCAAGCCTCCGGCCCGGCGCCGATGTTCGAAAGTCCACTCGCCGTGGCCGCCGATTGGTGCGCCTACTATGCCATTCCCGCGTCGCGTCGGGGGCAGGCGCGGGCTGTTGGGAGGACTCCATGACTGACAACGCCGTCTACAAGATCGTCGAGTTGGCCGGCTCTTCGCCCGTGAGTTTCGACGAGGCCGTCCGCGCGGCCATCACCCGGGCCAACGCCTCGCTGCGTCACATCCGCTGGTTCGAGGTGACCCAGATGCGCGGGCACGTCGAGGACGGCCGGGTGGCGCACTATCAGGTCGAACTCAAGGTCGGCTTCACCCTCGAGGGCGGCTGAGGCTCGCCCCTTGCCGATCATCACTCCGCCGGCACAGCCGCCGGGACGGTCGCGGCGCCCGCCGCGACCGGGCGGGTGAACCGCGTGGCGAACATCAGGCCAGCGCCGATCAGGCTCAGGGCGACGAAGAGACCAAAGGCGTACTGATAGGTTCCGGTGCGATCGAATATCTCGCCTGACAACCGCGCCAGCACAGCGCTCGCCACGGCGGTGACCGGGGCCATGAGGCCATTGACGGTGCCATAAGACGATGACCCGAAGCGATCGGCGTTGATGGCGCTGAAGACCGGCATCAGCATGCCCGAGCTCAGACCCTGCATGGCCGCGCAGCAGAGCAGGATCAGGTAGCTCGACTGCCCATGGCCGGCGACCAGGAACAGCAGGACGTTCTCGAGGGCGGCCACGAGGCACAGGACCACGAGCAGCAGGACGCGATCGACCTTGTCTGCGAAGATCGTCAGCACAACCTTGCACGAGACCGCAACCAGGCCCGCCGCGGAAATCAGGCTGGCCGCCTGAGCCGCGGCGATCCCGCTCGCCATGGCCATCGGCACCATGGCCATGAAGATGGATCCCGATATCGCCAACGGCAGGGAGACGCCCAGGGCGATGAACCAGAATTGCGGCATGCGCAGGAGAACGGCGGCGCGCAGTGGACCGGCCGCGCCGGCGGGATCGCGCGGCGTCATCTCTACCCGCGCCTCCCAGGCCAGCTCTTCAGGAGTCGGCCGAATCCGAAGGAAGAGCGCCGGAACCATCACGGCCGCGGCCACCACCAGACCCGAAAGGATCAGGGCCACGCGCCAGCCGAACGCGCCGATGGCCGAGCCGACCAAGGGCGCCACGACGATGCTGGAGATGGACAGGCCGAAGGCGGCCAGGGTGATTGCCCGGCCCCGGTTCCTGTCGAACCAGCGCACAACCAGGATCCCCAACGGGCCCACCGCCAGCCCCATGCCGGCGGTCATGAAGACCGCCAGGACGACGGACGACAGCAGGATCGAATGGGACAGGCCCAGGGTGACGTAGCTCGAGGCGGTGAGGAGCGCGCCGGCGAGCATCATCGGCCTCAGCGGCACGCGATCGTACATCCATCCGAGGATCGGGGCCCCCACCGCGCCGCCGACGCTCATCAGGATCATCGCGGTGTTCATGTCGGCGCGCGAGAGGCGGAATTCCGTCGAGACGGGCAGGATATAGAGGCCGAACGTCCCCATGGCGCCCAAGGTCAGCGCGAAGACCAGCCCCTTTAAGGCGACGATGTTCCAGCCGTGGTAGAAGCGCGTCATCAGCCTGCCTCCCCGTCGGCCGCACGCGGTGGCTTGCCTTGGGTCGGCGCCGCAGCGCGTCCCCCGCAAGCTCTTTGGGCGTAAATCAGCCCGCGTGGATTCTCGAAATCAGATGTTCCGGACGCCTCAGCCCGCGCCGTGGCGCAGCAGCTTGCCGGGCGTGGCCTGCGTGCATTCGCCGTCGATGAAGGTGATCTCGCCATTGACGATGATGTAGTTGTAGCCCCTGGCCTTCTGGACCAGGCGCCACTCATTGGCGGGGTAGTCCCAAAGGCGTTCCTGGGGCAGCGCGGTCAAGGTCTCGGGATCGTAGACGATGATGTCGGCCGCCATCCCTTCGGCCAGGTAGCCGCGGCCCTTCAGGCCCGCCGCCTGGGCGGGATAGGCCGACAGGCGCCAATGGGCGGTCTCCAGCGACAGCAGGTTGTGGTCGCGCGACCACACGCCCAGCAGGTCGGTCGGGAAACGGCCGGTGGTGACGAACTTGGTGTGCGCGCCGCCATCGCTGATCCCGGGGAGACCCGTGGCGCAGTCGATGATCTCCTTCATATGCTCGGGCTTGGTGCGGATCATCTCGGTTTCGAACCCGGTCCCAAGCTGGCCCGCGAGCGCAACGTCGAGGAAGGCGTCGATGGGGTGCTTGCCTTCGCGCTCGGCGATCTCGCCGATCGAGAAGCCCTCATATTCCTTCTGCAGTTCGAGGCCGTTCGGTACGTCGAGCGGGATCCAGGCCACCTTGATCCGATCCATGACGTAGCCCGAGCCGAAGAGGCCGCCGCGCAACTCGTGCATGTCCTTCATCGCCTTGCGGCGCTCGGGATCGGCGAACTTGACCAGCTTCTCGGCGACGGTCCCCATGCAGGCTTCCTTCCAGCAGGGGATCATGTCGGCGAGGTTGTATTCCTCGAGGGTGAACTGCGAGGCGAAGTTGATGGTCTGGGCCTGGGCGTAGACCCGCACCCCTTCGTCCTCGTTCAACACCTTGAGGCGTTCGATCGCGGCTTTCGGCGTCATCCGGGCGCCGCCGTGCTGGTTCAGCGCGCCTTCCGCCATGAGCGCGTTCCAGATCGCCGGCTGGCCGCTTTCGCGAGCCATGAACTCGGCGCTTTCGAGCGTGCCGGTGAGCTGGGAAATGCCGCGCCCGGTGCTGCCCATCGCGCGGCAGAACGCGGTGAGGTCGCGTTCGCTGATCGTGTCGGTGACCATGGGCGTGCCGTCATAGTCGGTCTGGACGCCCAGGGGCGCGATCTGCAGGCTGATGCCGCAGCCGCCGACCTCCATGCCCTCGACGACGAGGTCGCACATCTGCTGCAGCTCTTCGTCGGTGGCCGGGCGCTTCTTGGCCTCGTCGATGCCGACGACATAGCCGTAGATCGGCGACAGCGGGACGAAGGACATGACGTTGACGCCCTTGGGCGTGCGCTCGACGCTCTCGAGGTATTCCCTGAAGGTGACCCAGTCGAAGGGCATGCCTTCCTTCATGGTGGCCAGCGGCACCGCCTCGTTGCGGGTCAAGGACAGCATGGTCCGCTCGCGATCCTCGGGCTTGCAGGGCGCGAAGCCGAAACCGCAGTTGCCGATCACCACGCTGGTGACCCCATGCCAGCCCGACATGGTGCACCAGGGGTCCCAGAACAGCTGGCTGTCGTAGTGGGTGTGCAGGTCGACCACGCCGGGGGCCACGATCTTGCCGGCGGCCTCGATCACCCGCGTCGCATCGCTCGCCGGTATCGAACCGCTGATCGCGACGATCTTGCCATCCTTGACACCGATGTCGCTGCGATAGCGCGGCGTCTGCAGCCCGTCGATGATCGTGCCGCCCTTGATGACGAGATCGTACTTTGCCACGCCCGATTCCTCCGCGAATTGGCGGCGTTTGCACCGCGCCGATAGCTCATCGAAGGTTACATCAAGTTTCAGACGTTGGACAACCACCAATGTCGCAGGGCGTCCCACACGGCCGACACTGGTCAACCGGGGCGAAACCGGGCATGTTCGCCGGCCCTGGGCAGGCCATGATCCGAGCCGTGGCCGCGGAGTAGGCGAGTGAATGAAACGGCCAAGCTAGACGACGGACCCGCTCCCGGCGGCGCGCAGGATCCGCGCACGGCCGGGCTCGTCGCGTTCTCGCAGAACCGCAAGCAGGACAGCCGCGAACGCCTGCTGGCCGCCGCCGTGACCACCTTGTCCGAGACAGGCTACACAGCCGCATCGGTGGAGGATATCGCCGCCGAGGCGGGCCTGAGCCGCGTCACCTTCTATCGCCATTTCGGCAGCAAGGCCGACCTGGTCGTGGCGCTCTACGAGCAGGCCCGCGAGACATCGCGGTCGCGCTTCTTCGGTATCCAGGACCAGGATTTCCGCGATCCCACCGTGGTCCGCGACTGGATCGCCACGATCTTCGCCTCCGCGCGCGCCAACCGGCGGATGCTATATGTCTTCAAGCAGGCGGCGGCGGCGGAGCCCGCCTTCACCGCGCATGCCCACGACCTGATGGCCGCGTCGATCGCCGCGCTTGGCGACGCGATCCCCGCCTTCGCGGTCGATCCGGAGGCGCCCGGCCAGCGCCGCCGCTGGCTGGAGGCCTGGCTGCTGCTCTATGAGATCCTCGACCAGAGCAACCACGCCGCCATCGACTCGGGCGTGGCGATGGACCCCTTGGTCATCGACATCCTGACGGACCGCTTCATGCGCTTCCTGGAATCCGCGACTTAGGGAGCGCGCGCTCCTGCCCTTCCCGATTTCCGGGGAGGCAAGACAGCCGACCCTTAGGCCTGCCGCGCGATCGGCTCGGCCTCATCCGCCGGTCCGAGCCACCTGGCGACCTTGGTGAGGAGTTCGGCGGGCTGGATGGGTTTGGCGATATGATCGTTCATGCCCGCGGCCAGGCATTCGGCGATCTGGTCGGCCATGACGTTGGCGCTGAACGCGAGAATCGGGGTCGTCGCGTTCTGGCCGCCCGCCGCGCGGATGATCCGCGACGCGGCCAGGCCGTCGACGTCGGGCATCTGCATGTCCATCAGGATCAGGTCATAGGGCTTTGCGATGGCCGCCTGGATAGCTTCCGCGCCGCCGGCCGCCTCGTCCACCGTGTAGCCCAAGGTCTCCAGGATGATTCGCACGAGCTCGCGGTTGTGGGCGACGTCGTCGGCGATCAGGATCGCGCCTTGCCGGACGGGATCGCCCAGGCCCTCCGGCGCCGACGCCGACGGCGCGATCACCGCCGACGCCACCGGGGCGGGGACCCGGAAGCTGAAGGTCGAACCTTCGCCCTCGACCGAGTCCACGCCGATCTCGCCACCCATCAGCCCGACCAGGGCCTTGCAGATCGCCAGGCCCAGGCCGGTGCCGCCGAACCGGCGGCTGACCGAGCTGTCCACCTGGGAGAACCGCGTGAACAGGCGGGCGCGGCTTTCCGCCGGAATGCCAGGGCCGGTGTCCCGCACCGCGACGCTCAAGCGGTCGCTGGCCATGTGGTACCGGGCGGTGACCGTGACGCCGCCGGTCGCGGTGAACTTGATCGCATTGGTCAGCAGATTGAGCAGGATCTGACGCAGCCTGTCGCTATCGGCCATCACCACCGGCGGCAGGTCGCCTTGGATGTCGGTTTGCAGCGCCAGGCCCTTCGCGGCCGCCTGGCCAGCGACCAGGGCCACGGCGCCCTCGAGCAGTTCGAGGGGATTGAAGGGCTGAGGGTCGAGAGTGACCTGGTTGGCTTCCAGCTTCGAGAAGTCGAGGATGTCGTTGACCACCACCAGCAGCGACTGGCCGCCCGTGGCGATTCGCCGGACGTGGCGGCGGGCCTCTTCCGACAGGCTCTGGCTATTCTCCAGCAATGTAGTGAACCCGAGGATCGAGGTCAGCGGCGTGCGGATCTCATGGCTCATGTTGGCCAGGAAGTCAGACTTGGCGACCACCGCGGCTTCGGCCGCATCGCGGGCCATCGACAGTTCGCTGCGATTGCGCGTCAGCTTCCGCTGAAGATTGCGGAACACTGAGAGCACGGCGATCGGGCTGGCGACGAGCGTCGCGACCTTGAGCGGCTCGTGGCCCTGAAGGAGCGCCGCGCCGGCGGCCAGCTGGATGAAGACGATCGAGAGCAGCGGCGGACTGAGATTGACGATCAGCCGCCTGGTGTCGGTGTAGTCGCTGACCAGAACCTCGAAGATGATCACCCCGAACAGCGTCACGCCCAGTGTCTGGGCCGCCCCGGCGTGGAACATCACGAGGTCGGCCGCGGCTCCCGAATATCCGAGGCTCAATAGCCATGAGGGCCGGCCGGGCCGGCGCCGCTCCCACACGATCAGGATGAGCATCGCGACCAGCCAGGCGGTGGGGAAACGCCAGCCCTCGAAGGGAATCAGTCCGAGGTATGTCGTAAGGGTCAGCGCCAAACGCGGCGCCGCCGCCCGCATCCAAGCCGGCGCCCAGCCAGCCGCCGCCTCAGGCGACGCGGCGGCGTCCGCACGGCTTGCAGCGCCTGATGTCCAAAACCGGAACGTCATCGAACGGGTGGGTCGCCAAAGCCTTGCCGGATACGCGGCTGGGGACAGTCTCACGGTGATCTTTAGTTGTAATTAAGATGGCGGTGCGCGGGGGCCGTCAGCCCAGCCTTGGCCGGCCGCAGAACACCTTCGGCAGGGACAGGCGCGGATCGGCGGCGAAGCCCCGATCCGTCAGGCTTCCCAGGAAGGCCTCGATCTCCAGCGCTTCCTCCAGGCTGAGGTCTTCCGCGCTGGCGGCAAGATGCAAAAAGGGCGGGCCTCGCCGAAGTGATCCATTCGGGCCGCCGCTCAATGGATCAGGTAGTCGAGTTCTTCCATGGTGATCTCGTCGCGGAAGTTGACGGCGTACTCGAGCAGGAACCGCGTGATGTGCCCGGGGATCATCCGCCGCCCGCGACCGCTCTCCCCGACGTTGAAGCGGGATTTCGTCTTGTCAGGCTCGCGCGCGTAGTCGCGCAACCGGCCCAGTTGGTCCTCGGACAGCGGAATCTCCCGCGAGATGATCTCCACGAACCGGTCCTTGTCCAGGATGTCGGCTTCGTACCGGAGACGGATCGGCGCGATCAGCCCGGCGCGTTCGCAGCGCTTCCAGGACAGGAAGAACCCGACCAGCCAGATCCCCAGGGACCTAGCCAACAGATCATAGCGCGTACCGGCCTTGAGGTCCTTGTAGTTGAGCGGCAGCGAGAATTGCGGGTCCGCCGCCCAGGCCTGCACGTCTCCGTCGGCGCGGGTGGCCAGCATCATGTCGTCGAACGAGACGATGCAGTCGAGGATGTTGCGGACCGTCAGCATCGGAACGATGCCGAAGAACTTCATCTGAAAGGCCAGATAGGCGGAGCATCGCGTGTGATGCTGGGCCACGAAACCCTCGACGTTGGTGATGATCGCCTTGATCAAGGCCAGTTCGTCGATCTCCTGCTCCCGCGAGTTCATCCCGAAGTAGGAGCTGGAATGCGGGGTCCCGAAACTGGTCAGCGAGGCGATCGGCGCGCCAAGGGCGTGGCGCAGGGCGGATTCGACGAAGGACGACCCCGACTTCGGCATGCAGAAGACCGCGAATTTCGGTGAGGTCGAACGCGAGGCGATGGTCCGGGAATCGATGATCTCCGCGACGCCCGGCTGTTGCACGTGGTCCCGGAAATGCCGGACCTCCTCGTCCGTCAGCCGCAGGAAGGGATTGACCCGGTAGGCGTCCATGATGCCCTGGAAATATCCCTCGCCCTTCAGATTCTGCCTCAGGGACGCCTGCAGATCAGGGCTGACGGCCTGCGCGAGCCGCCGCACATATTGAACCTTGTCCTTTGGTACGCCCATCGATCGGGGTCGTGTCCCATCGCGTGGTGTAACTGCGGCGTCGTGATCACCGCGATCTCCGGCGGGGCCGGGATCGTTCAGCTTGCCGGGATAGACAGGCTGACGAGGGGATCATCGCTCAAGGGGGCGAGGGTTTCCAGGGTCATGTAGCGGG
>CANJXI010000009.1 GCA_947478785.1 Caulobacteraceae bacterium
AAGGCCTACGACCAGCTACCCACCCTGCGCGCCGCTCTGCAACGCCATCACGACAAGCACTTCGGCCTTGAGGAGACATCAAGGGCCGCGTAACCATCAACCCAGGCAACGCCCGCCCCATGATTTTCAACATCAAGCGGGACATCCCCATTGATCGGCCTCTATCGGCGTCGATGGGCGTTCGTTGGCCTGACGGCGGCGGTGATCGCGGCCAATCTGCTTTTCAGGTTACCCATCGGCGACGAGATCGCGCAGATCGCGCGGCCGCTGAACGGGCTCCTCGGCGAACCGGGGCCGACAGTCAGGCTGACCGGCGCTTTCATGAGCGGCGCCTGCTTCCGCCTCTTCAAGATCGACTATCGCGGGTGGATCGCTGTGCTGTGCGCCGCGGCGATGACGGCCTGCCTGTTTGTCCCAGCCCTGGCCGGGCCGGCGTTGATGACCCTGGGCGGCTACGTCCTGTTCTGGGCGGTGTTCAAATTGAGCTGGAGGCCGCTGCGGACCCTCAACGCCAAGGAAGACATCTCCTACGGCCTCTACCTCTACGCCTGGCCCGCCGCGACCCTGCTGGTGTGGTACTGGCGGGAGATTCCCATCCTCGCGCTCGGGCTGTTGACGCTGGCCGCATCGGCGGCGCTGGGCGCGGTCAGCTGGTTCGTCATCGAGAAGCCCAGCCTGGCGCTGAAGTCCAGGTTCGGCGCAACCCCCGCCGCACCTTCCCGAAAATTGGCCTAGTGGTAATCAGAACCCATGTTGCAAAACCCATTCACGAATAGCCCAGTCCGCCTTGCCGTGCTCGGCCTGGGCTATGTCGGTCTGCCGCTTGCGGTGGCGTTCGCCGACCACTTCGATGTGGTGGGCTTCGACATCAGCAAAGACCGCGTGGCCGAGCTCTCAGGGGGCGAGGACCGGACCCTGGAGGTCACGCCTGACGAGCTGAAAGCCGCCAAGCGCCTGACCTTCAGCTCGAACGCCGAGGATCTGAAGGCCTGCAACGTCTTCGTGGTCACGGTGCCGACGCCCATCGATGCGCACAAGCGACCGGACATCTCTGCCCTGCTGGCTGCCAGCCGGACCGTCGGCGCGGCGATCCCGAAGGGCGGGGTGGTCGTCTATGAGTCCACCGTCTATCCGGGCGCCACGGAGGACGATTGCGTCCCGGTGGTGGAGAAGGTGTCTGGCCTGAAGTTCAACGAGGATTTCTTCGCGGGTTACAGCCCCGAGCGCGCGAACCCGGGAGATCCGAACCATCGGCTTTCCAACATCATCAAGGTGACCGCGGGCTCCACCCCGCAGGTGGCCGACTTCGTGGACGCGCTCTATGGCGCGGTGGTGGTGGCCGGCACCCACAAGGCCAGCTCCATCCGGGTGGCCGAGGCGGCCAAGGTGATCGAAAACACGCAGCGTGACCTCAATATCGCGCTGATCAACGAGTTCGCGCTCATCTTCAACCGCATGGGCCTGGATACCCAGGAGGTGCTGGCCGCGGCCGGCACCAAGTGGAACTTCCTGAAATTCACCCCGGGCCTGGTCGGCGGTCACTGCATCGGCGTCGATCCCTACTACCTGACGCACAAGGCCCAGGCGCTGGGCTACCACCCGCAGGTGATCCTGGCGGGACGCCGGATCAACGACCTGATGGGCGGTTATGTGGCGCGCGAGCTGATCAAGGAACTGATCCGGCGCGGCGGCACGCCCAAGGGCTCGCGCATTCTGGTGATGGGCCTGGCGTTCAAGGAGAACTGCCCGGACCTGCGCAACACCCGGGTGATCGACATCATCCACGAGCTCGCGGAATACAACGCCGTCGTCGACGTATGGGACCCTTGGGTGGATGCCCACGAGGCGCATGAGGAATATGGCCTCGACCTGGTCGAAAAGCCGGACGCCGGGGCCTACGACGCCATCGTCATGGCCGTGGCGCACAAACAGTTCATGGACATGGGCGCCGCCAAGGTGCGCGCGCTCGGCAAGCCGCAGGTGGTGGTGTTCGACGTGAAGAGCGCGCTCCCCAAGGCGGATTCCGACCTGCGGCTTTAGGCGTGGCGCCCAGCCTGGCGGTAACGGTCGAACGCTGGCCGCTCGCGGCGCCGTTCGCCATCTCGCGGGGAACGAAGACCGAGGCGGAGGTGGTTGTCGCCGAGATCGCCGACGGACCGTGGCGCGGCCGGGGGGAGGCGGTTCCCTACGCCCATTACGGCGAGACGCTGCAGGGCGTGCTCCAGCAGATCGAGAGCGTGCGCGCGCCCATCGAGGCGGGAGCCGGCCGCGTGGGGTTGCAGCGGTTGCTGCCTCCGGGCGCGGCGCGCAATGCGATCGACTGCGCCTTGTGGGACCTGGAGGCCAAGCGGGCCGGGGTGCGCGCCTGGACACTGGCCGGACGCACGCGCCTCGACCCCGTGAAAACCTGCTTCACCATCAGCCTGGGCTCGGTGGAGGCTATGGCCGAGACGGCGCGGATCAACGCCCGCCGTCCGGTTCTGAAGCTGAAGATCGCCGGGCCGGACAGCCTCGACGCGGTGGCCGCGGTCCATGCCGCGGCGCCCCTGGCGCGCCTCATCGTCGACGCCAACGAGGCCCTTTCGTTCGACGATCTCACCCGTCTCGCGCCGGAATTGGCGCGCCTCAACGTGCAACTCATCGAACAGCCGCTGCCGGTCGCGGCGGACGAGGCGCTGGAGGGCTATGACAGCCCAATCCCGCTCTGCGCCGACGAGAGCCTACACACCCGCGCCGAGCTCGCCGCCTGCGCCCGCCGCTATGGGCTGGTCAATATCAAGCTCGACAAGACTGGGGGCCTGACCGAGGCCCTGGCGCTGGCCGCGGAGGCGCGCGCGCTCGGATTGGAGCTCATGGTCGGTTGCATGGTGGCCACCTCGCTGGCGATGGCCCCGGCGCTGATCCTGGCGCAGGGCGCACGGTTCGTGGATCTCGACGGCCCGCTGCTTCTGGCCAGGGACCGCGCGCCGGGCCTGGCGATCACCGGCTCCATGATCGCGCCGCCGGACCCCGAACTTTGGGGTTAGGCGCGGAGCCGCCCGCCCGCAGCGGCGTTTGACAAGCATGAACCCCGATCGTGATCGCGCCCACCGCGCTTGGCGCAACGCCGAACGCATCAAGCGGCTCTCCGACGACCTGATCAAGATCGGGCCGTGGGGCGTTGGCCTCGACGGCGTGCTTGCCTGGGTTCCGGGCGCGAATACGATCTACAGCGTCGGAGCGGGCGGGCTTCTGGTCTATGAAGCGGTCAAGGCGGGGGCGGCGCCCTGGACGCTGGCCCGCATGGCCGCCTATCTGGTCGCCAACAGCGCCATGACGGAGGTCCCGATCGTGGGGTGGGCCATGGACACCCTGTTCCGCGGACACCTGATGGCCGCCAACGCCCTGCAGCGGGACATCGAGGCGCGGCATGGGCCGGCGGAAGCCGAAGGGGTCGCCGCGCATAGCCGCGGTGGGCCGCATCCCGCGCGCTGACCGCGTCCATGCGAAGCCTCGGCGCGTAAGCTTAATACCGTCGGTTGTTGGCAGGCCGATAACCCTCTATTCACAGGGCGTTCGCTAGGCTGTTGGCGCTGGGGTCTTTGGGCCGGCAGGGTCCGCCTTGGCGCGGCGCCTTCATGCAATTCTGGAGCAATCATGGATCCGCCCGCCAGGCCACGTCGCATACTTGCGATCGCTTCGGGCGGCGGTCACTGGGTGCAACTTCAGCGCCTCCGGCCGGCCTTCGAAGGCTGTGAGGTCGCCTATGTGAGCGTCTATCCGGACTATGCGGACGACCTTGGCGGGTGCCGATTCTACACGATCACCGACGTCTCCCGGGTCAATATCCGCAAGCTGTTCGTCATCGTGCCGCAGTTCATCTGCATCATGCTGCGCGAGCGCCCGGACGTGGTGATCACCACCGGCTCGGCCCCGGGCCTGATCGGCCTGGCGGTCGCGCGCCTCACCACCCGGGCCAAGACCATCTGGATCGACTCGATCGCCAACTGCGAGCGCCTGTCGTCGTCCGGCCGCCAGGCTAGGCGGGTGGCCCACCAGTGGCTCACCCAGTGGCCGGAACTCGCGCGTCCCGAGGGCCCTCATTACTGGGGCGCCGTGCTGTGATCTTCGTCACGATCGGCTCGATGTTCCCGTTCGACCGGCTGGTGCGCCGGATGGACGAAGTGGCCGCGGCCACGCCCGAGGAAACCTTTTTCGCGCAGGTGGGCGAGGGCGGCTTCGAGCCCGCCCATATGGCTTACGCCCGGATGCTGAGCCGCACCGATTTCATGGCCAAGCTGAGGGCGGCCAAGCTGTTGGTCGCCCACGCCGGCATGGGCAGCATAATTTCGGCCATGGAAGTCGGCGTCCCGATCGTCGTGTTGCCGCGCCAGGCGCGCTGGGGCGAGGTCAACACAGACCACCAGGTGGCGACGGCCCGGTGGCTCGAGGGCCGCCCGGACATGCACGTGTGCTTTGAAGACGAGGACCTTCCGGCAGTCGTCGCCGCCGCCCTGAAGGCCAGGCGGCCGGACGCGGTCGTCGATCGAACAGCGCCGAAGGCCTTCACCGACAAGATCGCGCAATTCATCGCCGCGGCCTGATGGCCCGGCCCGTTCAATCCGATGATAAGAGTGGGAGAGCCAAGTTGGTCCGTGTAGCCCTGGTGGGCCTTGGCAAGATGGGGGCCTCCCACCTGTCCATCGTCAACGCCCACCCTCTCGTGAAGGTGACGGCCGTCTGTGACGCGACGGGCTACGTCCTGGACGTCCTCAGCAAATATACTGGTCTAACCGTCTACTCGAGCTTCGAGGAGATGCTGCAGGCCGACGATATCGATGCCCTGATCGTCGCCACGCCGTCGCGTTTCCATGCGCCGATGGTGGAAGCCGCCCTGAAGCGCGGCCTGCATGTGTTCTGCGAAAAGCCCTTCTGTCTTGATCCGGCGGATTCGATCCGGCTGGGCGAACTCGCCGAGGAACGCGGCCTCGTGAACCAGGTAGGCTACCACTATCGCTTCGTGGGCGCCTTCCAGGAGATGAAGCGTCTGTTGGACGCCGGGGCCATCGGGCGGGTCACGCATATTCTCGCCGAGGCCTACGGTCCCGTCGTGCTGAAGCCCAAGGGCTCCACCTGGCGCAGTCAGCGCGCAGAGGGTGGCGGCTGCCTCTATGACTATGCGGCCCACCCGCTCAACCTGCTCAACTGGTGCTTCGGTGCGCCGAACGGCGTCGGCGGCTCGGTGGTCAACAAGATCTTCTCGCGGGACTCCGACGATGAAGTCTATTCGACGCTCTATTTTCCCGATGGGGTCACCGCCCAGCTCTCGGTCAACTGGAGCGACGAGTCCTATCGCAAGATGAGCACCAAGGTCTCGGTCTGGGGGACCAACGGGCGCATCTCGGCCGACCGCCAGGAATGCCAGGTTTATCTGCGCGAGGCTGTCGCCGGCGCAGCGGGCTACAGCGAGGGTTGGAACGTCCGCTACACGACCGAGCTTACCGACGAAGTGTGGTTCTACGTTCGCGGTGAGGAGTATTCCGCGCAGATCGACCACTTCGTTCAGGCCGTGTCTGGCGGGGCCATGGAGACCGTCAGTTCGTTCCGCAGCGCCGCTGAGACCGACCAGATCCTGGCGATGATCCTCGCCGACGCCGAGCGCGGCCCGAGCACCACCCGTGAAACCCCAATCGAGCGTGCGCCGCAGGCCCGCCGCTTCTCGCTGTTCGGCGGGAAGCGCGCGCGGACCGCGGGCTAGGAGCGTCCCTGATGAATCGCCTGCTGTTCGGCGACAACCAGTTCTTCGGCGTGAACCACATGTCCGAGGAGAAGGCGCGCGCCCAATCCATCCGGTTTCAGGATGTATCCAGGATCATCGAGGTGCTGGACGCCGCCTATGACGAGGGCGTCAAGACCTTCATGTGCACCACGCACGACAAGATCGAGGCCGTCTGTGACCACGTCAGGGCCAACAAGGCGCGTTACCCGGACTTCGTCTTCTATCCCTGCATGCCCTATGCCCACAAATACGCCAATGCGATCACCGAGGATGGCCCGTTGGGCGCGCTTCGGCGGTTCCTGCCAAGCGACGGCCTGCTGGACGCGGCCTTTCGAGGAGGCGCGTCGCTGGCCAAGAAGGACATCGAAGGCGTCGCCACCCTGCTGATCGACGCCGAGATGAAGATGTTCGACGGTCTTTCGACGCCGGTCATCTTCCTGCAGAACGTGGTCGTCGACCTGTTGCTGGGCCTGAATTTCAAGGAAGCCTTCTCGATCTTCGCGAACCACGTGAAAAAGAAATATCGCGCCGAGCCCGGCTTCATCACGATGAACATGCCGATGCTGCTGGACGTCCTGGACGAAGTCGGCGTCAAGAACCCGATCGTCTGCTCGAACATCAACAAGATCGGCTTCCGTATGAGCGGCGGTTTTGAAGCCTACGAACGGGCGCTGAAGGAGCGGGAGTTCCAGGCCATCGCCATGTCGGTCTTCGCCTCGGGCGCCATTCCGCCGAAGGAAGCCCTGGAGTGGGTATGCCACCAGCCCAATGTGCGCTCGATCGTGTTTGGCGCCTCGAGCCGGGCCAATATCCGCAACACGCGCGACATCACACTGCAGTTCTGGCCGGACGCGGCCTGACGCTGCAGGGCGGATCACCGGCCGCGCGTCACCGCGCGGCGTAGTAGTCCAGGTACCAGTCCACGAAATTGCCGACCCCGACCTCGATGCTGGTGGACGGCGAATAGGCGAGCGCCGCCTGGGTTTCCTGGACGTCGGCCTCGGTTCGGGCGACGTCGCCGGGTTGCATGGGCATGAAGTTGATCTGGGCCTTCTTGCCCAGTTTCTCCTCCAGCACCTCGATGTAACGCATCAGCTCCACGCGTTGGCCGTTGCCGAGGTTGAGGACACGCCAGGGCGCCACGCCGCTGGTGGCCGGATCAGGGTGGACCGGATCCCAGCTGCCGTTCACCGGCGTCGGACGATCCACCGCGGCGACGAGGCCGCTGACGATATCGTCCACATAGGTGAAGTCGCGCTGCATCTTGCCCTGGCCATAGACGTCGATCGGGCGGCCGGCGAGGATCGCCTCGGTGAACTTGAAGAGCGCCATGTCCGGGCGGCCCCACGGGCCGTAGACCGTGAAGAAGCGGAAGCCCGTCGAAGGGAAGCCGAAGAGGTGGGAATAGGCGTGCGCCATCGACTCGTTGGCGAGCTTCGTGGCGGCATAGAGGGTGATCGGGTGGTTGGCGCCGTTGTGGACGTTGAACGGCAGGTTGCCGTTGGCGCCATAGACGGAGCTGGTGGAGGCGTAGACCAGATGCTTCGGCTGCACGGCCCGGCAACCTTCCAGGATGTTGAGGAAGCCGACGACGTTGGAATCCACATAGACCTCGGGCTTCTCCAGACTGTAGCGGACGCCCGCCTGGGCCGCGAGATTGACGACGGCCTGGGGTTTCACCTCCGCGAACAGAGCCGCGACACCGTCGCGGTCGGCCAGGTCGAGCTTGGCGTGTCGATAGCTGGGGCTCTGCTCAAGGATCGCCAAGCGGGCCGCCTTCAGTTTCGGGTCGTAGTAGGCGTTCATCACGTCGAGGCCCACGACTTCGTCGCCGCGCGCCAGCAGGCGGCGCGCCAGGTGGAAGCCGATGAAGCCGGCTGTGCCGGTCACCAAGATCGTCATGCAGAGAGCCTTTGTGTTGCCGCCTCAAGCGAATTTGCCAGCCGCAGATAGTAGCTGAAAACGCCGCGTTGGGCCTTGATCGCCGCGACCTTGCCAAGTTCTGTGTTTAGGTTTGGTGTCCGGCAATGGCGAGCGGAGGTTTGATCCGAACACCCCGATTTGCGTTGATTTGGCGCGTCCGGCCGGCGCATTGGCCCGTAGTATGCAGACCGGGATTCTGCAATTAAGACGTTGTTCAACCATGGGCCGCTTACGACCGACGATTCTTCGCGGCTTTCGGGGCAGGGAGCTTACTGTATGACCCAACGAGACGTCCCCGGACTGGAACAAGCGCCGACGAAGCACGCGGGGCTTATCCAGTGGGTGCGTGGGATCGTCGACCTCGTCGAGCCCGACCGGGTTCACTGGTGCGATGGGTCGGATGCGGAATGGACCGCGCTCACCGACACGCTGGTGGCGGCTGGCACGCTGAAACGGCTGAACCCCGCCAAGCGCCCAAATTCATTTTTCGCGGCTTCCGATCCCCGTGACGTGGCCCGCGTCGAAAGCCGCACCTTCATCTGTTCCGAGAAGCCGGAAGACGCGGGACCCACCAACAACTGGCTCGATCCCACCGAGATGCGGGCCGACATGAACGACCTGTTCAAGGGCTGCATGCGCGGCCGCACGCTCTATGTCGTGCCGTTCTGCATGGGTCCGCTGGGCTCGAAGATCAGCGCGATCGGGGTGGAGATTACCGACAGCGCCTACGTCGCCGTATCCATGCGGATCATGACGCGGATGGGCCAAGCCGCCCTCGACCAGCTCGGCGAGGACGGCTTTTTTGTGCCCGCCGTACATTCGGTCGGCATGCCGCTCGAGGCCGGGCAGGCCGACGTCGCCTGGCCCTGTAACGAGATCAAATACATCGTCCATTTCCCGGAGACGCGGGAAATCTGGTCCTACGGCTCCGGCTACGGTGGCAACGCGCTACTGGGTAAGAAGTGTTTCGCGCTACGGATCGCCTCAGTGATGGCCAGGGACGAGGGCTGGCTGGCTGAACACATGCTGATCCTGAAGCTGACCTCCCCGGAGGGCGACGAGCGCTTTGTGGCGGCCGCCTTCCCAAGCGCCTGCGGCAAGACCAACATGGCGATGCTCCAGCCGACGCTGCCTGGCTGGAGGGCCGAGACCATCGGCGACGACATCTGCTGGATGCGCTTTGGCGACGATGGCAGGCTCTATGCGGTGAACCCGGAGGCCGGTTTCTTCGGGGTCGCCCCGGGCACTGGCGAGGCGACCAACAAGAACGCCGTGGCGGCGCTTTACGGGAACAGCATCTTCACCAACGTCGCGCTCACCGATGACGGCGACGTCTGGTGGGACGGCCTGACCGTGGAGACGCCGACCCATCTCACCGACTGGCGCGGGAACAGCTGGACACCCGACTCCAGCGAGCCGGCGGCGCATCCCAACGCGCGTTTCACTGTCCCTGCCGCCCAGTGTCCGGTGATCGCGCCGGAGTGGCAAGATCCCGCCGGCGTGCCGATCTCCGCCATCCTGTTCGGCGGTCGCCGCGCTTCGGCCGTACCCCTGGTCACCGAGGCCCGCGACTGGGCCCACGGGGTTTTCATGGCGTCCAATGTCGCCTCCGAGGGGACGGCGGCGGCCGAGACCGCCATCGGTGAGCTGCGCCGCGACCCCTTCGCCATGCTGCCGTTCTGCGGCTACAACATGGGTGACTATTTCAGCCATTGGCTGGCGATGGGCGGGAAGGCCGACGCGGCCAAGCTCCCCCGCATCTACTTCGTCAACTGGTTCCGCAAGGACGAGCGCGGCAAGTTCGTGTGGCCGGGCTTCGGCGACAACAGCCGTGTGCTCAAATGGATCGTTGATCGCCTGGAAGATCGCGCCGAGGCCGTGGAGACGCCCATCGGACGCCTGCCCGCGCCGGGCAGTCTCGATGTCTCCGGCCTGGGGCTCACTCAGGAGCAACTCGACCTGCTGCTGACCGTCGACACGGATATCTGGCGCAAGGAGGCGGCGCTCATTCCGCCTTTCTACGAGCGCTTCGGTGAGCGGTTGCCGGCCGCCCTCTGGGCCGAGCATCAGGCCCTGGTGGCGCGTCTTGAGGGTGCGATCCGCAAGCCCGCCATGGCGGCGGCGGAGTAGGCCTGACCTCGCGAACCTGCTAGGCGGCTCCAGGGCGCGCGGCGCCGGGAGCAGGATCACAATGAGGCTGGAGAACAAGGTCGCCATCGTTACCGGAGCGGCGAGCGGGATGGGCGCGGCCATGGCGCGATTGTTCGCGCGCGAGGGGGCCAAGGTGGTCGTCGCCGACGTCCTGCCGGAGGGGGCCGCCATCGCCGCGGAGATCGTGACGGCGGGCGGAACGGCGCTCTTCCAGAAGATGGATGTCACCGACGAGGCCGCCTGGAAGGATCTGGTGGCGATACTGGTCGAGCGGTTCGGCCGCGTGGATATCCTGGTCAACAACGCCGGGGTGAGCGGCGCCGCCGACCCCGACATGATGAGCAGCGTGTCCTGGGACCGCCTGATCACGGTGAACGCCAAGGGCGTCTTTCTCGGCATGAAGTCGGTCATTCCGACGATGCAGGCCCAGGGCGGCGGCGCCATCGTCAATGTTTCATCGATCGCCGCGTTCGTCGGTCAGGCCGGTGTGCACATGGGCTACAACGCGTCCAAGGCGGCTTCGCACGTCATGACCAAGTCGGCCGCCGTGCAGTTCGGTCGTGACGGAATCCGCGTCAACTCGATCCACCCCGGCGTGATGCCGGCAATGATCGGGACACGCGCGACGAACGCGCCGCCAGAGGCGCGCCTGCCCTTTATCGCCCGCATCCCGCTCGGCCGGGAAGGCAGGGTCGAAGAAGCCGCCTATGCCGCGCTGTTCCTTGCTTCCGACGAAGCCTCGTACATCAGTGGAACCGATCTCGTCGTTGACGGCGGTTGGCAAGCGAACGCTTAGTGACCCGGAGAAATGGGTAGGGATAAGTCATGCCCTTGGACACAGTCGATCTGAGCGGCGAAGAGCAGGCCTTGCACGCCTACTTCCGAGAAGGCGAGGCGCGGGCGAGAACGATCGGCAATCGCGGGACCATCCGGTTCACCGACGACGGCAAGCTGCATCCCGAGATCATCGACGCCTACGAGCGGTGTGGCTTCTACGTCTTCGAGGGCGTGCTGTCGGCGCGGGAGTTAAGCGAACTCGAGAGCGACTTCGTCGATATGCAGGACCGACTGCCGTCCGCGCCAGATTCCAAGGTGGACCGCAAGGGCCGCCCCGCGCTCGGGTCCGACCGGAGCACCCCCGTGGCCCTGTGGTCAAAACCGCTGGGTGATCCGTTCGGGGGCACGAGCATCGGCAACGGACGCCATCAGGTAAGGATGTTCCAGCCCGAGGCCGCGGAAGAGCTACCGGACCAGATCGCCTTCTCCATCAACCTGCCGCTGCAATATTCCGACGCCAACCTGCGGCTCCTGGCCCACCCGAAACTTCTGGCGGTGGTCGAGGCCCTGTATGGTGAGGATTTCGTCCCCCTGGCCGAGGCGATCATCATCAAGAAGCCGGGCGAGGGCGCGAGCTTTTCCTGGCACCAGGATGGCGTGGTGGAGGATCCGCAGGCGGCGGGCTTCCAGCTGATGGCCCAGCTCTACGGCTCGACCGCGGCCAACGGCGTCTGGTATCTGCCGGGCAGCCACAAGCTGGGCCGAGTGGACTTAGACGCCATGAGCCGCGATGCCGGCGGTGACCGCTTGCCGGGCGCCGTGCCGATCGTCTGCGGCCCGGGCGACGTGGCGATCAGCAATCGGCAGGTGGCCCATGGTTCGTTCCCCAACACCAGCCCCGACCTGCGGGTGACCTTCAACCTGGGTTTCCACCGGTTCCGCACGCTGGAGGAGACGGTCGGGACGCGGTTCTTCGATAGTGCGCGCGTGGCCAACACACCCGAGGCGATCCGCAAGCGCTGTGAGATGGTCGGCTATGCGACGGCCGCCCGCCGGGAGCATTTTCGGGACGAGGCGCCGTTTGTCTATCGGCCGCACGTGGCTGCGGGGCAGGTCTTCCGCTGGGATGACGAGGCCCGCCAAGCGGTGCTCGACCTCCACGGAGTCGAGATCGTCGTTCCCTGAACGAAAGCGGCCGGCTTCCCTCGACGGGCGTCAGCCGTTCGCCACGACCCGGAGGGTCGGGGCCGGCCCGGACCGGTCGCCGCGGATCTCGGCCACCAGGTTGAAGAGTGCGCGGCGGACGCCGTCCACGTCGCCGCGGGCGGCCAGAGCCTCGATCTCGATGATGTGGGCCGCGGAGATCCGCCGGGCCGAGTTGGAGACAACCTCCAGCACTTTTGGCGCGCAGGGCAGCGACCGCTCGGTCTCGTCGAGCAAGGCCTCGGTCAACTTCTCGCCGGGGCGCAGGCCCGTGATCTCGATCTCGATTTCCTTGCCGGGCGTCCGGCCAGAGAGCGCGATCATCTGGCGCGCAAGGTCGATGATGCGGACTGGCTCGCCCATTTCGAGCAGGAACAGGCGGGCCTCGTGACCTTCGCCCTCGGCGCAGGTGGCGGTGGCGTGCAGCACGAGCTGACTCGCCTCCGGTATGGTCATGAAGAAGCGTTCCATCTCCGGATGGGTGATGGTCACCGGGCCGCCGCGTTCGATCTGCGACTTGAAGATCGGCACGACGGAGCCTGCCGAGCCCAGCACATTGCCGAAGCGGACGGCCGAGAAGCGGGCGCCGTGGCTGCTGGACTGCTGCGCCTGGATCACCGATTCCGCGAGGCGCTTGGTCGCCCCCATGACGTTCGTCGGGTCGACGGCCTTGTCGGTGGAGATCAGCACCATCTGGCCCGCGCCACAGGTCTTGACTGCCTCTGCGACATTCCACGTGCCAATCACGTTGGTCAGCGCGCCCTCGCAGGGGTGGCGCTCGACCATGGACACGTGCTTCAGCGCGGCGGCGTGGAACACCAGGTCGGGCTTTTCAGCGAGAAAGGCCTTTGTGACCCGCGCCGAATTGGCCACATCGCACAGGACCGCCTTGCGAGAGACGCCCGGGAAAGTCTCGCCCATCTCGCGCTCAATCTCGAAGAGGGCCGTCTCGGCGAAGTCCAGCAGCGTGAGGTGCGCGCACTGGAATGACGCCACCTGGCGGCACAGTTCGGCGCCGATGGATCCTCCCGCGCCGGTGACAAGCACGCGCCGGCCGCGGATCAGGTTACCGATGGCGTTTCGGTCGAGTTCGATCGGTTCCCGGGCCAGCAGTTCCTCGATCTTGATCTCGCGCATCGGCAGCAGGGTGACACCGTCGTGCTGGGCGAGTTCGACGATGGATGGAAGGCGCAGTAGCCTGATGCCGTCGGTTTTCAGCCGGCCCAGAAGGTCGGCCGTAAGGCCCTTCAGACGGGCAGGCTCCTCAAGGAAGAGTATGGCGCGGGGATAGCGGTTCCAGCGGCGCAGATCGGCCAGCGCCTCGTCAAGATTTTCGAGGCTCTCGATGATGCAGACGCCGCGCACCTGTTGGCCAACGTCGCGGGCGTCGGTGCCGACGATGCCGACGGGTGTGTAGGACCGATCATGGCTGCGGCCGACATCGCGCAGGTAGGTGTCGGCCATGGAGGTGGGCCCGATCAGCAGCAGGCTAGGCGACTGGGTGACGCGATCGGTAATGGTCTTCAGGGGCGAAAAGCTGTCCAGGGCGTGTTCGTGCAGAGCCCGGCGTAGAATCCGCACCCCCATCGAGGCCACCATCTGCAGCATCGGGGCCATGAACAGGGTCGAGCGGGGCAGGCCCTTGGCCCGGTCAAGCACGAAGACCCACAGGAGGAAAACACCGACCGTCAGCAGTGCAATCCGCGCGATCACCAGGGCGTCGGGAATGGAGGCGTAGCGCCACGGCGATAGCTCTCGCCGGAAGAGGAACGAGAAGACGCCGGCAAGCGCCGCGTAGAGCAAGGTGAGTTGCGCGAGGCTGAGCGAGGAGGCCTGCTCGACACCCAGAACACCGAGCCCGGACGGCGAGACGATGAAGGCGAGGGCGAATGCGACGGCGGCCAGCACCATGTCCGCGACGATGGTCTGGGCTTGTAAGGCCATCCGCTCCATGGGCTGCACTCCGTTATCTCCGCGAGTCGCCAGCATAGGCCTGGGGGTGCGACCGTCTATCGAAACCGACGGGGCGCATACTTCAATGCCATCGCGGACGCCCCGGTTGCACAGCCTCTGCGCGTCCATAAGGCGCCGTGACCTAACTTAAGCGCTCGCCGACCCGCAAATGGAAAAGCCGCCGCAAGATGCGGCGGCTTCCCGAACAACAGGTAAATGGGGCTAGAAGGTGGCTTTCACCGTCGCCACGAAACGCGACTTGCCTAGCTTGCCGTAGAAGTTCGTGCTGGTGTCGACGTAGCGGAAGTCGAGACCCACGCTGTCGGTGACGGCGTAGCCGACGCCAGCGTTCCAGGTCGTGTAATCGCCCGGCCCCTGGAAGTCCTGCCGGCCGACGGCGCCGCTGACCGAGAACTTCGTGTTCGGGATCGGGGCGGCGAGGTTGAACTCGTAATAATAGGAATTGATGTTGCCGGGGCCGGTCGCGTTCGGGGAGTAGAAGAACGCCACGCCAGCCGTGGCGGGGCCCAGGGCCATCGAACCAGCGGCCTTGGCTTCCCAGTATTCCCAGTCGTTGTGGTCCTTGGTGTAGCCGTAGCGGAAGGCGCCGAAGTCGAAGGTCACGGGGCCGAGAACCGGCTTGATGCCCGCGTAGATGTCGTACTCGGTGTCGGCGGAGTCGCCGAAGTCGATGTTCGAGAACCACACGCCTGCGTAGCCGATCTTGGCCAGGGTCACGTCGGCGCCGACGAAGACCTCGGGGTCGTTCTGGGTTTGGCTGATGCCGCGGAAGATGTAGTCGGTGGAGCCGCCCGCGTTGAAAACGAGGCCCAGCGGACGATCCGCGGCGGCCGCCGCGCCGACCAGCGCGAACGAAGCGACGGTGGCCGCAACCAGCGCAAGTTTAAAAGTTCTCATTTTTGAATATCCCCTTGTCTTCAGTCCCCCGGCTTTAACCGGCGTCGACCGTGCTCACCCATCCTCGCGGCCCCGGAGCCGAGATCAATGAGGGGTGGCTCCGCGGGAGGCGGCTCGGTCAGGCTGATCGATATTTGGGCGACCTAATTTGCCGGCGCCTGAATAATAGGCGCGAATTCTGCCCGAAATTGCGTCAACGCGCCGTCAGGGCGGCATAGCCAAGGTGCGCGCCGGCATCGACCAGCAGAATCTCTCCGGTGACGTGCCGGGAGGCGCGTGAGGCCAGAAAAACGGTGGAGGCCGCGATGTCCTCCGGCGTCGAGGCGGCCTTGAGAGGCGTCGACGTCGCGGCGTTGGCCCGGACCCGATCCGCGCCCGAGACGCCCAGTCCCTTTCCGAACCACGGGGTGTCAATGAAGCCCGGACAGACGGCGTTGACCCGGATCTTGGGGGCCAGCGCTCGGGCCAGGGACAAGGTCATGGTGGTCAGCGCGCCCTTCGAGGCCGCATAGGGAATCGACGAGCCGATGCCGGTGACGCCTGCGATGGAGGCGGTGTTCACCACCGCGCCGGCTTGTGGCGCGGCTTCCAGCAGGGCGCGGCAGGACCGGACCATCTGGTAGGCGCCCACCACATTCACCGCATAGAGGTCCAGGAAGTCCTGGCCGGACACGGCGTCCAAGTCGGCGTGGCGGGCGAAGCGGGTCACGCCCGCGTTGTTGAAGAGCGCGTCGATGCGCCCGAAGGCCTGGGCGGCGGCCGCGATCTTCCTGCAGTCCTCGTCGCGGGCGACATCGCCCTGGACCACGACGGCCTGGCCGCCCTCGGCTTCGACCAAACGGGCCGTCTCGTTGGCCTCATCGGCGTTGTGAGCGTAGTTGATGACCACGACCCTGGCTCCGCGCTGCGCGGTTTCGACGGCGATGGCGCGGCCCAGTCCTGTCGAGGCGCCGGTCACAACCACAACGAAATCTTCGCAATCCCTGCCGCCCATGCTCGTCTCCCGCCCGTATCCGCATCTGATAGCGGCCAGACCCGTGGCTGTCTCTGTTGCGAGCGGCCGTCCGAAGGGGCTAAAGCCGCGGACATGGATACGTCCGATCTTACCCAGCTCGGCCACGAGGCGCGGGGCTTCGCGAGCCCCGACGAGGCGGTGCTGGAGCGCGTTCCCAATCCGCAGGCCGGCGCGCTCTATCTGGCCCGGTTCACGGTTCCGGAGTTCACGTCGCTTTGCCCGGTGACCGGACAACCCGATTTCGCCCATCTGGTGATCGACTACGCGCCTGGCGAATGGCTGATCGAGTCCAAGTCGCTGAAACTCTACCTGGGATCGTTCCGCAACCACGGCGCCTTTCACGAGGATTGCACCGTGGCCATCGGGCGACGGATCGTGGCCACCGCCGAGCCGCGATGGTTGCGGATCGGCGGATACTGGTTTCCGCGGGGCGGCATCCCGATCGACGTGTTCTGGCAGAGTGGCGTTCCACCGGAAGGCCTGTGGCTGCCGGATCAGGGCGTCGCGCCGTATCGCGGACGCGGATAGACCCCGCCGATCAGGCCTTCCAGCGGCTGACCAGCGGCGCGACGGCGGGACGCTCGCGTTCCTTGGGCGGTTCGCGCGGCGTGCCGAGGAGGACGAAGCCAGCCACCTTCTCGGCCTTCGACAGGCCGAGGATCGCCCGGGCCTCAGGATCATAGGCGTACCAGTCGGTGATCCAGTTGGCGCCATAGCCCATGGCCAGCGCCGCATAGAGCAGGGTGGCGCCGACGGCGCCGGCCGAGAGCAACTGCTCCCATTCCGGGATGTCGGCCTGCCTTGGAGACGAGACAATCGCGATCGCCAGCGGGGGAACCTTGAGCTTCCCGAGCTTGTTCACGGCTGTCAGATCGCCGCGCGCCCGCGCGATGGCCTCCAGCCTGGCGGCGAACTCGGCCTTGTTCCCCTCATCAAGGATGACGAAGCGCCAAGGCGACAGCTTGCCGTGATCGGGCACGCGCGTGGCCAGGCGCAGCAGGACGTCGACCTCCTGGGCGCTGGGCGCCGGCGCCGTCAAGGTGAGGGCGGAATTGGATCGGCGCAGGGCCAGGAAGTCCAGAACACCCGGCGCGGGCTGGCTGAGAATGGAGGCGCCGAATTCGGGCGCGGTGGGAAGGACGACAGTCACGGGCGCCTCTTGGGCTTTAAGGAAACCGATAGGTGGGTTCTTTAAGGATGCGGCGGCGCGCACCGCAAGGCGAGGCTCTTATCCATGCGTTCGAAATTCGCCTGGCTGCGGCCCCATGGTCAGCCTTGGAAGCGAGGCGCGGACCGTACGGTGTTCGAGAGCGCCTGGATCCAGGTGACCGATCAGGTGGCGATCGCGCCCACGGGGCGGCCGGCGAAGTACGGCATGGTCGGCTTCAAGAACCTGGCGATCGCCATTCTGCCTATCCACGAGGACGGAAGCATCACCCTGGTCGGCCAGTATCGGTTTCCGCTCGGCGACTATAGCTGGGAACTGCCTGAGGGCGGCTCGCCGGTGGACGAGCATCCGCTGGATGGCGCCAGGCGCGAACTCGCCGAGGAAACCGGTCTGGCGGCGGCGGAATGGCGCGAGGTGATGCGCACGCAGCTGTCCAACTCGGTGACCGACGAGCGGATGATCGGCTACCTCGCGACGGGCCTTTCGGAGGCCCAAGGCGGGCATGCGCCGGATGAGACCGAGGCGATAGCACTGGCCCGCGTTCCCTTTCGCGAGGCGCTGGAGGCCGCGATGACCGGACGGATTCAGGACATGCTGACGGTGGCGATGTTGCTGAAGGGCTACCATATGGCACGAGAAGGGGCTTTGGCGGGCGCTTTGGCGCGCGCCATGCTAGAATAGGGTGACGTCCATGGGGCGAGAGGAACTGATGAGCCAGCGCCTTGAAGTGATCGCGCCTGATACCGCGCCGCCGGTCTGGGCGGCGTTGCGCAACGAAGCCTATGCCGCGGCCCGCTCAGAGGCCGCGCTGGCGAGCCTGTTGGCCGCCGTGATCCTCAACCACGACAACCTCGGCGATGCGTTGTCCTACCAGATCGCGCGCAAGCTGAGCGACCAGGAGCTGCGCGGCATGACGCTGCGCGACATCTGCGAGGAGGCTTACGAAAAAGATCCGGCCCTCGTGGAGTTCGCCGAGGCCGACCTGAAAGCCGTGTTCGAGCGCGATCCCGCGTGCCGAGGCTATGTGCAGCCGTTCCTGTTCTTCAAGGGCTACCTGTCGCTGCAGACCCATCGGGTGGCGCATTGGCTCTGGGGTCAGGGGCGCGAGACGCTGGCGCTCTACCTGCAAAGCCGGACCAGCGAGCTGTTCCAGGTGGATATCCACCCGGCCACCCGGATCGGACGGGGAATCTTCATCGACCACGGCACGGGCATCGTGATCGGCGAGACGGCGGTGGTCGGCGACGATGTCTCGATGCTGCATGGGGTGACCTTGGGCGGCACGGGCGCGGAGCGCGGCGATCGCCATCCGAAGATCGGCAAGGGCGTGCTGCTGGGCGCCGGCGCCAAGGTGCTGGGCAACATCGAAATCGGCGACTACGCCAAGATCGCCTCCGGTTCGGTGGTCCTGAAACCGGTTCCCGCCGGCTGCACCGCCGCGGGCGTGCCCGCCAGGCTGGTGAACTGCCCGACCTGCGAGGAGCCGGCGCGCAGCATGGACCACACACTGGCCGATGTCGTCTACGACTACTCGATCTGAGGTTTTCCCGAGCGTCGTGACGGGCTAGGTTCGCGCCGCCGTTACCGAGGAGCGTTGGCGTGGACGAGAAGATGATCCGCAAGATCGAAGGTCACCTGAGAGGGACCTTCGCCAACGCGCGCATCAACGTGGTGCCGAGACCCAAGCAGAAGGATTCTGGCGAGGTCTATGTGGGCGAGGAGTTTGTCGGGGTGGTCTTCGAGGACGAGGACGAGGATGGCTCGTTCATGTTCGAGATGGCGATCCTGGCCGAGGATCTGCCCTAGCCGGTAGCGTATTAAAGATACATTCCCGCCTTGGCCATCAGGCTGCGCCGCGAATGATGCGGCGAGCCTGGTAGGGTGGGATGATCGCGGTGATATGAGCCGCCCAACGCAGATGCGCGTCCTGGCGGGTCGGGCCGGCGACGCTTTCCAGGTCGTAGACGCCTGGACGTGAGCCGCGCAGCAGGCGCTTGACCAGCACCTCCTCCGTGTCGAGCTCGACCACCACAACATGACCCAGCATGTCCGGCGTCGGCGGCGTGCGCTGATCCTCGAAATAGATCAGCGCCCCGTCGTCGGCCACGTCGCGCATGGAGTGGCCGACCACCTGGAGGGCGACGGCCTTCTCGGTGCCGCCCGGCGGCAATGGAGCCAAGTCGCCTGGCTCCTGCCCAGTGGCAAAGAGAACCAGGCCGTCGGGATTGGCCCCGACCTTACCGATCACCGGCACGAAACCCGCCTCCGCCACCGGCAGCATCGAGCCGGTGGCGTCGTAAAGCCATTCGGGCCGGATGCCGAAGGCCGCGGCGTATTCCTTGGCGCGCCGATAGGAGAAGGGCGCGTTGCCGTTCTCGTTGGAGGCGTAGGTGTTGCGGTTCCAGCCAAAGGCGTCGGCCGCGGCCGCGGCGGTTTCGAAACCCTTGGCGAGACGGGCCTCGCGCAGGCGCTGGAAGCGTTCGTCCATCGGAGTCCACCTAACGGCAGTTTCTGTAGATAACCTACAGAGCGTCATTGCGCAATCAATGTATATTACATACAGTATGGCGTATGGAAACCGAGCTGAACAAGATCTCCCCCGTCACCCTGGGTTCGTACGCGGCCTTGCGCCACGGAGGGGAGCCGGCGTGGCGCGCGCGAGTCGCGCTGGGTCTGGCGGACGAGGCGGCGGTGCGACTCGAACGGCAGTTCCGGAGCCGTCGCGACAACGGACCAGATCCGATGCGGCCCCGTTTCGCGCAACATGCGGAGCATGTGGCGGCGGTGACGGCCGAGGGCGGCTATCCGGTGTTGCGATGAGCGGGCAGGCCGAGGACGCCGCGGCGATGGTGGCCCGCGCGCTTAGTCGCCGCCCGCCGAAGGATCGGCCGGGCTTCCTGCGGGAGTTGCTGGCGCACACCGCCGCCGGACTGGTGGTGATCGAGGGGGACCGGGCGGCGGGCGAGGCGGTCTACCGGCTGGCCGACGCCGTGGTCGCGCGGGGCGGTCGCTGAATTTCACGAGTCAGAAGGAGGAACCATGGGGCGACCATACGACCCCGCGCGCGCCATGCGCGAGCGTCTGCGGAAGCTGGAGCAGCGGGAGGCTGGCCGGTTGGAGGCCCATGCCGTGGCCGAAGGCGTCGCGGAGACCGTCGCACTGGATGGAGACCGCGGCGCCGAGTTCGAGAAGCCGCCCGTCCAGAGGGGCGGACGCGAGACCCCTTATCGCCGGCAGGCGGGCCTGGAGTGGCTGGCGAAGAAGGGGCGGATCACCGTGCAGCAGAAGGCGGCTGGAGAGCGCTATGGGGAGGCCTATCGGCGGGCTGGAGCCGCGCCCGCGCTGGCGTCGAGTCTGCAGGCGGCCGGGACCCATGGCGGCCTGAGCGCCGGCGCGCCGCTGGCCCTATTGTTGAAGTTGGCCGAGGGGCGCCGGCGGGCCGAGGCGCGGCTGGCCGCCTATCGGACGCGGCTGTTCACGCAATCGGACCTGGTGACCGCCTGCGACCTGATTTGCGGCCAGGAACTGACGCCCCGCGAAGCCGGTGGCGGCGACCGGGACGCCGCGCGGATCGAGGCCGTGCTGAAGGTGGCGCTCGACATCCTGGCGCTGCCGGCTTCGGCGTAGGTGGCCAGTTCGGCCCTCCATAGTTCTCTTTTTGTTCTTGACGGACTCGCGCATTTTTTGCTAATGTTTCGTCAGCGTTGATTGGTGCGGGGCTCGATTGCTGAGATGTCCGCACACTACTGCCGACGTCGACATCGACATCGACATCGCCCCCACGGGATTCACGATTAATCCCGGGGTAACCCTGGGAGACCTAGGTTGCGGGCTTCCGTGAGGGACTGGTGTCCCGGAGTGCGTGAGGCGCGGACAACCATGTGGACGTCATTGCAGGTGCAGGTGGGTCAAGGCCAGGAACGCGGTCGCTTTCGTGTCGAGGGCGGCCAGCTGGTGCTGGAGTGGCGGGGCGGACGACATGCCGAGGTGTGCGGCCTGCTGAAGCCCGAATTCGTCGCCACCCAGCGCCTGCGAAAGCTGGCCGAGCGCGCCGGCGATCCGCAGCGCGCGGTCGCCTAGCGCCCCCCACGGTCAGCGGGCGGCGGCTAGGGTCTCGGCGATATCGAGTCTTTCCTTGTGGAACCTCGGCCGGGCGCGGACTCCGTCGGCGCCGAATTCCAGCACCATATCGCTGGCCCGGTCATAGCGGGGCCAGATAGGCCCGCCGGCCTTGCCCGGATCGGAGGCTTTGGCGAAAGCCACCCAGTAGGCGATCATGGCGTTGCTGATCGCGCGGTCTTCCGGCGTGGCCGCGACGATCCTGCGGCCGACGACGACGGCGTCCTGCCCGGGGAGGTTTCCGAAGACGTAGGCGATCTCGCCGCCGTGGGCGAGGCCACGGGTGGTCGCGCGCAGGGCAGGGGGGACAAACGAGTCAAAGTAGACCCAGGCCTTCTGGCCGTTGGCGGTGTGCAGGCGGGCGAGATGGCGATCGGGCTCGGTCACCAAGGAGTCGGTGGTGAGGTCCTGGGCGGCGCCGGCGAGGTCGGCGCCGTAGGCTGCCAGGACCCCGTCGCGCAGGGGCCCCGGCGCGGGAAGGCGCGCGTCCGGGTTGTCCCGCGTCTGCGGGATCAGGCTCGATTCCCAACTGTTGCCGCCGGCGATGTAAGGGACTTTGGCTTCATGGCCCCTGGCGAACGCAGCGTCGGGGCGCTCCACGACCAGGACGCCATCGACGATCGGTCCCGGGGCGTCCGGCGCGGCCATGCCGCCGGCGGGCCTGGACAGTTCCTCGGCGCTCAGCGCGCGCAACGCCTTGAGGGCGTCGGCGCCTGAGCCGGGCGCCCCATGGGCGGCGCCATAGGCCAGTCCGATCTGCTCGCCCGTGAGCGGGGCGCTCCCCCGGATGGCGCGCGTGGGGTAGCGGCCAAATCCGGATTCGGAGATCGCCTTGGCGAACAGGCCGCGGGCCTGAGGGGACGCCATCAGATGATTGACGGCGATGCCGCCGGCGGACTCGCCGAAGACGGTGACATTGGCGGGATCGCCCCCGAAGGCGGCGATGTTGGTCTTGACCCATTTGAGCGCGGCGATGTTGTCCATCAGGCCGTAGTTGCCGAGCGGCGCGCCCGGCTGTTCGGCGGTGATCGCGGGATGGGCGAACCAGCCCAGGCGTCCCAGGCGGTAGTTGACCGTGACCAGGACCACGCCGCGCTCGGCGAAATGGGTCCCGTCATAGAGTGGGATGGAGCCCGCGCCGCTGGTGAACGAGCCGCCGTAGATCCAGACCATCACGGGGAGCTTCTTTCCGGCCGCGCGGTTGGCGGGCGTCCAGACGTTCAGGGTGAGGCAGTCCTCGCTCTGGACCATTCCAGGGCGGGCAGGGCCCATCTGCATGCAGGCGGGGCCAAAGGCCGTGGCGTCACGCACGTCTGGCCAGGACTTGGGGGACTGTGGCGGCCGCCAGCGCAGGTCGCCGACGGGCGGGGCGGCGAAGGGGATGTTCCGGAAGGTCACGACCTTACCCGCGACCTGGCCGTGTAGCGCGCCCTGCGCAACCGTCAGGTTGGCGGGTTGCGCGGCTTGCGCCGGTGAGGTTGACGCGAGGCACAGCGCCGAAAGCGTGGCCGCGGCCACGAACATCCGAAAACCCATCCGGCCCTCCCACAGGTCGCGCCCGTCTCGAGACGACTGGCCGTCGTCTACGGACCTTCGTTTTTTCATTGCCGCCGAGTGGAGCCCCGCCGTTCGGGCGGGTCAAGAGACCGCTCGATCATCAACAGAGCCTGGAGGTCATATGTCCGCAAACGTCGGTGCGCCGCGCACACGCGGCAAAAGCAAGGCACCCGAAGCCAAGATGCGCAAAGCGGCCCAAGGGCTGAGCGAGCTGGCCATGGAGACGCTGAAGGCGATCATGGAGGGGCAGGGTCAGGACGCGGTCCGTCTAGGAGCCGCGCGCGAGGTGCTGGACCGGGGCCACGGGCGACCGAAGCTCGGGACTGCCGAGGCCGGCGACGAGGGGCTGACGGTGATCGTCAAGCGGTTCAGCGACGTGACGGCGGAGGATGAGGCGGAGGCGGACGCCACCGAGGCGCGCTCTTGAAGAAGGCCATCGTGCCGCGCCGCTGGGAGCCGCGCGATTACCAGAAGGCGTTGTGGAAGTACCTCGAACAGGGCGGGCTGCGCGCCGACGTGGTCGCGCACCGTCGCTGGGGCAAGGACGAAGTGGCGCTGAACTGGGCCGCCATCGAGGCCGTCAATCGGCCGGGCGTCTACTGGCACCTGCTGCCGGAGGCTTCGCAGGGCCGTAAGGCGATCTGGGATGCGGTAAATCCGCATACCGGCAAGAAGCGCATCGACGAGGCGTTTCCCCGTTCGATCCGCGAGCGGACCCGCGACGCCGAGATGATGATCCACTTAAGGAGCGGCGCAACCTGGCAGGTCGTCGGCTCCGACAACTTCAACTCGCTCATGGGCTCGCCGCCACGGGGCGTGGTGTTCTCGGAGTGGGCCCTGGCCAAGCCGGACGCCTGGAGTTTCATCCGGCCGATCCTGGCGGAAAACGGCGGGTGGGCGCTGTTCCTCTGGACACCGCGGGGACGGAGCCATGCGACCCGGTCGTTTGAGAGCCGGGCGCGGAATCCGGAGTGGTTTTGCCTGCGCTCGCCGGCCACGGCGACCGGCGTGTTCACCGACGAGCAGCTCGCGCGGGAACGCGCCGAGCTGGTCGCCGAGTTCGGCAGCGAGGAGGAAGGGCAGGCGCGCTACGCCTCGGAATATCTGGTGGACTTCGACGCCGCGGCGCCGGGCGCCTATTACGCGTCGCTGCTGGGCCAGGCCGAGACCGCCGGCCGGGTCGCGCGGGCGCCCCATGATCCGGCGCTAAGGGTCGATACGGCCTGGGACCTGGGGATCGACGACTACACGGCCATCTGGTTCTTCCAGCAGGCCGGCCGCGAGGTGCGCGCCATCGACTATTTCGAGACCTCCGGCGAAGGGCTGCACGCGATCGTCGCCCAGGCGATCGCCGGAAAGCCCTATGTCTACGGAACCCATTACTTGCCACACGACGTGATGGTGCGTGAACTGGGCGCCGCCGGACGCTCTCGGTTGGAGACCCTGGGGACGTTGGGCGTATCGCCCATCTCGGTGGGGGCGGCGATGGACCTGGAGGAACGGATCAACGCCGCCCGTCTGATGATCCCAATGACCTGGTTCGACGCGGAAGCCTGCGCCCTGGGGCTGACCCGGCTGCGGGCCTATCGCAAGCGCTGGAGCCGGGCCACCCGCAGTTACGCCGGTCCGTTGCACGACGCGGCCAGCCACGGGGCGGACGCGTTCGGAGAATACGCGGCGAACCGGTCGGGCGGCGCCAAGACCGGCCTCAAGAGCGCGCGGCGGATGCCCGCGCAACTCGGTTGGATGGGCTGATCACGCCTGGCGGCAATGCGCCGCACACACCCTAGGGTATCTAGGCGGGCAATTAGAACGTCATTACCGCTGATCTGTGCGTATCATAAGTTAAGTGGAGGTCAGTTTGGGTGCGAGACGGTGCACACTGACGGGCTATGGCGCGAGCCTAGCCTGGCCCACCGTCCGTGGAATCGAGGCCGAGAGCATGGCGCAAGCCCTCGCGGAAGCCCGGGCGATGCTTCTTGAGCTGAGGTTGTGCGACCGGGTCGAAATCTGGTCCGATGGCCGAGCCCTTCAGACGGTGCGGCGTAGCCAAGCCTAGGACGCCTCCATCGCGTTATGGTGAAGATTAGTCTTGGCCTATAGGCCAAGGATTAACCAAATACGTCCCGATCCAGAGTGAAAATCCGGTCCGTGCCTTGCAGGTACAGGTCCTAGAAGCGCTTGAACTGCGTCAAATTGGGACATTTCCTTACTCCACGTCCACTTTTCCGCAGCGTCCAGCGCACTCCGTTCGGATTGCGCAGTAACTTCGTTCGGTAACCAGATTTGTGCTTTTGAGGATCAAGATGACTCTCCGCAACAACGCCCTGATCGTAGCGGCCGCCGCGCTGGCCTTGACGTCGATCGCGACAGCCGCGTTCGCCACGGGCAGTGTCTCGACCACGGCGCCCGCGAGCGTCACGGTGCTGTCCCCCACGATGATCACCAAGACCCAGAACCTGGTCTTCGGCACAGTCATCCGCCCGTCCAACGCTGGCTCAAACACGGTCTCGCTGAACGCCAGCGACGCGGTGAGCATCAGCGGCTCAGGCAACGGTTCGCTGGTGTCGAGCACGGTAAGCTCGGCCAAGTTCGACGTGTCGGGCGTTGCTGGCACAACCTACTCCACGACGCAAAGTCTGGCGTTCACGCAGACCGGCCTGACCAACGTCACCGCCACGACGCCGGCCACCACTAACGGCACGGCGGGCACCATCCCGGCCTCGGGCGTTCAGGAAATCCGCTATGGCGGCTCCTTCGACATGAACGCCGCGACAGCGGCCCAGGCCTACACCGGGAACCTGAGCGTGACCGTCAACTACAACTGAGCCCCGCGCGGCGGGGGTGCGCCGCGCGATCTTGACCCCGGCGACGGTCGGCCCCCAGATGGCCATCTGCAAAGGGGGCCCGGTGTTCAACCGCCTAAGCACCATCGACTTGCCGCGGCGTCTGGAGGGCGTGGCGTCGCCACCGCTCGTCCAGCTGACCGTGGCGTTCATCCTGCTGGCCATCGTGGCGAGCGTGCGTCTCACGGTCGACGCCTTCACGCCGGGCGTCGCGCCATTCTCCCTGTTGTTCCCGGCGGTGCTCGTCGCGACGCTGACCGCCGGCTGGTTCTCCGGCGCAGTCTTGATGGTTGTGGGCGGTGTAGCCGCCTGGGGCTTCGTGATGGCGCCGCGTGGGCTGTTCGTCGTCAAGACGGCCTCGGATGCCGTCAGCCTGGCGCTCTACTTCATTTCGGCGGGCGCCATCGTAGCCTTCGCCGAAGCCCATCGGCGCAACACGCTTGCCCTGCGCGATAGCGAGGCGCGGATAGAGTTGGCCACGACGGCCGCGGGCGTCGGTGTCTGGGAATGGCGGCTGGCCACCCAAAACATGGTGTTTTCCGAGGAAGCCCGGGCGATCTGCGGCTTTCCGCCCGGGGAGCCCGTGACGGTGGCCATGGCTCTCGCCATGGTCCACCCGGACGACCGGGCGTTCACCCAGGCTCAGTCGCTGCGGGCGCGGGATCCCGAGGTCCGTGACATCGCGCCCTACGAATACCGGATCATCACGCCAGACGGGGAAGAACGATGGGTGGTGGCCACTGGCCGCACGGTGTTCAAGACAATCCGGGGGATTCAACACGCCACCCACTATGTCGGCGCCCTGCAGGATGTGACCGCGCGCAAACGGGCCGAGATCGAGCGTGCGGAGGGCGCGGCCCGCCTGCGACTGGCCATCGAGGCGGGGCGGATGGCTGTCTGGCAGGTGGACATACACAACGGCATCGCAACCAGTCCGGAGCTGAACCGGATCCTGGGCTTCGCCGACGAGGCGCAACCCACGACCGAGGACCTGCGCGCGCTCTATCTTCCCGGCGAGTACCAGCGGATACGCGATGTCGCCCAGGCTGCGATCGGGCGAGGTGAGCGGTATTTCGACGCCGAGTACCGGATACGCCGGCGGGACGGGGCGCTGCGCTGGCTGCTGTTGCGGGCGGAAATCGGTATGGACGATCGGGACCAGCCGCTGAGCGCCATCGGCGTATTGCTGGACATCACCGAGCGCAAGGATTCGGAGGAACGCCTGAAGCTGCTGGCCCGCGAGGTCGACCATCGGGCCAACAACCTGCTGGCCGTGGTGCAGAGCACGATCCAGCTCTCCCAGGCCCCGGACGCGGATCTGCTCAAGTTGGTTCTGCTGGGACGGGTGAGCGCGCTCGGCCGGGCTCACCAGCTGCTCTCCGAGGCGCGCTGGGAGGGCGCCGACCTGCGCCGGCTGGTGGAGGAGGAATTGCTCGCGTTCAGCCTGGGCGAGGCGGCGCGGGTCTCCATCCGAGGTCCCGACGTAGCGCTCGCCCCGGCCGCCGCGCAGGCCATCGCCATGGCGCTGCACGAACTGGCCACCAACGCGGCGAAGTACGGCTCGCTATCGATGGTGGCCGGGCGGGTCGAGGTCTCCTGGACGCGGAAGGGCCATGGGCCTCTGATGATCGCCTGGGTGGAGACAGGCGGACCCGCGGTGGCGCCGCCGTCCCGCCGGGGCCTGGGCACCACCATGCTGGCGCGCGCGCTGTCGGGATCGCTGAAGGGCGCCGTGCGGCTGGACTGGCGGCCCGAGGGGCTGGTCTGCGAACTGGAACTGCCCAGCGCAGCGCTTGAGAGCGTAGGTCCGTAAATGTTTCTATTTTGTTCTTGACGGCCGCGCGCGTTTTTGCTAGAGTTTCGTCAGCGTTGATTGGTGCGCCCGCCGCTCTGCGGTGAGGCCGTCGTCCGCTCCTTCCGACTGACCGTCGTGGCCTGATGCGAGGCCGCCTTTCCAACCGCCGGGCTCGCTCGCGCGGGCGTTTGCATATGGGGCCACAGCCTTGTCCGACGACGACATCCTGAAAGAGGCCCGCGAGGCGTTCGACCGCGTCGCCGACGCCGAGGCCGAGAACCGGCGCGAGGCGCTGGACGACCTGCGGTTCGCAAGGCTGGGCGAGCAGTGGCCGCCGCAGATCCGGCGCGAGCGGGAACTGGACGGGCGGCCGTGCCTGACCATCAACCGGCTGCCGGCTTTCATCCGCCAGGTGGTCAACGACGCGCGCCAGAACAAGCCGGCCATTGTCACCCATCCGGTGGACGATCGGGCCGATCCCGAGACGGCCGAGGTGTTCAACGGCCTGATCCGCCACATCGAGCAGTCGAGCGACGCGGAGGTGGCCTATGACACCGCGCTCGACTTCGCGGTCACCGGCGGCTTCGGCTATTTCCGGATCAACACCCGCTATGCGTCCGACGACGGCTTCGACCAGGACCTGGTGGTGGAGCGGGTGGCCAATCCGTTCTCGATCTACGGCGACCCGGACTCGCTGGCCGCGGATTCGGCCGACTGGAACTCCGCCTTCGTGGTGGACACCTTGCCCAAGGCCGCCTTCGGGGCGCGCTGGAAGGGGGCCGATCCGGTTAACTGGTCGGCGGACGACTATGCGGCGCTGAGCGGGCCGTGGCTCGATGGCGAGCGGGTCATGGTGGCCGAACACTGGCGGCGCGAGGCGGTGAAGCGCACGATCGTGGCGCTCTCCGACGGCCAGGTGGTGGAACTCGCGGTCTACGAAAAGCAGAAGGCGATGTTCGACGCGCTCGGTGTCAGCGTGGTCGGCCGGCCGCGCGAGGTGGCGAGCCACAAGGTGACGCAGCGGATCCTGACCGGCGCCGAGGTGCTGGAGACCGTGGAGTGGGCCGGCAAGTTCATCCCCATCGTGCCGGTCTATGGCGAGGAACTGCACGTGGACGGCCGCCGGCGCCTGCGCGGCCTGGTGCGCGACGCCAAGGACCCGCAGCGGATGTTCAACTACTGGCGCACGACGTCCACGGAGCTGGTGGCGCTGGCGCCCAAGACGCCGTTCATCGGCCGCAAGGGGGCCTTCGAAACCGACAGCGCCAAATGGTCCACCGCCAACACCCAGACCCACGCCTATATCGAATACGACGGGCCGGAGCCGCCCATGCGCCAGCAGTTCGCTGGCCCGCCCGTGGGAGCGATGCAGGAGGCGATGAGTGCATCGGACGACATGAAGTCGATCATGGGTCTCTATGACGCCAGCCTGGGCGCGCGGTCGAACGAGACCTCCGGGCGGGCGATCATGGCTCGCCAGCGCGAAGGCGACGTCTCGACCTTCCACTACATCGACAACCTGAACCGGGCGATGCGGCACGCCGGGCGGATCCTGCTGGACCTGATCCCGAAGGTCTATGCGACGCCCAGGGTGATCCGCGTGCTGGGACCGGACGGCAAGGCCAAGGCCGTGCCGGTCAACCAGCCGGCCGCGCTGGGGCAGGGGGCCTCGCCGCAGGCCGATCCGCTGGGACAGGCGCGCAAGGTCGAGAAGATCTACGACCTGACCGTCGGCAAGTACGACCTGGTGGTCCGCGCGGGGCCGAGCTTCACCAGTCGGCGGGAAGAGGCGGCCAGCCAGATGATCGAGCTGATCCGCGCCTATCCGGTCGCGGCGCCGGTGCTGGGCGATTTGCTGGCCAAGAACCTGGACTGGCCGGGCGCCGACGAGGTGGCGGGCCGGCTGGAGGCCATGCTGCCGCCGCAGGCGCGCGGCGCGGCGCCGGAACTTCAGGCGACGCAGGCGCAGATGGCGAAGCTCGCCCAGGCGCTGAACGCGGCCAAGGCGCAGATCGCCGCCCTGCAGCAGGATCGCAGTCACGAGGCGAGGAAGCTCGAGATCGAGGCGTTCGAGGCGGAGACTAATCGGTTGAGGGCCACGCGATCATGAGCGTGGCGATGGCGGAGGCTTGTCAAAGCGCAGGTCTAGCCGGTCAGGGACGAACGTGTTGCAGCCCGGTCATGGCGCGAACGGTAGACCTCGATCGCGCCGCGAGTCAGCGCGTAGACACCGAAACCGGATAGGCCAACGACGAGCGCCCCGGTGGCGATCCAGTAAGGGCCACCCCGCGAGATCTCGCGAAGGCCGAGCCGGAGGAACAGCAGGCCCATCAGGAATATGCCGCAGCACCCCAAGGCCCCCATACCCATGAGAATGGCGCGTGGCCTGGGCGGGAGCTTGCGATCGTTCAAAGCGAACACCTGACCGCCCACACCCCAGATCACCAGAACCGGGAAGCCGAAAAGGATGGCGGGCATTTCGTACAGCGGCCCACCGGGGAGGAACAGAATCGACGGGGCCGCGCCGATCAGCAGGGCGGCAAGCGCCACCCATGGCCGGCCGGGTTCGTGACGCATGAGGATTCCCCAGATGAGCAGGGGCGTGAAGATCACGTAGTAACCCAGCCAAAAAATCCCGAGCATCGACAACATGCCCGGGTCCTTCAGGCCTATGAGCAAGCCGGCGATGGCCAAGAGCGGGGCGTAAACGAGGCCGTTCACGACGTCCCACTCCCAAAAGAAATCCCATTGGCCCGGCGGCTCTTTCAAAGGGTCGTTCTTCATCCGTTCCAGGATACCGGCCGATCTCAAATATTCAACCACAACCATGGAGATGCGCGATGGCGGACGATAGCCGCAAGCGTGGCGTCCTGCCCTCAGCCGAACAAGCCGCCGGCGGCATGTTGGCTGGCCACGACAAGGCGATGGAGCTTTTAGGCGAGTGGGCCCTACGGGAAACGCCCCGGATGGCGCGCCTTGTCGCCAAGCGCATCCCTGGCGCGCCGGGCCTGGTCTACGACGCGGCCGGCCTCGTGGGGGCGGATGATCGTTGGCGGGCCGGGTTCGGCCTCGCTGGCAGCCTTCTGGGAGGCGCATCGGGCGCCGGATTTGGCGCGCTGGCCGGTGGCGTGAATGCGCCGATCGGCGCGGCGATCGGCTCCGCTTACGGCGATAAGCTCGCCACGGAATATTACGACGACCATCGACGCCAGATCGACGCGACAAAGCGCTGGGTGGCCGACCACCTCATCCACTAACCCGCCCGCACGCACCAAGCGATCTGGGATGCGTCGAGACGCAACTTGGCTTGCAACAGCGCCGATGCGCCAGGCTCCCGAAAGGACATCATGGAAGACGAAGACGCCATCATCGCGGGCGAGGGCGACCTTGCGCGTGCTCGAGACCTGGCCGGACAAGACGCCGGCGACCGGGAACCGCAAGACGCGCCAGACGAGCCCTTCGAACTCGAGTTGGACGGACAGGTCCACACCCTGCCGGGGGTGCTTAAGGGCGCGTTCCTTCGGCAGGCCGACTACACTCGCAAGACCCAGGAGTTGGCGGAGCACCGCCGGGCGGCCGAGGCCGAGCGCCGGGCCCTGGCGGAGCATCGCCAGGCGCTCGAGGGCGCCGGCGGCGACCGGGCGCACCTGGCGGCGCTGGACCGCCAGATCGAGGACTTCGCCGGCGCAGACTGGCAGGCGATCGCCCAGGCCGATCCCGGGCGAGCGCAGGCGTTGTGGGCGCAGTTCGAGCAGACCCGGGCGCTGCGCGAGGAGTACGCCTATGCGCTGAGCCACCACGAGGCGCGTGGCCAGTTGCAGGCGGCGCGCGAGGCCGCCGAACGGATGTCGGAGACCGGCCGGGTGCTGCGCCAGGAGATCGAAGGCTGGTCGCCGGAAGTGGCGAACAAGCTGGTGGAATACGCCCAGGCGTTCGGAGTCACCCTTGAGGAACTGTCACAGGCGGCCGATCCCAGGCTCTGGAAGATGCTGCACAAGGCCTATCAGGCCGACCAGGCCGGTCAGGATGCCGGGGTCGCGCAGCGGACGGCGCAGGCCCAGGCCGTACGTCCCGCGGTGCAGGTCAGCGGCGCGGCGGCCGGTGGCGGCGGTGTGCGAGACGAACTCGCGACCAAGGAATGGATGGCCCGCCGCAATACCCAATTGGCGAGGGGACGCTAGGGATGGCTGGCTTCGACGGCTTCATGAACGGCTTGCGGACAAGGGTGCAGCAGGCGATCGGCGACAATGCGCTGGTGTTGTCCCAGTACGGGGCCGGGCCGCAGACGGGATCGGCGAGGCCACCGGAGACGCAGTGGTGGAACCTGCCAGCGAAGTACGCGGCGGCGCAGCGTATCAAGGCGGACGTTCTGCGGAATTACCCAGGGTGGAATGACGCCGGTGACGCCGCGCGTCACGCCGAACCTTCCCGGCGAATGGCGAGCGAGATCGATCCGACTACCGCATTTTTCGCAGGCGCCGCCCATGAGGCGGAAAACACCATTCCGTCTGAACTGGCGCAATTTGCGCCGGGTTTCTTGCAAGCGCACGCGCGGGAGAATTGGCACGGACAAGGGACGCCAGAACGCTTGATGGACGAGCGCAACAATGCGGAGGGACGGCGCGCGGCGAGGGAACATCGTCTGGTTGACCCCGCCCGACTGCAGACGAGTCCCGCGGGACCTGTCCCGCCGTCCGCGCCCTATCAACAACATCGGCCGCGCGTCCGATGAGCCATGGCGAAGGTTACGGAAGTTCCAGTTCCCAATTCGTTCCGATTTTCGTAGATTTGGAAGCGGACGGAGAGGGCGGATCGTGGCTGTCGAGGTGAAGGCCGGGAGCGGGAGGGCGTCGTGCGCCGGAGCCTCAATTTTGCGGGCGGGTTCCTCGCAGGACTGCTCCTGATCCCTCTTGTAGGCCTCGCCGCCGCGGTGGTGCTTCTGTTGTCGCCCGACGGATGGCGCAGGTCTGAGCAGGCGTCTTTGTTGACGACAACTGGCGCCGACATTTCGCGGGCTGGCGGCGCTGTCGTGAAGGTCGAGCGCCCAGCGGACGTGCTACGCCAGGACTGTCGCGACCTTTGCGACGACCTGCGGCTCGAAGACAAGCGCGGTCAGTTGAAGGCTATGGCGCCTGGTCGCATCGCTGGATCATCGCCGGCGCGCATCCGTTGAAGATCGCCGTGAGCGACCGCATCGGCCGTCTCGCCTGGCAGCGGGGTGGCGAGGTTCGCTCGCGTTAACAACCCCATCGCGGCAGGCGATAAGAAGCTCAATGTCGAAGCCGACTGACTTGATCGGATGCTCAAGCCAGGGGGCCTGGACGCCGTGGCCGTGCCTTTTTGAAATGTTTGGAGCGGCCTGACCAAGTCCGTCCGCAAACCCTACGATAATCTGGAACGCCTGATCGGCCGCGCGGAGGTTCCGCCAACCGCCGGCAGCATGTGAACCAAGACTCCACCAAGTTGAAATCACGCCGCAGCCGGCTGAACGGCCGGCGGCCGCCGAGCACGCGCCCCAAGCGCCTCGGCGGCTCTCACGCGGCTCCCAATCCACCTCAATCCGAAAGGACCGACAGAAATGTCCAATGCCTTCCTCACGCCGACCGCGGTGACCCGCGAGGCGCTGCGCGTGTTGCACCAGAAGCTCAACTTCGTGGGCTCGATCACGCGCGAATACGACGACAGCTTCGCCCGCCAGGGCGCCAAGGTGGGCGACACCCTGAAGGTGCGCCTGCCCAACCAGTACACGGTGCGCAGCGGCTCGGCGCTGCTCGCCCAGGACACCACGGAAACCGCGGTGGACCTGAAGGTCTCCACCCAGAAGGGCGTCGACCTGAACTTCACCTCGGTCGACCTGACGATGAATCTGGACGACTTTTCCGAGCGGGTGCTGGAGCCCGCCATGAGCGTGCTGGCCGCCAACATCGAGGCGGACGCCATGAGCATGTACAAGGACGTCTTCAACGAGGTGATCGGCGCCGGTCCGGCCACGTTCACGCGGGTGCTGCAAGGCCGCAAGGTGCTGGTCGACAACCTGGCCCCGTTGAACGCGCGGACCTGCAACCTCAACACCCAGGACAACGTCGATCTGGTGGACGCGCTGAAGGGGCTGTTCAACGACCAGACCACGGTCGCCAAGCAGAACCGCGAAGGCTTCATGGGCCGGACCGCCGGGTTCGACTTCATGGAGAACACCCTTTGGCCGTCGCACACCGTGGGCACCAAGGCCGGGACGCCGCTGACCAATGGCGCGGCTCAAAGCGGCGCTTCGCTGATCACCGACGGGTGGACGGCGTCCTCGGCGATCCTGAACCGCGGTGACGTCTTCACTATCGCCGGGGTATTCCGGGTGCATCCGGAGACCAAACAATCGACGGGGATCCTGCAGCCCTTCGTGGTCACCGATGTCGCGGGCGTCAGCTCCAATGGCGCGGGCCAGGCGACGATCACGATCTCGCCGCCGATCGTCGGCCCGGCTGGCACGCCGCCCAATCAGAACGTCAGCGCGCTGCCGGCCGACAATGTGGCGATCAGCGTCAACGGCGTGAGCGCGACGGCGCATGGCGTCTCGATGGCCTATCAGAAGGGGGCGTTCGCCTTCGCCTCGGCGGACATGGTGATGCCGCGGGGCGTCGATTTCGCCGCCCGCGAGGTGTTCGACGGGGTGTCGATGCGGATCGTGCGCCAGTACGACATCAGCAACGACAAGTTCCCGTGCCGGCTGGACGTGCTCTACGGCTACAAGACCATCCGGCCGCAACTCGCCTGCCGCCTGGCGAACAACTAGCGGCCTGATCGGCTGGCCCTACTCGGGCGGTCGGCGATGGCCGCCCGAGACCCTTTCCAACAGTTCTGATCGAGGCGCCGATGGCGATCACGACCTATGCCGAGCTGCAGGCGGCGGCGGCCAACTGGCTGGTGCGCGCGGACCTGACGGCCCGAATCCCGGAATTCATCGCCCTGGCCGAGGCTCGGCTGAACCGGGTCCTGCGGTCGAGGCTCGCGGAGACGGAGGCGGCGCTGACCGGCGTGGTCGGATCGCGCGCCATCCCGTTACCGGCCGCCTTCGCCGAGCCCCTGGCGTTGTGGATCGTGCGGACCGAGGGGCGCGAGACACTGCGGTTCGTCGAGCCCAGCCTGATCGGGGCGTCGAGCCTTCGGGGCGAGCCCGGCGCCTGGACGGTCAGCGGGGCGACGATCGCGTTCGATCGACCCTGTGACCAGGCCTACGCCTTCACCTTGCGGATGCTGGCGAAGTACGGTCTTTCCGACGCGGCGCCCGTCAATGGCCTCCTGGCGGATTCTCCCGACGCCTATCTGTTCGCGACGCTTTGCGAGGCCGCGCCGTTTCTGCGCGACAACGAACTCTCCGGCGCCTATGAGGCCCGGCTTGAGCGGGCGCTTGGCGAGATCAACGCCAAGGACGCGCGGTCGCGGGCGCCGCGCCTGCTGACTCCAGACGTTTCCCCTGCGCTGGTGGACGGGCGGGCTTCGCTGTGACCGCGGTCCCGATCGGCCCGGCGCTGCCCCAAGCACTCCGCGCGGTCCTGAAATCGCTCAGCGACGCAGTCCTGGATCTGGCCCAGCCGGCCGAGCCCAAGCCGGTGTTCGCGGTGGCGCAAGCTGGCCTGCCGCCGGCGGCGACCTATCCCAACACGGTTCTGATCGTGACCGACCTGAACATCCTCGCCCACTCCGACGGGATCCACTGGATCCGCCAAGACACGGGAGCCGTGATCGTCTGATGCCTTCTTCCTGGTCCTCTTCCCTGCGCTTCGAGCTGCAGTTCACCGGCGAGAATATCAATCTGTGGGGCGACAAGCTCAACGCGGTATTGGCCCACGCCGACTATGCGGTGGCCGGCTGGCTGACCAAGCCTCTGACCGGCGATGCGGCCCTTGCCACGGCCAACGCCGGCGACGACGAAGCCCGCGCGGCGATGCTAAAATTCACCGGCGCAGTGCCGTTCACGGTGACCATCCCCTCGGTGAGCAAGGCCTATCTCGTGTGGAACGCCTGCGCGGGCCCGGTGACGCTCACCACTGGAGCGGGCGTCACTGTGAGCGTCGATCCAGGCGATATCGTGCAGGTCGCCTGCGACGGGGCGAACGTAAAGACGCCGGGTTATGGCGGCCTGTCGATCAAGGACTACGTCGCCGCCACGGCCTGGTCCTACAACGCCGGCGCCCTGCCCGCCCAGGCGGGCGCGGCCGGCAAGTTCGTCAAGACCGACGGAACCACCGCCAGCTGGCAGTCGATCGCCAGCCCGGACCTCACCGACTATCCCGCCCTCATCGGCCGAGCCGTCGCGCTCGCCGTGGCCCTCTAGGAGACCCCAATGGCCGGAACAGCCAACAGCATCATCACGCCGCAGACGCCGAAATCGGCCGTCGCGAATGTGAGCGCAGCAAACAGCACCTACACGACCTCTCCGAACAACACGGCCCTGCTGGTGACGGCGGGCGCGAACGGAGCGCGATTGACACGTCTTCACGCGATTCCGGTCGCGACGGTCACGACGGCCAACCAACTTCAGGTTTTCCGCTCGCCAGACTCGGGAACGACAAAGCGTTTCGCCGACAGCGCCGTGATGGCCACCTACGCCATGGCCCAGAACACGGCGGCCCCGAAGACCGACTTTGGCTATTCGGACGACAACCCGATGATCCTGTCGGCAGGGGAAGCGCTCTATGTGGCGGTCGGACAGGCCCAGAGCGTCGATTTCGTCGCCGAATGGGCCGACTACTAATGGCCGGCAGTCAAAAGCTCCGGGGTCTCGTCGGGCAGAAGTTAGCCGGGCGGAAGTCGTTTCGCGACGTTCAGCTTGAAGTTGTCTCGATCACAGATGCGTCGTCCGGTTCCGGCTCGATCATAGTCACCAAGCCATGCCACGCGATCGTTTATGCCATTGGTGGGGGTGGCTCGGGAGGTAGCGGGAGCCCAAGCCTCGGCGGCGGCGGTGGTGGAGGCGGAGCGGTCCTCAAACGATTTCGTGTAGCACCAGGTGCGATCAGCTACTCGATCGGAGCCGCCGGTGCGGGGGTTACTTCTGCCGCAGGCAACAATGGGGGGACTACTATAGTAACTGTTCCGGGTTACTCGCCTTTGCTGGCCCTGGGTGGCTCAGGAGGTAGCGCAACTGGGCCTGGCGGCCAGGGCGGCGGCTCAAGCCCAGGAGATTTGTCGCGCAGCGGGGGCGCAGGCGGCGCAACTGGGTCTGCCGGCACTTCAGGTGGGACTGGCGGTGGCGCTGGTGGCGCGACAGCGGCAAACGGCGGCGGCGGCGGCGGAGCGGGTTTTGGTGATATCTATGCACTGCTTGTGGGCGGGGCGGGCGGCGACGGTGCCAACGGTCCCAGCAACAACGCTAATTCGCCTGGCGGTGGTTCTGGTGGGGCCCCAGCGGGCGCTGCCACTGGCAATGGTGGGGTGGGGCGCGTCCTCATCCTGCTAGTCCGTCCGCTCTAAGCCGAGCGCAGACATCTTCTACTACAGGAGCCCAATCGCCGGGCCAGGCCTGTCGGATCAATTTGATCGACGGATAGTGTAGCGAGAAGCCCGACTCGCCCTCGCGCCATCGCCAATCGGGAAAGGGAGTCGGTAAGAGAACCCAGGTCGGCTTACCCATGGCACCCGCGAGGTGGGCGACTCCTGTGTCGATAGTGATCACCAGGTCGAGGCCCGCAATGAATTCGGCAGTGTCCAGGAAATCCGTCGCGCCAGTATCTTCAGGATCTAGGCTTCGAGCTGCAGGGAGCGCTAACAACTCGGCACCCAATTGGGGGGGAAGAGATCGCCAGGGATAGGGAAGAGCATTGCCTCTCCACATTATGCCGATACCACCATGCGAGCGGGGCGGGGCGACAAGGTAAGGCATTGCCTGGGGCACGGCACACCAGCGCGCGAGAGACATCGACGGTATCCAATAGTCTGGCCGATGAACCAACATCGTCGCCGGTCGGGGCCAAGGGGTGACAGGGAGTTGGGAGAACAACCGTGCGAGTGCCGGAAGGCAACTGAAGTCAACCGCTGCGGCACCTAAGTCAGACAGGTAGCGGGCGGCAAATATCTCGTCTCCATGTCCCTGTTCGCCCCATACAAAGAGCCGCTTGCCGGTTAGGTCTTCGCCCTTCCATTCGGGGGCTTGAAGCCACGAAGATGCGGCCAGGGCAGCCAGCCGCCCCGGGCGCTCGTCGAAGAGCGCCCATCCCGCACCGAACTTGCCCAGTGCCAAGTAGGTCTCGCCAAGCGCAACCCTCGCGTCTGCCCTATGGATTGCTTGCGAGTATTCTGCCGCGGCCTCGTCTAACCGTCCCGCCGCTCGGTGCGCTTGGCCGAGGGCGAAGTGATCAACACCTGTCCGAGTCATTCCATCACCTACCCACCGGAGACCGAATACTGCACGCCAGTCGGCGATGCGGTGGATAGAGGTATCTGGTTTTCAACAATTCCGTATCCGGGTTGGGTTTGATTACTGAATATCCCGCCACCGCTGCCGAAACGCTTCCAGATCCGTGAGATAGCGGCCCGTTCCCTGTTGGATCAAGGGGTCGAAGACCATGGCGGCTTCTGCCGCGCCAGCGGCCTGCAGGTCGCCGAGACGGGCGCGTAGCTGGGGATAGGCCTCGGTCGTGCGCCGGGCGGCGTTGCGGCTGACCAGGAGGATATTGGCGGCATCGTCGTCGCCGGCCACGTCTTGCCCGGAGTCGAGAAGCTGAAGCAGATGTGCGGGCTCGAAGCCGCGGCCGGCGTCGGTGAGAACCAGGTGCGTGGCCGGTGAGGCGAGGAACTTGGCCATCATGGCGGCGCGGCCGCGGCCGATCAGCGCTTCGCCGGCGCCGAGATCGACCTGAAGACTGACAGACCGCGCCGCGCAGGCGGCGCGAAGCGCCAGCAGGGCCCTCATGAAGTCCGCGTGTGCGAGGCCTCCGTAGCAGTGGGCGGCCAGGTAGATCGACGGGTTCCGGGCCGGCACGGCTGCTCCTCTGAAAGCAAGTCCAGCATGGGCCATCGATGAGTGGATCGGTCAACGGGCCGATCCTTGGGCGAAAGACCAAGCAGTATGCGAATACCCCTCAACATGCCGCCGGGTTTGAACGGCGACGACACCAGCTTCGCAGGGTCGGGGCAGTGGGCGGACGGGTCCAATGTGCGTTTCCGGCTCGGCCGACCGCAGGTGATCGGCGGCTGGGAAGCCCTGATGGGCCAGCCGCTCACCGGGGTCTGCCGCACGGTGTTCCCCTGGACCGACAACGCCGCCATCCTGAACCTCGCCTTCGGGACCCACTCCAAGCTGCAGCTTTGGCAGGGCGGGGCGCTCTACGACATCACGCCCACGACGGGGTTCACCCAAGGCGCCATCGATGGCGCGGGGAGCGCGGGCTATGGCACGGGGGCCTTCGGGATGGGCGGCTACGGCCTACCCTCGGCGACCGACTATTTCCCGCTGACCTGGTCGTTCGGGGCATGGGGACAGCAACTGCTGGCCTCGCCGCGCAACCAGTCGATCTTCGCCTGGACCAATGACACGGCGAGCCGGGCGGCTCCGCTCGCCAACGCCCCGGCCAACGTCACCCACATGCTGGTGGCGCCGCTGAACGGCGGCTACCAGGTCTTCGCCCTGGGCTGCAACGAGGAGGTGTCCGGCGCCTTCAATCCGCTCTGCATCCGGCATTCATCAATTCGCGCGAACACCCAGTGGAGCACTTCGGCGTCCGGCTCGACAGCCCGCGAATACATCCTGACCGGCGGCGGGCGCATCGTGGCGGGCCGGATGTGCGGGCCCTACATGCTGGTCTGGACGAGCGACGCGCTGTTCCTGGGGACCTACGTGGGTTCGCTGAACCAGCCGTGGCGGTTCGACCGGGTGGGGCGCAACTGCGGGCTCATTGGACCGAACGCCGCCGTGGTGGTGGGTCAGACGGCGTTCTGGGCCAGCCCCGACCGGCAATTTTACCGCTATGCGGCGGGCGGGCAGCCGGAGCCGATCCTTTGTCCAATCCGGCAGGTCTTCGCCGACAAGCTGGCCGCGAGCCAGGGCGACAAGGTGGTCGCGTCTTCGAACGCCGAATTCTCGGAAGTGCGGTTCGACTATCCCGACAGTCGTGACGGCTATGAGAACAGCCGCTACCTGGCGGTCTGCCTCTCGGGCCCGGACGCAGGGGCATGGCATCGCGGCGTGATGGCGCGCACCGCGTTGGCGGACGCCGGGCCGGCCCTCTACCCGGTGGGCGTGACCTACGACGGACAGGTCTATCACCACGAAAAGGGCCATTCGGCGGACGGCCAGGCCTTCTCGTGGTTCATCGAGAGCGCGGACGCCTACCTCGATCCGGACAACTGCCTGCTGGCGCGTGAGGTCTGGCCGGACTTCAAGGACCAGGCCGGACCTGTGGCCGTCGTGGTCACGCAAGCCTTCAACTGGCTCACCAACCGGGACAAGTCCCGCCAATACGCTCAAGGAGCGGTAGACCGGGCCATGCAGGGAGCGCTCAAGGGCGTTTCGGCCGAATTGGACCGGGCGTCATCCCGCCTTCGGAAGGTCGAGGATCAGCACGAGCGGTGCGAAGCCGAGCTTGCCGAGGTGCGCCGTCGTCTCGATGAGACCGAACGCGACCGTGGCGAACTGCGCCACCACATCGACAGGCTGATGGCCGCCGAGGCAGGCGGGCCCCAGCCGATATCCGTTACGCCTGCGACCCGGAGACCTTCATGAAGATGCACTTTATCGTCCCCGCCCTTGCGGGCCTGGCGAGCACTGTCCTGGCCGGCTGTGCGGGAGGGGGTTCGTTTATCGGTCCGCAGGGAGGATCAAACTCTGTCGGTGCGGTAGTACTGCAGCACATCGAGCAATGTGACCGCCACTATCAAGGCGCGATCGGGGTCGGCATAACCGGAGCCTTCGAGATCAGTTGCAAGGCGCAACCGCCCGCCAGCCCGGCAGGTGGCGCAGGCGCGAGCGTGGCGACCGACAAGAGTGAATGAGCCCTTCGGCGTCCCGCGTGGAATGCGAAATTCCATGAATGCCGGACACCGAAAAGATGAAGGCCCGCAGCTTGCGCTGCGGGCCTTTTTCCGTCTCCGGAGAGTGGTGCCACGACAGGGATTCGAACCCTGGACCTCAGCCTTACCAAGGATGCGCTCTACCACTGAGCTATCGCGGCGAATGGCGAGGCGCGGCTATAGCCAACGCCGGGGCCTGCGTGAAGCCCCAATCCGCGCGACCGTGCTTGACGGGGAGGGCGTCTCGCCGCACCCAATGACTCATGCCGGTGCCCAACAGCTCCCAGATGGATCCGCGTTCGGAGCGGGAGGCCAAGCTTGCCAAGGCGCTGCGGGCAAACCTGCGCCGGCGAAAATCCCCGACGCCGGCCAAGCCGAATCCGAAAAGCACTGACGAAGGGTGAGCGGGCTTTGCGCGGACTTCGGGCGCACGTTAGATAGCGGAATTGGGTTGGCCCCCGCGACTCCCTTAAAAGGCGCGGCCGTTTCGAAGGAGTGGGATTGGACCGCATCGCCATCACCGGCGGCGCGCGCCTGAACGGGGAAATCCCGATCAGCGGCGCCAAGAACTCGGCCATCAAGCTGATGGCGGCGAGCCTGCTCACGGAAGAGCCCCTGCGGCTGACCAACATGCCGCGCCTGGCAGACACCCGGTTCCTCGGAAAGCTGCTGCAGCGCCTCGGGACCGAGGTGGTCGAGGCGGAAGGTGAGGACGGGCCAGAGACGCTTCTGCGCACCAAGGAGATCGTCAGCGGATTTGCGCCCTATGATCTCGTCCGCCAGATGCGGGCTTCCTTCAACGTACTGGGCCCTCTGTTGGCGCGCACTGGTCAGGCGAAGGTTTCGCTGCCTGGCGGATGCACGATCGGAGCCCGGCCGGTGGATCTGCACCTGAAGGCGCTCGAGGCGCTGGGGGCCCGGATCGACCTGCATGAAGGGTACGTCTACGCCCAGGCCCCGGGCGGGCTGACGGGCGGCCGTATAGACTTCCCGTTCAACTCTGTGGGCGCGACCGAACACGCCATGCTTGCGGCGGTCCTGGCGCGTGGGGAAACGGTGATGACCAATGCGGCCTGCGAGCCGGAATTGGTCGATCTGGCGGATTGCCTGAACAAGATGGGCGCGCATGTCACCGGCGCGGGCACGTCCGTTATCCGTATCCAGGGCGTCGGCCAACTTCATGGCGCGGTTCACGCCGTGATGCCCGATCGCATCGAGACGGGCACATATGCGGTGGCCGCGGCGATGGCTGGAGGCGAGGTGCGGCTGACCCGAACGCGGAGCGATTTCATCCAGGCCTTGCTCGACAAGATGGTCGAGGCGGGGGTCGAGGTGACGCCACACAACGATGGTCTCACCGTGCGGCGCAACGGCGCGCTGCTCAAGGCGGTGGAGGTGGAGACCGGCGTCTATCCAGGCTTCGCCACCGACCTGCAGGCGCAGTTCATGGCCCTGATGACGCTGGCCGATGGCGAGAGTGTGATCAAGGAAACCATCTTCGAGAACCGTTTCATGCACGCGCCCGAACTCTCGCGCCTGGGGGCGGACATCGCGGTGCAAGGCGGGGAGGCCAGGATCAGGGGCGTTCAGGCGCTGGAGGGCGCGCAGGTGATGGCGACCGACCTGCGGGCATCGGTGAGCCTGGTGATCGCCGGACTGGCGGCGCGAGGCGAGACGGTGGTGCACCGCGTCTATCACCTTGATCGTGGATTCGAACGGCTGGAGCAGAAGCTGAGCGACTGTGGCGCCCAGATTCGTCGCCTCAAGGGCGATATCGAGGGCGAGGAGGACTGAGGCCTATGGCCAAGACCGCGCCGCTTCGCCTGCTGGCCCAGGACGCCGACGATCTGGCGGTGATCTCCGCGGCCATGCAGGACGCGGTCGCCAAGGTTGGCGACATCGCCTACGAAGCCAAGGCTCGGCGGCTGACCATCGGCTTCAACCGATATCGCTGGGAAGCCGGCGGCGGACAGAGGGTCCGCTCCGGCCTTCAGCTGGGCGGCGTGCTGAAGGTGCAGACCCGAAAGATCAGACGGGGCGCTCGAGACGCGATCCTGGAAGTTCTGGCGCTCACCTTCGAGCCGGGCGATGCGCCGGGCGGCATGGTGACGATCAGTTGCTCGGGCGGCGGAGATCTGCGGGCGGCCGTGGAATGTGTCGACGCCGTCCTGGCGGACCTTTCGGAACCATGGCCGACGCCGCGCGAGCCCGTGCACGGCGATTAGGCCGCTTGGCATGGCGTTCGGGCGTCACCGCCGCTAAACAGTCCGCGCCATGCGCCGTTTCCGTTTCACCGATGCCGACTTCGAGGTCGCGTTCACCGCCTTCGTGGAGGAGCGCCGCGAGACCCCCGAGGACGTCGACGAGATCGTCCGGGGCGTTCTGGCCGCTGTTCGCGGGGAGGGATTGCCGGCCCTGCTACGGTTCGCGCGTGAGTTCGACGGCATCGACCTTACCGAGACGACGATCCGGGTCAGCCACGACGAGATCGAGGCTGGCGCTGCGGCCTGCCCCCTGCAAGTCCGCGAGGCCATCGCGTTCGCCGCGGCTCGCATTCGCAGCTATCACGCGCGCCAACGGCCGGCGGACGCGCGGTTCACCGACGAAGCCGGGGTGGAACTCGGCTGGCGCTGGACGCCGCTGGATTCGGTCGGGATCTATGTGCCTGGCGGACGGGCCGCCTATCCGTCCACCGTGCTGATGAACGCCGTGCCAGCGTCCGAAGCCGGGGTCGGACGGATCGCCATGGTCACGCCGCCGGGTCGGCTGGAGCCGGCCGTGCTGGCGGCGGCGAAGGTAGCGGGCGTGACGGAGATCTGGCGGGTCGGCGGCGCGCAGGCGGTGGCGGCCCTGGCCTATGGGGCGGGTCCGATACGGCCCGTGGACAAGATCGTGGGGCCGGGGAACGCCTTTGTCACCGCGGCGAAGCGGCGGGTGTACGGCGTGGTTGGGATCGACGCCCTCGCCGGCCCATCGGAGATCGTCGTGGTGGCGGATGGGACCAACGCCCCGGACTGGATCGCCGCGGACCTGATGTCGCAGGCCGAGCACGACCCGGCGGCGCAGGCGATCCTGATCACCGACGACGAGGACTTCGCGCACCGTGTCGAAGCGGCCGTTCAGGCGCAGCTCTCCGCGCTTGCGACGGGCGTGTCCGCGTCTGCCTCCTGGCGCGACCATGGCGCTATCGTGATCGCGCCCCTCGACGCGGCGCCAGGTCTGGTGGACCTGATCGCCCCGGAGCACGTGGAATTCGCGATGGATTCGCCTGAGCGCCTTGCCGACCGCGTGCGGCACGCTGGCGCCATCTTCCTGGGCCGCCACACCCCCGAAGCCATCGGGGACTACGTCGCGGGTTCCAATCACGTGCTGCCGACGAGCCGCGCGGCGCGGTTTTCGTCCGGATTGGCGCTAAGTGACTTCCTTAAACGTACATCCATCGTGAAGTGCGACGAAGCGGCTTTCGCCCGGTTGGCCCCGGCGACGGTTGCGCTGGCGGACGCCGAGGGCCTGCCGGCGCACGCGCGTTCCGCAGCGGTTCGCATGGGCCAGGGGTGAGCCAGGGACGCAATGACACCTTGTTTGTCTGCCATATGTTGGAAGCGATGTTCTCTTCACCGAAGGCGTGACCTTGGCTCCTGAACCCCCCATCGCCGGAGCTTGGTCGAAAGTGCTTGCCCGTTATCGTGAGCCTCAGACGGGCCGCAGCATTCTGGAAATCGTCATCACGGCGGCCCCGCTGCTCGCTATCTGGGCGCTCGCCTGGGCCCTTCACGCCATGGGGCTGTGGTGGGCCGCGCTGCTGCTCACCATTCCCGCCGCGGCCTTCCTGGTGCGCTTGTTCATGATCCAGCACGACTGCGGTCATGGGTCGTTCTTCGGCCGCAAGTCGGCCAACGAGTGGGTCGGACGGATCATCGGGGTGTTCACCCTCACGCCTTTCGACTACTGGCGCCAGACACACGCCATCCACCACGCCACGTCCGGCAACCTCGATCGCCGGGGCCTGGGCGCGATCGAAATGCTGACAGTCGAAGAGTATCGCGCCCTGACGCCGACCCGGCGTTTCGGCTATCGTCTCTACAGGCACCCCCTGGTGCTTTTCGGACTGGGCCCTGCGTTCGTATTCTTTGTGATGCAGCGCCTGCCGATCGGAATGATGCGTCAGGGGTGGCGACCGTGGGCGAGCGTCATCGGCAACGCCATGGGCGTGCTGGCGGGGCTTGGCGGCCTCATCTGGGTGTTCGGCCCGGCGCCCGTACTGATCGTCAATGTCGTCACCATGCTGCTGGCCGCGACGATCGGGGTCTGGCTTTTCTACATCCAGCACCAGTTCGAGGGTGCGACCTGGGCGCGCAATGGCGGATGGCGCCGCGACCATGCGGCTCTGAACGGCAGTTCCCACTACGATCTGCCGCCCGTGCTGCGCTGGTTCACGGCCAACATCGGCATCCACCACGTCCATCACCTGTCGAGCCGGATTCCCTTCTACCGCCTGCCGAAGGTGCTGAAAGACCATCCCGAACTCGGGCCGGTGAGCCGGGTGGGGCTGAGGGAGAGCTTCCGTTGCGCCCGCCTGGCGCTCTGGGACGAGGCCTCCGGGCATCTCATCTCATTCCACGAGGAGCAGGTGACAGGCTGAGCGGTATCCAAAGGCGCTTCGCGTAAGGGGATCGCCGCCGTCTGGTATCCATTCGTAAGGTCAAAAGACGCCCGGCGCATCCGCGCCGGGCGTCTTTTCTGTCCGGACTCCATCTTCCTTCGCAGGCGCGGGATGACGGAAGGGGTCGGAATGCCATAAAGCGTGAGCGAACGCTCCAGCTTCTCGGACCCATGGCCGACGATCGCACGACGCACCGCCTGCAGACGGTCGAGCTCGACGAAGAGTCGCTCGCCGCGGTTTCGCGCGACCAGGAGCAGGAGCGTCAGATCGCGATCTTCGATCTGTTGGAAGAAAACGCATTCCATCCGGAGGGCGCCAGCGGGGGACCGTATGACCTGAAAATGGGCCTGGTGGAGAACCGCCTTGTTCTGGACGTATCGGGGCCGGGCTACGAGCGGCGCCACATCCTGTCCCTCTCGCCCTTCCGCGGCATCATCAAGGACTACTTCATGATCTGCGAGAGCTATTACCAGGCCATCCGCAACTCCACACCCGCTCAGATCGAGGCCCTGGACATGGGCCGACGGGGTTTGCACAACGAAGCCTCGGAGCTTCTGCGTACCCGGTTGGGCGGCAAGATCGAAACGGATGGGGACACCGCGCGGCGGCTCTTCACCCTGATCTGCGCACTGCATTGGCGAGGCTGATCGCGCATGGTCGGTGACGCGCGGGCGCCGTTGCCAGGGGCCGTCCTTTTCGCCTGCAATTTCAATCAGGTCCGCTCGGCCATGGCCGAGGCCCTGCTGAAGCTGCTGGTCGGCAAGGAGATCTTCGTCGACAGCTGCGGCCTGAAGCGCGCCCTGCCGCTCAATGAAGACGACGAGGACGGGCCGGCCCGCGCCGATCCGTTCGCCGAGGCGGTGATGGCGGAGGTGGGCTACGATCTCTCCTGGCATCGCACCAAGACTTTCGCCGACCTGGAGGACAATTCCTTCGACGTGGTGATCTCTCTCACCCCGGAGGCCCACCACCGGTCGGTCGAGCTGGCGCGCAGCCGGGCCTCCGACATCGAGTATTGGCCGACCCACGACCCGACCCTGACCGAAGGTTCGCGCGAAAACCGGCTGGCGGCATATCGCCAGGTCCGGGACGCCCTCGCCAAGCGCATCGCCGAGCGATTCGGCGGCTGACCCCAGGGCCATCGACCTCGCCCAAGGCGGTGCGCTATAATCGCGGCGCTATCCACGGCTCGCGTCCTGACGTAAAGGCGCGGGCCGTCGTTTTATTTCTGTCAGGGAGCCTGCATGGCGAAGGAAGAGCTGTTGGAGTTTCCGGGCACGGTCAGCGAGGTCCTGCCAAACGCGACGTTCCGGGTGAAGCTTGAGAACGACCACGAGATCATCGCTCATACAGCCGGCAAGATGCGCAAGAACCGCATCAGGGTCTCGGCCGGCGACAAGGTGCTCGTGGAGATGACGCCCTATGACCTGACCAAGGGCCGCATTACTTTCCGCGTCCGCTGAGCGCGCTGGACGCCGTGCCGGCGACGCCGCAGCGTCTGGTGCTGGCCTCGGCAAGTCCGCGGCGCCTCGACCTCCTGCGCCAGATCGAGCTTGAACCTGACGCCATCGAGGCGGCCGACGTCGATGAATCCCCCCTGAAAGACGAGACACCGCGCCGACTGGCGCTGCGCCTTGCCGTCGCGAAGGCCGCGTTGGTGGCGATCCGGCAGCCCGCCGGCTTCGTTCTCGCCGCCGACACGGTCGTGGCGGTCGGCCGCAGAGTTCTCCCGAAAGCCGAGACGGCTGACCAGAACCGCGCCTGCCTGAAGCTGCTTTCCGGGCGGGCGCATCGGGTGCTGACCGGCCTTTGCGTCATGGCGCCAGATGGTCGCACGGCGCGCCGGCTGGTGGAGAGCCGCGTCACCTTCAAGCGCCTGACCCCCGCCGAACTCGAGGGCTACGTCCGGTCTGGCGAGGGCCTGGGCAAGGCCGGCGGATACGCCATCCAGGGGCGCGCCGGAGCCCTCGCCGTTGAGCTTCGGGGTTCCTATTCCGGCGTCGTCGGCCTGCCGCTCTACGAGACCTGCGCCTTGCTGACGGGCGTGGGATACCGTCTGCCATGAGCGAGCGCAGAATCTATCTGGATAGGGGCGTCGGTGAGGATCGCGGCGTCGTGACCCTCGACGGGCGGCCGGAGCGGCTGATCCTGCGCCGGTACGACGACGATCCGCGCCTCGTGCTGGGCGCCCGCGCGGTCGCCAGGGTGGCCAGCCTCGAGCCGGCGCTTGGCGCGGCGTTCCTGGACCTGGGGTCCGGCGCGGAGGCTATCCTGCCCTTCCGGCCTGATGCGCGGCCTGTGCGGGGGCAGGCGCTGGAAGTCGAGATCCGCGGCGAGCCTCGCCGGGGAAAGCTCGCCGTCGCCCGCGCGCTCGGCGAAGGGGAGGGCGCGCCCCGGCTCCTGACCGCCGCGCCGGACATCGCCGAGGAACTGCGGGCCCTGGCTGGCGACACCCGGGTCATCGTCGGCGCCGCCGCCCGCGAGATGGCCGACGAGGCGGAAGCCGACGCGCTCGAAGCCTTCCATCCCATGCCGGGCGGCGGGACGCTGGCCGTCGAGCCCACGCGGGCGCTGACCGCCATCGATGTCGACCTGGGCGAGCGTAAGGGTGGTGACGCCAAGCGGGTGACCCGGCAGGGGAACCTGACCGCCATCGGCATGGCCGCCCGCCTGCTGCGGCTGAAGGGACTTGGCGGCATCGTCGTCATCGACCTTGTCGGGCGCGGCCATGACGGGAACGCGTTGATGGCCGCCGCGCGCGCCGCTTTCGCGCCGGACAACCCCGGCGTCGCCATCGGGCCCGTGGGGCGTTTCGGCACGATGGAAATCTCCTTGCCCCGACGGACGCGTCCCCTGGCCGAACAGCTCTGTCGGGCGGACGGGGAGCCCAGCGACCGAAGCTTGGCCCAACGCCTGGTTCGGCTCCTGCAGGCGGAGGCCACGGCCCAGCCGGGGGCCAGGCTGGGGGCGACCTGCGCCCCCGGCGTCGCGGCGGCGGCGGCGCCCCTGGCCGCCATGCTCGCGGAGATCATCGGCGCACGCTTTACTATCGGCGGCGACCCGGCCTGCGACCGCGAGCGCCTGACCGTGGGTGCGCCGTGAGCGATCCGAAATGCCCGATCTGCGGCAAGCCCGCGGAGCCCAAGCACCGGCCGTTCTGCTCGCCCCGCTGCGCCGACGTGGATCTGCAGCGCTGGTTCACGGGCCGGTATGTCGTGCCGGCCTCGGAGGACGACGAGGCGATCGGCGCCGCGCCCGACGATGAGTGATCGCGCCTCGCTGGACTTCCGAAAGAGCGTCTTCTATAGACGCGGCTCCCGCGCTGGCGGCCTCTTGCCTGGGTAGCTCAGTTGGTAGAGCAGCGGATTGAAAATCCGCGTGTCGGTGGTTCGAATCCGCCCCCAGGCACCACTTCCTATGTCTTCAGGGTGTTTCCGCCTTTTGGCGCGCATGGTCGCGCTCATGTGGCGCCGATCGGGGAAGACGGTCCGCGCCCGGACGAGCGGACCGCTTGAGCGCGACGCCCGTTATGGATTGGGGTTTGGGCGCTGGAGCCAGATGCTGCCGGCCCCGATGATCGGCGCGATCTCGGCCGCGCGGTCCAGCAGGTGACGCTGGCGGGTAAGCACGTACTGCCCGGGCCACAGGATGTCGAACCAGCCGCTGATGATCCAGCCGACGAGCGCATTCTGCTCCGACCAGTTCCGCAATTGCCAGTGGGGCGGATAGTCATCAGGCAGGAAGATGTCGTGAACGTGCACCGCCACCCCCGGCTTGAGGCGAGGGAAGACGCGGTTGAAGAGAATATCGACGTCCAGGCCCGGGAGCATGACGTGGCTGGAATCGATAAACAGAATGTCGTTGGCGTTCAACTCGCCCAGAAAGTCGGCGTCCGCCGGGGAGAGCACGCGGCGATGAAAGTCCACGTCCAGCGCGGCAATGTCGTGGCGCGGCGCCGGGTCGATGCAGGTGACCCGTCCGAACCCGTTGTCCTTGACCGCGCGCGCCAGGAAAAAGGTCGAGTTTCCAGAGCCGACCTCAACGATACGCCTGGGCTTCAGCATCCGCACGGCGGCATAGGTCGCCATGCCGTCCAGCGCCGATAACATGCCCCGCGCAAGCACCGGGTCCCCCGGCGCTTGGCCGAAGCTTTGGAAGACCTCGCGGTGCGCATCGATCGCCGCCAGGAAATCGGGGTAAGGCGACGTTTCGCACAATCGCTCGATCTCGGGATAGGGACTGTCCACCGGATTGATGGACTTCATGTAGTCGACCTGCACGAAGAAGCCGCGCGGCAGGCCCAGGGCCGTCTGCACCTGGGAGCGGAACAGGGAGAAACGCTCCCTCAACGACGTCTTCGCGCCGTCCGTCCGCTGTTGGGTTCTGGCCAACATTTGAGGTGCCCCTTGTCGCGTCGAGCCTTGATCATCGGCAGGAGACCCGTCGGAAGGCCTGACTGTCAACGTGTCACACGTGCGGCGAGAGTTCACCGACCGGCTTTTCATCTCGCATGCACACGACTTAATCAACGTTGATTTTATGTGAGTTTTTCACACAATCCGCCGAGCTGACCCCTCTCGCCGTGTTGTCGAACTGCGCCGGCCGCGTTCCGCGCCGGCCGCGAGTTTGCAACATTTGGTCGCTCTGCGCCCAGCGGGTCTGTCCGACGCGGTCGCAACATGCGCCGCTTGAGGGGCTGCGGTCGTCGAAGCGAATCTGCTGCGCGACCTTCCAACTTAGACGTGAAGTCGGTTCCCGAGGGCCGTGTGATCGCCGCGTCGCTGACCGAAGCCGTGGGATCCGCCGAAATCGCCGTTCGTTGATCCGTTTTTCGAGTCCTGGCCCGGTAACCCGTCCGGGCGGACCGCGCCGGCCCGACGCCGCCGCGAGATGCTGCAGTGCGGCATCACAATTCTCGCGTAACGGGAATTCGCTGGGGTTCTACTCGGGGCGAAGATTGTGCGGCGCAACAATGTCGATCTCGCCTCAAGCACTCAATCGGCCCTCGGGACTCGTCCCCCCTTGACGCCTCAATAAGGGGTTGCCAAAGGACCCGGACCCGCATCTCTAACGTTGCGGTAAGACTTCTCCTTCCCTCGGGTTGGCGAGGCCGCCTCGCGCCTTCGATGCGCCAAGCTTCCGCACCTAGTCGGAAGCACGCGTAACGGGTCGCGCAGCGAAAGCGTCCTGACGTCCGCCCCTGGGAAATCGGTGGAGGACGGCGGGTTTGTTTCAACTAGGGTGGAGACGCTCTCGCGCGACGACCCACTCCGGCCAATCGTGCTAGACCAACCAGGAACTGGCGACAGATGCTCGACAACAAACTGAAGACCCCTTTCATCGCTCTCCTCGGCGCCATGGCGCTGATGGCGAGCGCGCCGGCGTTCGCTCAGGACGCCGCCGCTCCGGCTCCGGCCGCTCCGGCCGCAGAGGCGGCGGCAGCCCCCGTCGCGGCTCCGCCTGCGGCCCCTGCCGAGGCCGAGGCGCCTCCGCAGATGGCGCATGGCGGCAAGATGACCATCAGCACGATGTTCCTTGACGCCAAACCCGTGGTTAAGGTCGTGATGATCGGCCTGATCCTGGCCTCGGTGTTCTCGTGGACCCTCTTGATCACCAAGCTGCTCGAGTTCCGGGCCCTCAACCGCGTGTCGGACGGCTTCCTGGAAGCTTTCCGCGGCGCCAAGTCGATCACCGACATGGGCCGGATCGCTACCTCGGAAGACTTCGACGGCAACCCGCTGGCCGACATGGCCGCGGCGGCCGCCCAGGAAATTGAGCTCTCCCGCCAAGCCGGGCTGCATGTCGCCGGCGAGCACCGGGAAACCACCCTCAGCCGTGCCGAACATGCCGTCTCGGCCGTGCAGGCGTCCCTCACCCGGCGCCTGTCCAGCGGAATGCAGTTCCTGGCGTCGGTCGGTTCGAACGGTCCGTTCATCGGCCTCTTCGGCACCGTCTACGGGATCATGGACTCGTTCATCGGGATCGCGAACACCAACACCACCAACCTTGCGGTCGTCGCGCCTGGCATCGCCGAAGCCCTGTTGGCCACGGGCCTCGGCCTGTTCGCCGCCATTCCTTCGGTTATCTTCTACAACTACTTCCAGACCCGGATTTCCGCCTTCGGCGCGCGTTCGGAAGGATTTGTGGCTGAACTGATGAATGCGATTTCCCGGCAGCTCGACAAGGGAGCTTAAGCCATATGGCAGCCAAGCTTTCAGGCTCTGGCGGCGGCAAGGACGAGGCGATCGCGGACATCAATGTCACGCCCTTCGTGGATGTGATGTTGGTCTTGTTGATCATCTTCATGGTGGCGGCTCCTTTGGCGGCGGTAACGGTGAAGGTCGCCCTTCCCCCCGCGGTCGCCAAGCCCGGCACCAACCCGCCGAAGCCAGTCTACATCTCGATCCAAAACAGCGGCCGGATCTTCATCCAGGACTTCCCGTCGGACATCGCGACGCTTGGCGATGATCTGCGCAAGCAACTAGGTTCACGACGCAATCCGACAAAGGAGCGCATCTTCATCCGTGCCGACAAGGACGTCATCTACGGCGACTTCATGGGCGTGATGAACATGCTGCAGGACAACGGGTTCTACAGCGTGGCCCTGGTTGGTGAAGACGATAATAAGTGAGGCGGTGACCCATGACTGATTCATCACCGCCTGACGTGCTTCACGGCAGTCACAACCCGTTCGACGATCCGCGGCCCAAGCGTAGCACCGGGCTCATCGTGGCGATTATCATCTCGATCATCGTGCACGCGGCGCTCGCGATGTACCTGTGGAAGAGCAAGTTCGAACAGCACTTCAAGGAGTACTCGGACGACGTGACGGATGTGGCGCTGATCAAGCCCGTGCCGCCGCCGCCGCCGCCGCCGCCGCCGCCGCCGCCGCCGAACACGCCGCCGCCGCCGCCGCCAAAGCTGCAGCCGAGGCCGCCGGTGGCGATGCCGGACATCCCTTCGATTCCGCCGCTGCCGGTTCCCCCGGTGGAGCATCGGATCGAGCAGCCGAAGCCGCCCGCGGCTCCGCCGCCCGAGCCGCCGCGCCCGTCGGTGATCACCCAACCCGACTGGCTGCGTAAGCCATCCGGGGAAGACGTGGCCCGGTACTACCCGGATCGCGCCCAACGGATGAGCGTCGAAGGTCGCGCCAACATCAGCTGTACGGTGAATGCGCGCGGCGCCCTGGAGAACTGCTCGGTCGTGTCGGAAGATCCGGGCGACCAGGGCTTCGGTGACGCCGCCCTAAAGATGAGCAAGCTCTTCAAGATGCGGCCGATGTCGAAGGACGGCGCGCCGACCGATGGGGGGCAGGTTCGTATCCCCCTCTCGTTCCGCCTCCCGAAGAATTGACGGCGAGCCGATTGAAAATGCTGGAGCCCCGGTCGAGAAATCGGCCGGGGCTTTTTCTTTGCCGCGTCGAGCCCACCGCTTGATCGGACCGCTCGCGGCGACTAGAACCGCCCCTCGCGATGCGCCGCCTTAGCTCAGTTGGTTAGAGCGCTAGATTGTGGATCTAGAGGTCCTCGGTTCGAACCCGAGAGGTGGTACCATCGCTTAAGGCGGCGTCGCGGCCACGCGCCGCGGCTTGGGGCGGCCCTGGCCGCGGGCCAACGCCGAATGGGCTGATTTTCGCCCTCGGCCCTATTCTTGGCTATTCGGCTGCCCATGCTGATCGGGCGAGGCAAGGGAAGGCGCCAATGGCGGAGGCGAAGCCAGACCAGGCGGGCGTCGCGCGAGGCCGGCGGCCCAAGGGCCAGGGCCCTGACCTGCGGCAGGCGATCCTCGACGCCTCGGAGGACCTGTTTTCGCGTCACGGATTCTATGGCGTGACAGTACGCCAGGTGGCCTCGGAGGCCGGCGTCGACACCGCCCTCGTCCATTACTATTTCGGCGCGAAGCGCGAACTGTTCGACGCCGTCTTCGCCCGCCGCGCCGAGATTCTCAACCATGAGCGCCTCGCCGCCATGACCGCCTATCAGGCCGGCCATTCGGGCGCCATGACCGTCGAGGGCGTCATCGAGGCGTTCATAGGGCCGCTGCTGAATCGCTCGATGACGGACGAGCCAGGCTGGAAGAACTACTTCCGCCTCGTGGCGCTGGTGAACAACACGCCGGCCTGGGGCGGCGAGACCATGCACCGCTATTTCGATCCGGTGGTCCACCAACTGGTCGACGCCTTGAAGCTCGTGCTGCCCGGGGCCGAGATCCGCGACCTCTATTGGTGCTACCAGTTCCTGACCGGCTCGATGATGCTGGCGCTCTCGGAAACCGGCCGCATCGACCAGCTATCCGACGGCCTTTGCCGCTCCACCGATCTGGAGGCCGTGCGCGCGCGCCTCTTCGCCTATTGCGCGGCCGGTATCGAGGAAGTCGTCCGGCGCAGGCCGTGAAGGCCTCGGCCGCCCGTTTGTTGGGCAGGGAGGCGGGAAATTCTGAAGGCGGTGAAATCGAACTTGCAATCGCGCGGCCGCCGCGCACTGTGGTCAGGCCCTTCGGGGCGTTTCCTCCCTTGACTGGCCGCGTCCTTCACCGGGCGCGGCCTTTTTTTGCGCCCGCGATCGCGTGGCGGCGGCAAGGGCGCGTGCTAAACCAGCGGTGCGATTCCGGCCGCGCGGCGGCGCATCTCACACGGAGACGACCTGGTGAAGTTCAACGTGTGGCTCGGCCTGTCGGCCGTGGCGGTTCTGCTCGTCTGCTGCAACCGCGCGGACAAGGCGCCCGAGACTCCGGCCGCCCCCGCGGTCCCGGCGGTCGAGCGCTCGGGCCCGGTCAGCTGGAACGCCGCGTCCGGCGCCTTCATGCGAGACGGGAAACCCCTGAAAGCCGTCAAGCTCTGGACCTTCGATGGCTCGACCGAGGGCTTCACGGGTCTGGGCAGCAAGGTGTCCCCCGCGCCGGGGCAGGGCCTCGCCGTCACCGTCGCCGATCCCAGCCTTCGGTCGCCCAAGGGGCTCAATATCCCGGGCGACCAGTATTCCCTGGTGCTGGTTCGCATCACCCGCACCGGCCCGGGAGAAGCCTGGGACGGCGCGCTCTACTACACGACGGCCACACACCCGGAATCGATCAACTTCCTGGGCAAGGCCAAGGGCGGGGTGAAGCCCGACCTGAACGAGACGGTGACGCTGGTCTACGACATGAGCCGCCCGGCGGCCGGCGGCGGCGACTGGCTGACCTCGACGGTCGACCAGATCCGCCTCGATATCGAGGACAAGCCCGGCGGCCGCTTCGTGATCCACCAGGTCGCCATCGCCGAGAACCCGGACGCCGCGCCCGCGCCCTCCGCCGCGCCCACGATTCCCCCCGCCAAGCCCTGATCGGCAGGGGTTAGGGGAGGGCGGGCGTGGTCTTCAGCTCAGTCATTTTCATCTTCTATTTCCTGCCCGTCTTCCTGCTCGGGTACTACGTTTCCGGATGGCGGGCCGGCGCGCTGCTGTTCGGCAGCGCGGTCTTCTACACCTGGGGCGAGGGCGCATACCTCTTCCTGCTGCTTGGGCTGATCGCGCTCAACTACGCGGGCTCGCGGTGGCTGAATGCGACGCCGGCCGGACGGCGGCGGATGGCCGTTCTCATCGCCCTCGTGGTCGTCGATTTCAGCGTCCTCGGCTTCTTCAAATATTCCGAGTTCCTCGCCCAGAGCCTGAACCAGATGCTGTCGAGCGCGGCGTTCCCGGAGGTCCATCGGACGTTGCCGCTGGGCATCTCGTTCTTCACCTTCCAGCTGGTCAGCTACGTCATCGACGTGCATCGCGGGGCGGTGAAGGTGGAACGCGATCCCGTCCGTTTCGCCACCTACATCCTGATGTTCCCGCACCTGATCGCGGGCCCCATCGTGCGCTACGCCGACATCCGCGACGAGATGCACGCCGACCGGCGAAAGAGTGGCCACGTCGGCCTGGGCGCGCAGTATTTCATCGTCGGCCTCTGCCAGAAGGTGCTGGTCGCCAACATCGTGGCCCCCCTGGCCGACCACGCCTTCGGGCTTGCAGCCGGCAAGCTGGACGCCACCACGGCCTGGCTGGGCATCTGGGCCTACACCCTGCAGATCTACTTCGACTTCTGCGGCTATTCGAACATGGCGATCGGCCTGGCGTTCCTGCTGGGCTTCACCTTCCCGAAGAACTTCAACTACCCCTACATCTCCCAGTCGATCACCGAGTTCTGGCGGCGCTGGCACATGAGCCTGTCGTCGTGGTTCCGCGACTACGTCTACATCCCGCTCGGCGGCAATCGCCGGGGCCAGTTCAGGACGGTCCGAAATCTCCTGATCGTGTTCTTCCTGACGGGCCTTTGGCACGGCGCGGCCTGGCGCTTCATCGTCTGGGGTCTCTACCACGGGGCTTTCTTGATGCTGGAGCGGTTCGGTTTCGGCCGTGTCGTCGCCCGCGCGCCCCGGGTCGCTCGCCACGCCTATGCGGTGCTGGTGGTGATGGTGGGCTGGGTGTTTTTCCGCGCGGAGACCTTACCCCACGCCCTGGCCTACCTCGGGCAGATGGCCGACCCGCGCCGCTTCGGCGCGCCGGACGCGGCGCTTGCGATCCTGCTCGACGCCCAGACGCTCGCGGCCCTGGCCCTGGGCTCGCTTCTCGCCGCGCCGGTGCTGCCCTGGGTGCTGCGCCGCCTGCGCGTCGCCCGCGCCGAGCCGCCGCTTGCGGGCGTCCCCGAGCGGCTGGACACCCGCAGCGTCCACGCCCTGCCGGTGGCCGTCCTGGCGGGCGGCTTCGTGCTGAGCATCGCCATCCTGGTGGGCTCCACCCTCAACCCCTTCCTCTATTTCAGGTTCTAGGGCGGTGCTGGCCTCACGCTTCCATTGGCGCCTGCTGGTTTCGACCATCGTCATCCTGATGGCCGCGGCGTTTGTCGTTCCCCGGTTCGTGCGTCCGCCGGACATCCAGGAGAACCGCGTCCTGGCCGAACGTCCGGCCTGGCCAAAGCGGCTCCAGGACATCGCCGCCTTCCGCAAGGCCGCCGACCCCTACGTCGCCGACCGCTTCCCGATCCGCCCCTACCTGATCGGCCTGCTGAACCGGGCCCGCATGCTGCTGGGGGTCAGCGGGTCGCCTCGGGTGATCGTCGGGCGGCAGGGCTGGCTGTTCTTCGACGACGGGACCCATCTCGGCTCCGCGCGCGCCGATCCCCCGATGACCGGCCCGGAGATCCGCGCCTGGCTGCTCTTCATGGCCGGCCGCACCGAACTGCTGCAAGCCCGCGGCATCCCCTACCTGGTGGTCGCCGCCCCCGTGAAGGAGACGGTCTATCCGCGGTTCGGACCCGCCTGGTATCCCGGCCCCAGCGGCCGCCGCGCCACGATTGCCCTGCCGAAACTCGTCGAGGCCGCCCAGATCGGCCAGGTGCTCTACTTGCATCCGACCATCGCGGCGGCCACCGCGCGCGGCGAGAAGACCTACAGTCTCCACGACACCCATTGGACGGGTTACGGCGCCTACGCCGGCTACGCAGCCCTCATGCGCAAGCTGCACGGCATGGGGATCACCGACGGCCCACGGCCGATCACCGACTTCGAAATGGGGGCCGGCGATCTGGTGCACGCGCCCCGGGACCTGGCGCTGATGCTGGGCGTGGCGAGCTTCGTGGACATCGACTTCCCGCACATCCACGACCCCAGGGCCGAGGCCAAGGTCCGCATCACCTACCTGACCAGCAGGCAGGACTGGACGGCGCCCCAGATCATGGACACCGGCGAGGTCGGCAAACCCGTTCTGCTGATGACCCGCGACTCCTTTTCCAACGAACTCGTGCCCCTGCTGCTGTCCCACTTCAGCCGCATCATCCTCACCCACAACCAGGACGGGGCCTGGCGCGACGACCTGATCGACCAGTTCAAGCCGGATCTGGTGATCCTCGAGGTGGTCGAACAGGGATTGCGGGTGTCCATGGGCGACGGCCCGCCGGCTTCGGTCGCCGCGACGGCGCGGATCGATCACGCCCTGGGGGTCGCGATGGCCGCCGACGGGGCGGTGGTCCCGGGCCTGAAGCCGCCGACGCCGCAGGTCCTGGCGGCGATGATCGGCGCCAGGCCGACGCCTAACTGCAATCTGGAGAGCGCCAGGCTGACGCCTGGCCTGAAGGGCGAGGCCACCCTGATGGTCAGTGGATGGCTCTCGGAGCTCGGCGCGCGGATCACCGCGCCGGAGGGCCTGGCGCGCTTGCAGGGGCCTGGCATCGACCTGGCCGCCCCGATCCGCGTCGATGGGTCGAGACCGGACGTGGCCAAGGTCTTCAACAATCCGAACGGCGAACCGAGCGGCTTCCTCGACACCTATTTCATCGCCGGGCTGCCGCCAGGCTCTTATCGGGCCACGGTCTACCGCCGCGCGCCGGGCGGCTGGATCGCCTGTGTGGGCAAGCAGGCGCTGGTCGCCCCCTGAGCCGCCTGCGGCGTAGGCAACACAAAAATCTTCCCCGCCATCGGCCTTCCAACCATCGACAAGGGCTGATCTTGCCGGGTAAATGCCCGCGAACACGGCCTCCTCGTGAAAACGGGGTTTTTTGGGCCGCGTTTTGGCGTGCGCCGGGGTTTTGAGAGGATAGGATGGGGTTTCCCGTCAAGCAGGGACTGTACGATCCGACGAACGAGCATGACTCGTGCGGCGTGGGCTTCATGGCCAATATCAAGGGCCGCAAGTCACACGAGGTGGTCCGGGCGGGTCTGAAGATCCTGATCAATCTCGATCATCGCGGCGCCGTGGGCGCCGATCCGCTGGTCGGCGACGGCGCGGGAATCTTGATTCAGATCCCGGACGCGCTCTATCGCGACTGGGCCGCTGGCGCTGGCGTCGAGCTGCCGCCGGCCGGCGAATACGCCGTGGCCATGTGTTTCCTGCCGCGCGACGAGGAATCCCGCACTGTGGCCGTCGCCCAGTTCGAGCACTTCCTGACCGTCGAGAAGCAGCCGCTCCTGGGCTGGCGCGACGTTCCGATCGACACGACGGGCCTCGGCGAGGCCGTGCTCGCCCAGATGCCGGTCATCCGGCAGGCCTTCATCGGCCGTGGGCCCAACATCCGCGACCAGGACGCCCACGAGCGTAAGCTGCTGGCGGTGCGCAAGCAGACCCAGAACCCGCTCGACGAACTGGCGGTCAAGCGCAACCTGCCGGGCCTGAGCGAGCTCTACGTGCCGTCCCTGTCCACGCGAACGGTTGTCTACAAGGGCCTGCTGCTCGCCCACCAGGTGGGCACCTTCTACAAGGACCTGGCCGACGAGCGGACCGAGTCAGCGCTCGCCCTGGTCCACCAGCGGTTCTCCACCAACACCTTCCCGTCGTGGAAGCTGGCCCACCCCTACCGGTTCATCGCCCACAACGGCGAGATCAACACCGTGCGGGGCAACGTCAACTGGATGAACGCCCGTCGCCGCTCCATGGAGAGCGACCTGCTGGGGCCGGATCTCAACAAGATGTGGCCGCTGATCCCGCACGGGCAGTCGGACACGGCCTGCCTGGACAACGCGCTGGAGCTGTTGCTGGCCGGCGGCTACCCGCTGGCCCAGGCGGTGATGATGCTGATCCCGGAGGCCTGGGCCGGCAACCCGCTGATGGATCCCAAGCGCAAGGCCTTCTACGAATACCAGGCGGCCCTGATGGAGCCGTGGGACGGCCCCGCCGCCGTGGCCTTCACCGACGGCCGCCAGATCGGCGCCACCCTCGACCGCAACGGCCTCAGGCCCGCGCGCTTCGTCATCACCAACGACGACCATGTGATCATGGCCTCGGAAGTGGGCGTCCTGGAGATCCCCGAGGAGCACATCACCCGCAAGTGGCGGCTGCAGCCCGGCAAGATGCTGCTGATCGACATGGAAGAAGGCCGCATCATCGAGGACGAGGAGATCAAGCGCAGCCTCGCCGAAGCGGAGCCCTATGCCGAATGGCTGGCCGAGACCCAGTTCAAGCTCGAGGAACTGAGCCTGGCCGCCACGCCGGACGTCCAGTTGGGCAACGATCCCGAGGCCCTGCTCGATCGCCAGCAGGCCTTCGGCTACACCCAGGAGGACAACGCCTTCTTCCTGGAGCCGATGGCCCGGACCGGCGAGGACCCGATCGGCTCGATGGGCTCCGACACGCCGATCGCCGTGCTCTCGCGCCGGCCGAAGCTGCTCTACGAATACTTCAAGCAGAACTTCGCCCAGGTCACCAACCCGCCCATCGACCCGATCCGCGAAGAGCTGGTGATGAGCCTGGTCTCGATGATCGGCCCGCGTCCGAACCTGCTCGGCCGCCACGCCGGCACCCACAAGCGGCTGGAGGTCGCCCAGCCGATCCTCACCGACGAGGACATGGCCAAGATCCGCGCGATCAACGAGCTTCTCGACGGCGCCTTCCGCACCGCGACGCTGGACGCCACCTGGTCGGCGGAGGCCGGATCGGCCGGGTTGGCGGCGGCGCTCGACAGGCTCTGCCGCGAGGCCACCGACTACGTGCTGGCCGACATGAACATCCTGATCCTGTCGGATCGGGCCACCGCGCCGGAACGGATTCCGATTCCGGCGGCCCTGGCCACCGCGGCCGTCCACCATCACCTGATACGCCAGGGTCTGCGCATGCAGACCGGCCTGGTCATCGAGACCGGCGAGGCGCGGGAGGTGCACCACTTCTGCGTCCTGGCCGGCTACGGCGCCGAGGCGGTGAACCCCTACCTGGCCTTCCAGACGCTGGAAAAGCTCCGCACCCAGAACGGCCTGGCCCAGTCGGCCTACGAGGTCCGCAAGAACTACATCAAGGCCATCGGCAAGGGTGTGCTGAAGGTGATGTCCAAGATGGGCATCTCCACCTACCAGTCCTATTGCGGCGCCCAGATCTTCGACGCCGTCGGTCTCTCCTCGATGCTGATCGAGAAGTATTTCACCGGCACCGCGTCCACCATCGAGGGCATCGGCCTGGTCGAGATCGCCGAGGAGGCGGTCCGCCGGCACCGCGACGCCTACGGCGACAACCCGATCTACAAGACCATGCTCGACGTGGGCGGCCAGTATGCGTGGCGGCTGCGTGGCGAGGAGCATGCCTGGAATCCGGAGTCGGTCTCCAAGCTGCAGCACGCCGTGCGCGGCAACGTGCCCGACGACTACAGGGCCTATGCCGACAGCATCAACGAACAGTCCGAACGGCTGCTGACTATCCGCGGCCTGATGCGCATGATCCCGTCGGAGGCGCCGATCCCTCTGGAGGCCGTCGAGCCCGCCTCCGAGATCGTCAAGCGCTTCGCCACCGGAGCCATGAGCTTCGGCTCGATCAGCCGCGAGGCGCACACGACGCTGGCCATGGCCATGAACCGCATCGGCGGGCGCTCCAACACCGGCGAGGGCGGCGAGGAATCCGACCGCTACAAGCCGCTGCCGAACGGCGATTCCATGCGCTCGGCCATCAAGCAGGTGGCCTCGGGGCGCTTCGGGGTGACCGCCGAGTATCTGGTCAACGCCGACGATATCCAGATCAAGATGGCCCAGGGCGCCAAGCCCGGCGAGGGCGGCCAGCTGCCGGGCCACAAGGTCGACAAGAACATCGCCCGCGTCCGCCATTCGACGCCGGGCGTCGGCCTGATCAGCCCGCCGCCGCACCACGACATCTATTCGATCGAGGACCTGGCTCAGCTCATCCACGACCTGAAGAACGTCAATCCGGGCGCCCGGATCTCCGTGAAACTGGTCTCGGAAGTGGGCGTCGGCACGGTCGCGGCGGGCGTCGCCAAGGCGCGCGCCGACCATGTGACCATCTCGGGCTTCGAGGGCGGCACGGGGGCGTCGCCGCTGACCTCCCTGACCCACGCGGGCTCCCCCTGGGAGATTGGCCTGGCCGAGACTCAGCAGACCCTGCTGCTCAACGGCCTGCGCACCCGTATCGCCGTCCAGGTCGACGGCGGCCTGCGCACCGGCCGCGACGTGGCGATCGGCGCGCTCTTGGGCGCCGACGAGTTCGGCTTCGCCACCGCGCCGCTGATCGCGGCCGGCTGCATCATGATGCGCAAGTGCCACCTGAACACCTGCCCGGTGGGCGTGGCGACCCAGGACCCCGTGCTGCGCGCGCGCTTCACCGGCCAGCCCGAGCACGTGATCAACTTCTTCTTCTTCGTCGCCGAGGAGCTGCGCGGGATCATGGCGCAGATGGGCTTCGCCACCGTCAACGAGATGATCGGGCGGGTCGACCGCCTCGACATGGCGCCGGCCCTCGACCACTGGAAGGCCCAGGGGATCGACCTCTCGCGCATCCTCTACGCCGCGCCGTCCCAGGCCGCCCCCGGCCTCTGGAACCAGGACCGCCAGGACCATGGTCTCGGCAAGGCGCTGGACAACACCCTGATCGCCGACGCCAAGGCGGCGCTGGAGGACGGCAAGCCGGTGCGCGGCGAATATCCCGTGCGCAACGTCAACCGCACGGTCGGCGCCATGCTCTCGGGTGAGGTGGCCCGCCGTTATGGCCACACCGGCCTGCCGGACGACACCATCTCCCTGACCTTCAAGGGCAACGCCGGCCAGAGCTTCGGCGCCTTCGCGGCGCGCGGCGTGTCGCTCGAACTCATCGGCGACGCCAACGACTATGTCGGCAAGGGCCTCTCCGGCGGCCGCGTCGTCGTGCGCCAGCCGCCGGGCTCGCGCCGCGATCCGACCCAGAACATCATCGCCGGCAACACGGTGCTGTACGGCGCCGTCGCGGGCGAGGCCTATTTCGAGGGCGTGGCCGGCGAGCGGTTCGCGGTCCGCAACTCCGGCGCGGTCACTGTTGTCGAGGGCCTGGGCGACCACGGCTGCGAATACATGACCGGCGGCGTGGTGGTGGTGATGGGCGACACCGGCCGCAACTTCGCGGCGGGCATGAGCGGCGGGATCGCCTACGTCTACGACCCCGACGAACGTTTCAGGGCGCTCTGCAACACCTCGATGGTCGAGCTCGAGGCCGTCGCCCCATCGCCGCCCGAAGCGGCCAATGGCGCCGACGCACCGTTCCGGCCAACCCAGCGGGCCCCCTCCGTCGAGAACAACGGCATGGGCGACGTGCTTCGCTTCGACGCCGAGCGGCTGCGCATCCTGATCGAACGCCACCAGCTGCATACCGGCAGCGCGCGGGCGGGCGAGATCCTGGCAGATTGGGACAACGCCCTGACCCGCTTCGTGAAGGTCATGCCCATCGACTACCGCCGCGCGCTGCTCGAGCTCGCCACCGAACGCGAGACGGCCGCCGCCGTCGCCGCGGAATAGCCCTTAAGTTTCGGAGAGCAACCCGATGGGCAAGCCCACCGGCTTCCTGGAGATCGACCGCCAGGACCGCGCCTACGACAAGGTGGAAGCGCGGCTGAAGACCTGGAAGGAATTCGTCAAACCCCTGCCGCTGCCCGCCGTCGGCCAGCAGGCGGCGCGCTGCATGGATTGCGGCATTCCGTTCTGTCACCAGGGCTGCCCGGTCAACAACCAGATCCCCGACTTCAACAACCTAGTCTACCGCGACCAGTGGCGCGACGCGCTGGATAACCTGCAGTCCACCAACAACTTCCCGGAGTTCACCGGCCGCGTCTGCCCCGCGCCCTGCGAGGCGTCGTGCACGCTGAACATCATCGACAACCCGGTGACGATCAAGACGATCGAATGCCAGATCGTCGATCGCGGATGGGACGAAGGCTGGATCACTCCCCAGGTCTCGCCGCGCGGCACCGGCAAGCGGATCGCCGTGGTGGGCTCCGGCCCTGCGGGTCTCGCCTGCGCCCAGCAATTGGCCCGGGCCGGCCATGCGGCGACCGTCTTCGAGAAGTCCGATCGGCTGGGCGGCCTGCTTCGCTATGGCATCCCCGACTTCAAGATGGAAAAGCACCTCATCGACCGGCGAATCCGTCAGATGGAGGCCGAGGGCGTCCTGTTCCGCACCAATTTCGAGGTCGGGGTGACCATCTCCGTCCAGCGCCTGCTGGACGACTATGACGTGCTGGTGATGGCCGGCGGCGCCGAGGCGCCCCGCGACCTGGAGGTGCCGGGCCGCGAGCTGGCGGGC
>CANJXI010000010.1 GCA_947478785.1 Caulobacteraceae bacterium
CTCGAACCGGATCCGCGCGATCGTCTCCACGCCCGTCATCCCCCGCCCCCTCCAGAACCCGGAAGGGGCCACCAAAACCACAGCTCGGGGGGCTAATCTTCGACGCGAAAAGCGCCCCTCAGGGGGACAACATTGCAGGCGTTCTCACACGTAGATGATTCTGGCGTCCATGTTCTGAACACGTGCTTTGTCGGACTGGCGCTTGCGAGACGCGGGTGCAGTGGCGCGCTGAGGTTCGAGGATGAAGACGTCGTCCGGTGTCTCGCGTGTAGCGAAAGCCCAATAGGTGCCGGACCACCAGAGAGCCCGCCCTGGGTCACCCGTGGCCTGCCATGCTTCCGGCGGAATGGGTTTTGTCACTCCCTTCTCGGGGTTCATCGCCACCGCCTGTAGGTCTCCGGTATGCAGTTCACGCCGTAGCTTCACGCGCAGGGCCTTCGCCGCCTCGACCGTTGTCACCTCGGTGATAAGACGAGCCTCGATCCAACGGTGCCAGAACACCCCGTCTGACAGGCCTACTGTCTCGGGCGGCCATGAACTGCGGTCCAAAGGGCTGTAGCCGTCGAAGCCATCGTCGGGCGACGGCCCGAGAACGGCCTCCCATAGTTCCCTATCAACCAGTCGGCCGCTCACGCCGCCACCCCGCGAAAGGGGGTGACGTTCCCGGCCTTCGGTTCGACAGGCTTGGCCAGGAAGCCCGCCCATGCGTTCATCAGCTTCCGGCGCTTCTCCAGGGCGTCACCGCGCCGGTAGGCCGCTTCGACCTCGTTGCCGACCGAATGCCCCAGCGCGGCCTCGGCGACCTCACGGGCGAAGGCTGTGCGCTCGCCGCACCAGTCCCGGAAGGTGGAGCGGAAGCCGTGCGGCACGGCGGGCACATCCATCCGGCGGCAAACTGCGGAAAGCGTCATGTCGCTGAGCTGCGCGCCGGCACTCGACGGGAACACCATCTCGCACTTGGCGAGGCGGGGAAGGGCGTTCAGCAGTTCGACGGCTGCGTCCGACAGGGGGACCCGGTGCTCCCGGCCCTGTTTCGTCCGCGAAGCGGGGACCGTCCAGACCTTCGCGTCCAGGTCGATTTCCGCCCAGGTCGCACCCCGCACTTCTCCGCTGCGCGCCGCTGTGTAGATGGCGAAGGCCAGGGCGCGCGCGCCCATGCCCTCGACCTTCGCGAGGAGCACCATGAAGGCGGGCGTGTCGTCTATCGGGAGTGCCTTGCGGTGGATAATGGGCGCAAGCTTGCGGGGTTTGGCGAGCAACTGGTCAAGGTGGCCGGACCACCGCGCCGGGTTTTCCCACGGTGACTTGATCGCCCCGGCGGCTTTGGCGCTGTCCAGGATGGCCTCGATCCGCTGGCGCAGTCGTTTGCCAGTCTCGACGCGGGCCTTCGGTCCTCCGTCGCCGATGCCCCACAGGGGGCGCAGGACCGAGAGGACATGCGGCGTGTCGATGTCGGCGCAGGCCAGTTTGCCGAGGACGGGGTAGGCGAACGCCTCCAGCGTGTGGCTCCAGGCGGCGCGGTGCTTGGGGTTCCGCCACCCCTTCTCATGAGCCGCTAGGTAGTCCTCTGCGGCCTGTTTGAACGTCAGAAGTTTGCCCGCGTCGGCCAGAAGCGCCGCCTTGGCCTTCCGGCGCTCTTCGCCTGGATTTCTACCCTTCGCGATGGCCTCGCGGTCCTCACGGGCCTTGCGTCGGGCGTCAGCGAGCGGGACGTCGGGAAAGCCGCCGAGGCCCAGGTCGTGGCGTTTGCCGCCGATCATCACCCGCAGCACCCAGGATGCCGCAGGAACCCGGTCCACCGCGTCCTCGGGGACCTTGGACACAACCAGATGCAAGCCAGCCACCCCGCCCACCGCGTGCATGCCCGGTGATTTAGTCAGCGCCCTCACTTCGAGGGGACCCAGCTCTTTCGCCTTCTTGGGCATTGCGCCCTCCGTTCCCAACTACCTTCCCCACAACTAAGGCGTGGCGTGCGGTGGCGTCAAGTGGGGAAGGGTGGCGATACTGGGGACGGCTTACGAGGGGAACGGCCCGTTTGAGCGGTGAGAATTGGCGAGCCGTGGCGTCCTGCCAGGAGGCAAAAGCGGACCTAGGGACTGCCAGGCGCGCCTCCCCGATAACGTGCACGGCCGCACTGCGCGCGCGTACGTATAATTTCCCCCATTGACGCATCTATCCTTACAAGAACAGTGTTATAGTTGGCCTTGACCCGAATTTCGGGATCGGGAGTAACGGGCCGAGGGGCAGATGGCTGGTTACGAATTCGAGCATGTCGATGCGCCGGACCTGTCCGTGCGGATATCCGGGCGCGTCAAATGGTTCGACCCGGGCAAGGGTTATGGCTTCATTGTTCCGGACGATCCCAGCCAGACCGATTTGAAGGATGTGCTTCTCCACGTGACCAGCCTGCGCAGCTCGGGCCGCGATCACGCGCTGGAAGGCTCGATCATCGTTTGCGACGTGGTCCGCCGGCCCAAGGGCTGGCAGGTGCATGAGGTGGTCGAGGTCGATGAGAGCGCCGCCCCGCCGCCCACCGAACGCCGCCCGCGCGAGGACGCCTCGCGGCCCGCGCGCGAGTTCGCCGCCCGCACGCTGCGATCGGCGCCGCCTTCCGGTGGCGGACCGCTGGAGCGGGCCAAGGTGAAGTGGTTCAACCGCACCAAGGGCTACGGCTTCGTGGTCCGCGACGGCCAGCCCGGCGACATCTTTGTCCATATCGAAACCCTGCGGCGTTCGGGTATGGAGGACCTGCAGCCTGGCGAGGACGTCATGGTGCGGTTCGCGGAGGGGCCCAAGGGCCTTGTTGTGGCCGAGATCGAGTCCTCTCTGGACTGACCTGTCGGCGCGTCTCCCGGAGTCCGGATTTGTCCAAGTTTTCGATAGGCGGGGTCGTCCTGGCTCTGGCCGTGGCGCTGGCCGCGCCCCTGCCGGCCGCGGCCCAGATTCCGAGGCAGGATCCGGCGCACTGCAAGGGCCAGCCCGAGATCACGCCGCTGCAGCCGCTGACGATCCAGACCAGCCGCGGGCCGGCGCGCTTCATGGTCGAGTTCGCCGACAACGAGCGCACCCGGGAATACGGGCTCATGTGCCGCAAGCGCGTGGCGCCCGACCGCGGCATGCTGTTCGACTTCAAGAAGCCGACCGACGGCGTCGCGTTCTGGATGCGAAATACGATCATCCCGCTGGACATCGTCTATATCCGCCCCGACGGCACGGTGCTCTCCATCGCCCGCAATGTGCCCAGGCTGGACGAGTCGCCGGTGCCGGCCGGCGGGCAGATCCGGGCGGTGCTGGAGCTGGCGGCCGGTCGCGCCGCCCAGCTGGGCATCCTGCCCGGCGACCGGATCGAGCACCGGATCTTCAGGCGCGGCTGACCGGGACGCTTGGCGTCAGCCGAAAACGCCTATATCGCAAGCCCGCCGGCGTCTCGGGGCGTAGCGCAGCCTGGTAGCGCATCTGCTTTGGGAGCAGAGGGTCGCAAGTTCGAATCTTGCCGCCCCGACCACCGCCGGCTGATTTTGGGGACCAAGGCATGATCGCGCGCATCTTCCGTCCGTCCAGGACCGCCATGCAGTCGGGCAACGCCAAGACCAAGGACTGGGTGCTGGAGTTCGAGCCCAAGGACGCCCGCCGGCAGGACGCGCTGATGGGTTGGACCCAGACCGGCGACACCGAGTCCAGCCAGGTGCGGCTGTCCTTCGAGACCCGGGAGGAGGCGGTCCGCTACGCCGACCAGCACGGCATCGCGTTCCAGATCATCGACCCCAAGCCCGCCAAGCGGATCATCAAGGCCTATGCCGACAATTTCGCCTTCGGGCGTAAGGTCCCCTGGACCCACTAGCGGCCCCACGCGCCCTTAGCTCAACCGGATAGAGCACCTGCCTTCTAAGCAGGCGGTTGCAGGTTCGAGTCCTGCAGGGCGCGCCAATCTTCCCGCCGCCGGGCAGACCCCGGGCTGTCGCCCAGGGCCACGCCTCGTCGCGTTCGAACGGCCGTTCAGGCGGGTTGGGCGAGCGCCTTGTCTATGGCGGCGGTGACGCGCGGGTCGTCGGGCGCCACGTCAGGCGCGAACCGGGCGGCGACCTTGCCGTCGCGGCCGACCAGGAACTTCTCGAAGTTCCAGACCACCTCCGGCGCGTCGCCGGTCTCGATGCCGAAGCCCTTCAGCCGCTCCCGCATCGGGCCGTCACCGTCGGCCTGCGGCCGGGCTTTGGTGAGCGCGTCATAGAGCGGGTGCTTGTCGGATCCGGCGACGCTGATCTTCTCGAACATCGGGAAATCGACGCCATAGGTGGTCGAGCAGAATTCGGCGATCTCGGCCTCCGTGCCTGGCTCCTGGCCGCGGAAGTTGTTGGCGGGGAAGCCCAGCACCGTCAGGCCCTCGTCGCGGCGCTTGCGGTAGAGCGCCTCCAGCCCCTCGTACTGCGGGGTCAGGCCGCACTTGGAGGCCACATTGACCACCAGCATGACCTTGCCAGCATAGTCCGACAGCTTGGTCGGCGCCCCGTCGATGGTTTTCAGTGGGATGTCGTAGATGGCCTCGCCCATGGCGTCCTCCGTTGTTGGCTCTTGCGCAAACGATGGCCGACGGCGGGTCGGCGCGCAAGCTCAGGTGAAGGGCGTCCGTTCGGCGTCGAGCGGAATCACCCAGTCGGCGCGGGCCGGCATCTCGGCCAGGATCCAGCGGGTCAGGCGCTCGTAGTGGGCGACGAAGCGCGCCACCCCGGCGTCGGACATGCCGGCGCCGGCGCGGTCCCGGAGTTTGCGCTCCTGTTCGGCCCGCCAGCCCGCCACCACTTCGAAGCTGGGCGCCTGCAGGACGATCAGGTCGGCGACCCGGGCGAACAGCGCCTGGTAGGGTCCGTCGAGCTGGTCGTTGACATAGGTCCGCCAGACGCCGTCCGGGTCTTCGTCGCGCTCAAGCGCGTTGACCGGCTCGCGCAGCGCCGCCGCCCCTTGCGCCACCGCTCCCAGGCACCAGCCTTCCAGCAGCACCACGTCGACGGGCGAAGCCACGGTCTCCCACGTCCCGCGCGGGGCGCGGGTGTCGGCCGCCTTGTCGAAGCGGGGCAGGGTGACCTTGCCCTTGGCGCGGAGCTGGTCGAGGACCGCGCCGGCCAGCGCCACGTCGTGGGTTCCCGGCGGCCCGCGGGTGGCGAGCAGGGGATGCACGTCCTTGGCCAACCGCTGGCGCGCCTCGCGCGTCAGGTAGAAGTCGTCGAGCGACAGGGTGACGGTGCGCATGCCGCGCGCCTCCAGCAGGACCTTCGTGGCCGCCACGATGGTGGACTTGCCCGAGCCCTGTGGGCCGCAGAGCCCGACGATGGCCGAGCGCTTGCGGTCCTGGCGCCGCCGCTGGGCGCGCGCCGCCAGCGGCTCGCAGACCAGCTCGACGGTGGTCCGGAAGCCCTCCGGCAGGCCCTCGGCGGCCATGAAGTCGTCCAGTTCGCCGTCGCTCACACGAAGTCCGCCGCTCATCTGTCGCCCGCCGGTTATCGGCGGATCGCGCCGGTCGTGTAGCTCGCCGTCCGCCACGAAGCGAGGATGTCCGGTTTCAGGCGGTGGCCTTGGCGTAGGCTTCGAGCGCACGCTGGAGGTCGGCGATCAGGTCGGCCGGACTCTCCAGGCCCACGTGCAGGCGAATCAGCGGGCCGCCGTAGTCGCGCCTGAACGTCCGGTTCGCGAGCTGTTCGTCGCAGGAGATCGCCAGGCTCTCGAACCCGCCCCAGGAGAACCCCAGCCCGAAGAGCTCCAGGGCGTCCAGGAAGGCGTTGACGGCCAGGTCCGGACCCGGCCGCAGGACGAATCCGAAGAGCCCGCAGGCGCCGGTATAGTCGCGCGCCCAGAGTTCGTGGCCCGGACAGCCGGGCAGGGCGGGGTGGAGCATCTGGACGACCTGCGGCTGGTCGCGCAGCCAGGCGGCCACCAGGAGCCCGCTCTCGCCCTGCCGCGCCAGGCGCGTCGGAAGCGTCCGCAGCCCACGGAGCATCTGGTAGGCGTCGTCGCCGGAGACGGCCCAGCCCAGGTGCAGCACGCCGTCCTCGAGCGCGCGCACCAGCTTCGGGTCCTTGGCCGCGGCCGAGCCCATGAACACGTCCGAATGGCCGCCGACATATTTGGTCAGCGCCTGGACGGAGATATCCACCCCATGCGCCAGCGGCCTGTGCAGGTAACCCGCGCCCCAGGTGTTGTCGGCCATGGTCAGGACGCCGCGCGCCCGGGCGAGTTCGGCGATCCGGCCCACGTTCTGCATCTCGAAGGACAGCGAGCCGGGCGATTCCATCAGGATCAGCCGCGTCGCGTCCGAGACGCTGTCCACCAGGTCATCGGGAGACTGTCGCGGGTCGTAATAGCGCACGGCGACTCCGAAACGCTTCAGCATGCGGTCGCAGAACCGCCGGGTCGGCTTGTAGATGGTGTCGACCACCAGCACCTCGTCGCCGGCCTTCAGCACCGCCAGCAAGGCCCCCGCCAGCGCCGCCAGACCAGAGGGGAAGAGGGTGACGCCCGCCGCGCCCTCCATTTCGGCCAGCGCCGCCTGCAACGCGAACTGGGCCGAGAGGCCCTGGCGGCCGTAGGTGATGGAATCGTCGCTGGGATAGAGGGATGCCGCGTCCGGCAGCAGGATCGTCGAGCCCTTCTGGATCGGCGGCCCGACCGTCTTGGCCAGGGCGCCGGGCGCGTGGCCGGCGCGGATCAGGCGGGTTTCATCGTCCATGGGGTTGCTTGGCCGCGCGCTGCCGGGCGATGACGACGCCCTCGCGGTCCCTTAGAGCCCGTGGATATTCCCGATTCAAGGCGCGGCGACGCTCAGGCGCCGGTGACGACGGGCGTATCAGCCATGCCGCCCCATTCGGTCCAGGAGCCGTCGTAGACCGCCGCGTCCCAGCGGCCCAGGCGAGCCAGCGCCAGGGCCAGCACCGAGGCGGTGATTCCCGAGCCGCAGGTCGTGATGATCGGCTGGGCGAGATCGACGCCGGCGGCTTCGAAGACCGCGCGGATGGCGGCCGGCGGCTTCATGCGCCCGTCCGCGTCCAGCAAGGTGTCGAAGGGCAGGTTGCGGGCGCCGGGCATGTGGCCGGAGCGGAGGCCCGCCCGGGGTTCGGGGACCTCGGCGCGGAAGCGCGGGCCGCCGCGAGCATCGACGATCTGAGCGCCGCCACTCTCGATCACGTGGCGGACGTCGGCCAGGCTGCGCGCCAAGCCGGGGTGGAACGCGGGCGTCACGGACGTGGGCGCCGGCACGACGTCGCCGGACTCGACCGGCCGGCCCTCGGCGCTCCAGGCCCTGAGCCCGCCATCGAGGACTACGACGGTCTCGAACCCCATGACTCGGAGCGTCCACCACACCCGGGCCGCGGCGCGCACGCCGAAGCTGTCGTAGGCGACGATGGTCGAGGCGCGGCTGAGGCCAAGCACGCCCGCGGCCTTGGCGAACGCCTCCGGCGACGGCAGCATGTGCGGCAGGTCGGTCGTCCGGTCGGCGATGGCGTCGATGTCGAAGAACGCCGCGCCGGGGATATGCCCCGCGACGTACTCCGCGTGCGGATCGCGCCCCTCGGCCGGCATCCACCAGCTGCCGTCAAGGATTCGGACGCCCGGATCGTCCAACCGTTCGGCCAGCCAGGCCGTGGAAACCAGAGGGTCGCTCACGCCATCCACGCCGGGGCCGGCAGGCCGCGCTCCTGGAGGAACGCCGGGTTGTAGATCTTCGACTGGTAGCGCTGGCCGTGGTCGCAAAGCACGGTGACGATCGTCTTGCCTGGTCCCAGGTCTCTCGCCATGCGGATGGCGCCGGCGACGTTGATCCCGGTCGATCCGCCCATCACCAGCCCCTCGTGCTCGACCAGGTCGTAGATCGCCAGCAGCATTTCCTCGTCGGAGATCCGGTAGGCGCGGTCGACGGTCATGCCTTCCAGGTTGGCGGTGATCCGCCCTTGGCCGATGCCCTCGCTTATCGAGGTCCCCTCGGCCTTCAGCTCGCCGTCTGTGTACCAGGAATAGAGCGACGCCCCGTGCGGATCGGCCAGGCCGATGGCGACGCCCGGGTTCTTCGCTCTAAGCGCCAGGGCCACCCCCGCCAGCGTGCCGCCGGAGCCGACCGCGCTGATGAAGCCGTCCACCCGCCCGCCGGTCTGGGCCCAGATCTCCGGGCCGGTGCCGATCACGTGCGCCTCGCGGTTGGCGACGTTGTCGAACTGGTTGGCCCAGATCGCGCCGCCGGGCTCGCTGGCGTCAAGGTCCTGGGCCAGGCGGCCGGAATACTTCACGTAGTTCATTTCGTTGGAATAGGGGACGGCGTCCACCTCGACGAGCTCGGCCCCATAGAGCCGGATGGCGTCCTTCTTCTCCTGGCTCTGGGTGCGGGGGATGACGATGGTGCACCGGTAGCCCAGCGCCTTGCCGACCATCGCCAGGCCGATGCCGGTGTTGCCGGCCGTGCCCTCGACGATCCGCCCGCCGGGCCTGAGCAGGCCCTTGGCCTCGGCGTCGCGGACCATGAACAGGGCCGCGCGGTCCTTCACCGACTGGCCGGGGTTCATGAACTCGGCCTTGGCGAGGATCTCGCAGCCGGTCTGCGCGCTCGCGCGGTTCAGCCGGATGAGCGGGGTGTTCCCGATGGCGTCCAGGACGCTTCGCGCGATGGTCATGCCCGCTACTTAATCGCCGGACCGGGCCAGCAACAGGGGCGACATCACGCCTTGGCGAGCGAGAGCTGCACCACATTGGTCCGCTCGGTCCGGAAGCCCGCCTCGCAGTAGCTGAGGTAGAACTTCCAGAGCTTGCGGAAGCGTTCGTCGAAGCCCAGCGCGCGGATCTCGTTCCAGGCCGCGTCGAAGCTGCGGTGCCAGGCGGCCAGGGTCTCGGCGTAGTCCTGCCCGAACCGCGTGATCCCCGTCCAGCCCAGGCCCGCCCGGTCGGTGACCAGCTTCAGGCGCTCCTCGGACGGCAGCATGCCGCCGGGGAAGATGTACTTCTGGATGAAGTCGGCGCGGCTCCGGTATTCCTCGAAGTCCTGGTCGCGGATGGTGATGACCTGCAGGCCGGCGCGCCCGCCGGACTTCAGGCTCCCCTGGATCTTGTCGAAATAGGCCGGCCAGTATTTCTCGCCCACCGCCTCGAACATCTCGATGGAGGCCACGCGGTCGAACTGGCCCTCCACGTCGCGGTAGTCGACGAATCGGATGTCTGCCTTGTCGTTGAGGCCCTGGGCGAACATCCGATCCCTGGCGAACTTGTACTGTTCCTCGGAGATGGTGATGGCGGTGACCCGCGCGCCCACCTCGCGGGCCGCGAACTCGGCGAAACCGCCCCAGCCACAGCCGATCTCCAGCACGCTCTGGCCGGACTGCAGGCCCATGCCCTGGGCGAGCGCGCGGTATTTCGCGGTCTGCGCGGCTTCCAGCGGCTGGCCGGGCGTCTCGTAGCGGGCCGAGGAGTAGGTCATCGTCGGGTCGAGCCAGCGCTCGTAGAAGGCGTTGCCGAGGTCGTAGTGGGCGTGGATGTTCTTGCGCGCGCCGGTGCGGGAATTGCCGCGCAGGGCGTGGGTGATGCGGTTGAACGTCCAGGTCAGCGGATTGCCCATCGTCACCTGGTGCAGCCGGTGCCAGTTGGCCGCGAAGACGCTGAGCAGGTCCGGCAGGTCCGGGGTGTCCCATTCGCCGGCCATGTAGCCCTCGGCGAATCCGATGTCGCCGGTGGCCAGCGCGCGGCGCATGAAGCGGAAATCGTGCACGATCAGGCGCGCGTCCGGGCCGGGCTGGTTCGAGGAGACGTGCATCTCGTGCCCCGAAGGCAGCACGAAGGTGATCGAGCCCAGGGTCCAGTTCCGGGCGATGATCCGGAGCGCGACGCGGAAGGCCAGCGGCGCGTCGGCAAGCTGGGGCAGGCGGTGGAACCGCCGCCCGTCCACGGCAAGCTCCGCCAGAGGCGTTTCCTGGGCCACGCTCATACTCAGACTTCCCCTGTCCCCAACATTGAACATACCACCGATCCAGGGCCCGGCGACAAGGCGCCGGGAAGATAGGATTACGGTCGGCGCGCCCGCTTGGACGCGGCATTTACGCTTGTGAACCCTTGCACCGCGCGCCACTTAGCCCTCTGACGAGAACCGGACCAGCACCTTGACCGAGCCCAACGCTGTCATCGCGATATCCACCGGCGCGGGGCCCGCCGTGCGCATCGGCAACGCCGAGCGGCTGTCGGTGATCGCCGGCCCCTGCCAGCTGGAAAGCCGCCAGCACGCGCTGGAGACCGCCCACGCCCTCAAGGAGATCGCGGCCCGACTGGGCATCGGCCTGATCTACAAGACCTCCTTCGACAAGGCCAACCGCACCTCCGTGAACACCGCCCGCGGCATAGGGCTCAGCGAGGCGCTGCCGATCTTCGCCGAGATCCGCGAGGTCACCGGCCTGCCGACCCTGACCGACGTCCACGAGATCGACCAGTGCGCCGAGGCCGCCCAGGCGGTCGATGTGCTGCAGATCCCGGCCTTCCTCTGCCGCCAGACCGACCTGCTGCTGGCCGCCGGCCGGACCGGCAAGGCCGTCAACGTCAAGAAGGGCCAGTTCCTCGCGCCCTGGGACATGCAGAACGTCGTGGCCAAGGTGCTCTCCACCGGCAATCCCAACGTCATGGCCTGCGAGCGCGGGGCCTCCTTCGGCTACAACACCCTGGTTTCCGACATGCGGGCGCTGCCGATCCTGGCGGAGATCGGCTGTCCGGTGGTCTTCGACGCCACCCATTCCGTGCAGCAGCCCGGCGGGCAGGGCGCCACCTCGGGCGGCCAGCGCGAGTATGTTCCGGTGCTGGCGCGGGCCGCGGTGGCGGTCGGCGTCGCGGCGGTGTTCCTGGAGACCCATCCCGATCCGGACAATGCCCCATCCGACGGGCCGAACATGGTGCCCTTGAGCCAGTTCGAAGGCCTGGTGGCCGAGCTCCTCGAATTCGACGCCCTAGCCAAGCGCCTCCGGGCCGCTTGACCCCGGCATCGACGCGCCGCACACCGCTTCCCATGGATCTTTCCGCGCTCCAGCACCTCCTGGGCCTGGCGCCTGGCACGCGCGTCGCCTGTGTCGGCGACCTGATGGTCGACCGCTACGTCTATGGCGAGGTAAGCCGCGTCTCGCCTGAGGCGCCGGTCCCGGTGCTCGCCCGCTCGCGCGAGCTGATGATGCTGGGCGCCTCCGGCAACGTGGCGCGCAATGTCGCGGCGCTGGGCGGCGAGGTGTCGCTGGTCGGCCTGATCGGCGGCGACGCCGAGGGCCATGAGGCCATGCGCCTGGTCGGCGAGGAGACCGGCGTAGAGGGCTATCTGGTCACGGACCCCGAACGGCCGACGACGCTGAAGACCCGCTTCGTGTCCGGCGGCCAGCAGTTGCTGCGCGTCGATCTGGAGACCAACGCCCCGGTCACCGGCGACGTCGAGCAACGCCTGGTCCGCACCATCCGCGACGCGGCCAAGGGCGCCGGCGCCATCCTGCTGTCGGACTACGGCAAGGGGGTGGTCACCGAGGCGGTGATCGCCGTCTGCCGCGAGGCCGCCGCCGAGTCAGGCGGCCGGCTGGTGGTGGATTCCAAGGCGCGCTCCTTCGCCCGCTACGGCCCCGTCGACCTGATCAAGCCCAACGCCGCCGAGCTGGCCAACGCCACCGACATGGCGACCGAGACCGACGAGCAGATCGAGCAGGCGCTGGCGCGCGCGCTGCAGCTCTGGGAAGCTCGCGCGATCCTGGTGACCCGCGCGGCCAAGGGCATCTCGCTGGCCGTGCGCGGCGAGCCCGTCCGCCATTTCCCGACGGCCGCGCGCGAGGTGTTCGACGCTTCGGGGGCGGGCGACACGACCTTGGCGGCGCTGGGCCTCGCCCTGGCCGCCGACGCGCGGATCGAGGACGCCATCGCCTTCGCCCAGCTCGCCTCGGGCGTGGCGGTCGGCAAGATCGGCACCGCGACGGTCTCGCCGGACGAACTGGTGGAAGCCGCCATCTCCGCGCACCTGGCGCCGGCCGAGGCCAAGGTCGCCACCGCCCAGCGCATGGTCGACGAGGTCGCCCGCTGGCGCGCCAAGGGCCTGCGCATCGGCTTCACCAACGGCTGCTTCGACATCCTGCACAAGGGCCACGTGGCCTACCTCAGTCAGGCGCGGGCCTGGTGCGACCGGCTGATCGTCGGCCTCAACTCCGACGACTCCGTCCGCGCCCTGAAGGGCGAGGGCCGTCCCGTCAACGACCTGGAATCCCGGGCCCTGGTGCTCGCCGGCCTGGGCGGGGTGGACCTGGTCGTGCCGTTCGGGGAGGCGACGCCGGTCAAGCTGATCGAGGCCGCGCGGCCAGACGTCCTGATCAAGGGGGCCGACTATTCCGAGGACCAGGTGGTGGGCGGCGACCTGGTCAAGTCCTGGGGCGGCGAGGTCAAGCTGGCCCCGATCGTCGAAGGCTATTCCACCACCGCCGCTATCGCCCGCATGGCCAGGAAGGCGCCCGCATGACCCAGCGCAGGATCGCCTTCGTCACCGGCGGCGCCGGATTCATCGGCTCCAACATCGTGGCCCGGCTGGCCGAGGACCGCACCCTCGACGTGGTCGTCTGCGACCGCCTGCACGAGGCCGAGCTGGGCAAGTGGCGGAACATCGCCAAGCACCCGATCGGCGACTTCGTGGCGCCGGAAGACATGATGGAGTGGCTGGAGAAGCGCTGGCGCGACATAGAGATCGTGGTGCACATGGCCGCGGTGTCGTCCACCACCGAGCCGGACGCCGACAAGATCGTACAGTCCAACTTCATGCTGTCGCGCGACCTGTTCCGCTGGTGCGCCGACCGCCAGCGCCGGCTGATCTACGCTTCTTCGGCGGCGACCTACGGGGACGGGACCCACGGCTTCGACGACGACAACGACTACGAGGCCCTGGCGGCGCTTCGGCCGCTCAACACCTACGGCTGGTCGAAGGCGCTGTTCGACCTCTTCGCCAAGCGGCAGGCGCTGCGCGACTACGCGCCCCCGCAATGGGTTGGCCTGAAGTTCTTCAACGTCTACGGGCCCAACGAAGAGCACAAGCACTCGATGAAGTCGGTGGCCTCGCAGATCTGGCCGCACGTCCGCGACGGTCACGCCGTGCAGCTCTTCAAGAGCTATCGCGAGGATATTCCCGACGGCGGCCAGAAGCGCGACTTCGTCTATGTGCGCGACGCCGCCGACGTCACCCGCTGGCTGCTGGAGAATCCTCAGGTCAACGGCGTCTATAACCTGGGCTCCGGCCAGGCGCGGAGCTTCGAGGACATGGCGCGCGCGGTGTTCCGCGCCGCCGGCAAGAACGCCCAGATCGACTACACGCCCATGCCGCCAGCCATCCGCGACAAGTACCAGTACTTCACCGAGGCGAGGATGGAGCGCCTGCGGGCCGCCGGCTACGCCACGCCCGCCACGCCGCTGGAGGAGGGGATCGCCGACTATGTCGGGCGCTACCTCAGCCAGCCCGACCCCAACCGCTGACTATGACCCGGGCCCCGTCGCGAAGCGCGCGGTGGCTTGTGCTGTTCGTCGTGACGGTCGCGGCCGTCCTGGGCGTGGCGGTCGCCGCCTTCTGGGGTGACCTCGCGCGCTTCGCCCTGGACCCGAAAACGCCCTACCAGATCTACAAGCCGCCCTCCGAGCCCGACTACGGCAAGCGGATGAGCTGGGCGCTGATGCCGACCGATCCGCGGGCCAGGCCCGGCGATCCGCCGGCCGACGTGTTCTTCGTGGCCCCCACGACCTATGACGGCGGCCGGGACTGGAACGCGCCGATCAACGAGGCCAGGGCGGACCGGCTGTTCCGCAAGGTGATCGCGCCCAACTACGCCGGCCCTTTCGTCCGGGTGGGGCGGATCTTCGCGCCGCGCTACAGGCAGGCCAGCCTCTACACCCTGCTGACCCTGCGCGAAGACGCCCGCGAGGCCCGGGCCTTCGCCTATCGCGATGTGGCCCATGCGTTCCGCTACTACCTCGATCACTACAACGCCGGCCGTCCGTTCGTCATCGTGGGGGTGGAGCAGGGCGGAACCCTGGCCGCGCGCCTGTTGGCCGATGAGGTGGCCCCCGACGCCGACCTGCGGGCCCGGCTGGCCGTGGCCTACCTGGCCGCCACGGTAGTGCCGGCAGACAGGCCGCCGATCCCGCCCTGCGTGCAGCGCGGCCAGACGGGCTGCCTGGCGGCCTGGGCCGCGGTCTCCGACGGCGACCTGGAGATCACCCAGGCGATCCTCGACCGGGCCCTGGTCTGGAACGGGCCGGTGCTGGAGAACCTCGGGCGCCGGCCCGCCCTGTGCTTCAATCCCCTCCTGGGCGCGGTCAGCGACCAGCCGGCGCCGGCCCGCCTGCATCAGGGCGCCGCCAACGCCACGGACCTGGAGTGGGGCGCGAGGCCCGCGTTCATGGCCCGCCAGGTCTCCGCGCGATGCCAGGGCGGCCTGCTGCACGTCTCGACCGCCAAGTCGGCGTCGCTGAAACCCTCCGGCAGCTGGACGGCGCGCCGCCGCGTCCCCGGCTACAACCTCTTCTACCTCGATATCGAAACCGACGCGCTCGCCCGCGTTTCGGCGATGGCCGGCCGCTAACCCGCGTCCCGCAACCCTAGACCCGCCTTCCAGTCGAACAGCTCCTCCAGAACCCGCAGCGCCTTGCCGCGCTCGCTCGTCAGCTCCGGATCGCGCCCGACGATCAGCCGCGCGTCGTCGCCGGCGGCCGCGATCAGGTCGCGGTGCGTGAAGGGATCGGCGAAGACGTAGTCGGGAAAGCCCGACTGCTTGAGGCCCAGCGCGTCGCCGCCGCCGCGCAGTTCCAGGTCGGTCTCGGCGATCAGGAACCCGTCATCGGTGCGCCGCAGGATATCCAGCCGCTTCTGGGCGGTCTCCGACAGGGGCGGATCGTAGAGCAGGACGCAGGCGCTCTCCTGCCGGCCCCGGCCGACCCGGCCGCGCAGCTGGTGCAGCTGGGCCAACCCGAACCGCTCGGCCTGCTCGATGATCATGATGGTGGCGTTGGGCACGTTGACGCCGACTTCCACCACCGTGGTGGCCACCAGCACCGACAGCCGCCCGTCGGCGAACTCGGCCATCACCGTATCCTTGGCCCCGGCGGCCATCTTGCCGTGGATCAGGCCGACGCTGGGGCCGATGGTCTCCTTCAGCTCCATTGCGCGGGTCTCGGCGGCCTTCAGGTCGACCAGTTCCGACTCCGAGACCATCGGGCAGATCCAGAAGGCCTGGGCGCCGCCGGCCACGGCGTCGCGCAGGCGGGCCTCCACCTCGTTGATCCGGGTCATCGGCGCGGCGCGGGTGGCGACCGGCGTGCGGCCCGGCGGCTTCTCGTCGATGCGGCTGACGTCGAGGTCGCCGTAGACCGTGAGCTCCAGGGTGCGCGGGATCGGCGTGGCCGACATCGCCAGCATGTGGGTTGCCCAGCCCTTGGTCTGCAGCCGCTGGCGGTCGTTGACCCCGAACCTATGCTGCTCGTCGATCACCGCGAGCTGCAGTTGATGGAACGCCACGTCGTCCTGGAAGAGCGCATGGGTGCCCACCGCGACCTTCACGGCGCCTGACGCCAGCGCCCGCAGCTTGTCGGCCCGGCCCGCGCCCTTGTCGCGGCCGGTCAGCAGGATCACGCCCACGCCGTGGGCGGTGAGGGGGCCGGCGATCGTCTCGTAGTGCTGGCGGGCGAGGATTTCGGTGGGCGCCATCAGCGCGCTCTGCCCGCCGCCCACCGCCACGTCGGCCATGGCGCACATGGCCACCACGGTCTTGCCGGAACCCACGTCGCCCTGGATCAGGCGGCTCATCCGCTCGCCGGCGGCCAGGTCGGCACGGATTTCGCCCAGCGACCGTTCCTGCGCCCCGGTGAAGGCGAAAGGCAGGTCGGCCCGGATCGCAGCCGCGACTTCGCTCGGCGCGATTTTCGCGGCGGGCTCCTTGCGGCGTTCGGCCTTGCGCTGGGCCATGGCCAGTTGCTGGGCCAGCAGTTCGTCATAGGCCAGGCGGCGCATGTGCGGCGCCAGCGGCGAGAGGTCCCCGTCGCCTTCCGGCGCATGCAGGCGGGCCAGCGCCTCGCGCCAGCTTGGGAACCGTTCGCGCGCCAGCCAGGCCGGATCCTGCCATTCGGGCAGGGCGGGCGTCCGCTCCAGGGCCTCCGCGGCGAACCCGCGAACCCGGCGCGGCGGTAACCCCTCGGTGGCCGGATAGACCGCCTCGATCTGCGGAATCTCGTCGGCCTTGTCCGGGGCGACCATGTAGTCGGGGTGGACCATCTGGCGGCCAAAGGCGCGATCCTCCACCTTGCCGGAGATGATCCGCCGGGCTCCCACCGGATGGCGCTTTTCGATCTGGTCGCCGAAGCGGCCGAAGAACACCAACGTCATGAAGCCGGTGGGGTCCGACACCCGCATGCGCAGGGGCTGGGCCGAACCGCGCGGCCGCTGGATGTCGTCGATGGCCACCTCGAAGGTCATCACCTGCCCGTCCAGGGACGCCGAAAGCATGGCCGGTGTCCGCACGATCACCGAGTGCGGCTTGAGGAACGCCACGTCGCGCACGACCGGGCCCGCCAGCCGCTGCAGCAGCGGGGCCACGCGCGGGCCCACCCCCTTCAGCGAGGTGACGGGCGCATAGAGCGGGAACAGGATCTCCGGCCGCATTTCGCGGGGATGGCCATTGCGAAACGCATCCCGTGTCAAGCTCCCAAAGCTGAAGCTGGTGCGCGGGGGCGGACTTGGCGCTATGGTCGCGCCGCACAGAAGAGGACTCACATGGCCGTTTCGAAGTTCGTCGTCGCACCGCTCTTTCTCGCGCTTGCGCTGTCCGCCTGTAGCGAGAAGACCAAGGACAAGGTCAGCCCCGTCGCGGCCACCGCGGCCGGCGATACGATCACCGAGACGGCGCTGGAGACGGAGATGACCGCCGCTGGCGTGCCCATCGACGCCCAGGACGTGCGCCAGCAGGCGCTGGACCGCATCGTGACCCGCAAGGTGATGGCCAAGGCGGCGCGGGAAAAGGGTCTCGACAAGACGCCGGCCGGGCTGACGCTGGTAAGCGCCGCCAAGGAGTCGGTCGAGGCGGGTCTCTTCGAGCGTTCGGTGACCGAAAAGCTTGCTCCGCCCACCGCCCAGGAGGCCGACGCCTTCGTGGCGGCGCATCCGGAGATGTTCGCCAACCACGCGGTCTACCTCGTCGAGCAACTGCGGCTGCCGAGCATGCCCGACGCGGCCTTGCAGGAGGCGCTGCGTCCCCTCAACACCATGGAAAGCGTGGCGGCCCTCCTGCAGGCCCGCAATGTGCCCTTCCAGCGCGCCGTCGATCAGCTCGACACCCTGCGCGCCGACCCCCGCCTTTCGGCGCGGTTCGCGGCCATGAAGCCGGGCGAGGTCTTCGTGACCCCCGTGGGAGCCGGCGCCGTGATCCTCCAGATCCGGGGCGTGAAGCCGTCGCCGATCACCGGTCCCACCGCCGCCAAGATCGCCACCCAGATCCTGCAGCAGCAGAAGGCCCAGGCGGCGGTGGCCAAGGAGGTGGCCGCGCTCAAGACGGCGTCCACGGCCAAGATCACATATAGCTCGCCCTATGTGGCGCCTGCCGCACCCGCGGCGCCCGCGCCGGCCAAGCCGAAGAGCTGAAGAGAGCGACTGGCGTCCTGGGCGGGCGCGGCCTATATCCGCGCCTTCTCATGACCACGGACGATGACGCTCGGCTGAAGAAGCTGAAGTTCCGCGCTTGGCGCAGGGGCTTCCGGGAAGCGGACCTCATTCTGGGGCCGTTCGCGGACAAGCACGTCGGCGGCTTCACGTGCGACGAGCTTGACTGGTTCGAGATGCTGCTCGAGACCCCGGACCACGACCTCTACGCCTGGATCATGGGAACCGCGCCCACGCCGCCGGAGTTCGACGGCGAGATCATGCGGAAGATCAAGGCCTACCGGCTGGTGCTGCACGCCGAACGCGGGACCGGTCATGGCGGATGACGCCTCCCGCCCGGTGAGCGCCGCCGAGATGCGGCGTGTCGCCGACGATCCGGGCCGCCTGGACCTGGTGGGCGCGCCGGAAGGCTTCGACGCGCTGGTCATGGCCGATATCGTCCGCGCGCGGAAGGGCCTGTCGGTCTTCGTGGCGCGCGACGGCGCCCGGCTCTCGGCCTTCGTCGAGGCCTTCCGGTTCTTCGCCCCGACCGTCGAGATTGTCACCTTCCCGGCCTGGGACTGTCTGCCCTACGACCGCATCGGCCCGTCCCCGGGCGTCGCCGCCCACCGGATGACCACCCTCTACCGGCTGGTCGAGGGACTGGACGAGAAGACCCCGCGGCTGCTGGTCACCTCGGCCCCGGCGCTCATCCAGCGGGTCCCGCCCAAGACCGCGGTGCAGCGGGCCGGCTATTCGGCGCGCCCGGGCCAGGCCGTCGAACTCGCCGAGCTGGAGGCCTATTTCGCGGTCAACGGCTACCAGCGCGCCTCCACCGTCTCCGAACGCGGCGAGTTCGCCATCCGTGGCGGCGTGATCGACGTCTTCCCGCCGGGCGCCGAGGAGCCTGTGCGCCTGGACCTGTTCGGCGACACGCTGGAATCCATCCGCGCCTTCGACCCCGAGACCCAGCGCTCGACCCGGCAGCTCAAGACGTTCGACCTGCTGCCGGTCAGCGAGGCCCTGCTGGACAAGGCCGCCATCGCCCGCTTCCGCACCGGCTACCTGGAAGCCTTCGGCGCGGCCGGCGACGATCCGCTCTACGCAACCGTCTCGGAAGGCGGCCGGCGCGCCGGCATGGAGCACTGGCTGCCGCTGTTCTATCCCGATATGGCGACGCTGTTCGACTACCTGCCGGGCGGGGCGCTGGTGGCGCTGGATCACCTGTCGCGCGAGGCCCGGGACGAGCGCCTGGCGCTGATCGCGGATGCCTACGAGTCGCGCGCGGCCACCGAACGGCGGGTGCAGTATCATCCGCTGGAGCCCGACCGGCTCTACCTGAGCGCCGAGGAGTGGCAGGGCGAACTGGCCAGGCGGGCCACGCGCCGGTTCTCCGCCTTCCAGGAGGCCGAGGGCGCCACCGTCGTCGACATGGGCGCGCGGGCCGGCCGCAGCTTCGCGCCCGAGCGCCAGCGCGACAGCGTCAACCTCTTCGAGGCCACCGCCGACCATGCCCGCAAGCTGGCCGCCGACGGCAAGCGGGTGCTGTTCGCCTCCTGGTCGGATGGATCGTCCGACCGCCTGGGCTCGATGCTCGCCGACCATGGCCTGAACAACATCAGCCTCGCGTCCTACTGGGACGCCGCCAAGGCCGCCGACCCGAAGATCCCGCAACGCGTGGTGCTGCCGCTCGAGGCCGGGTTCGAGACCGACCGGCTGGCGGTGATCTCCGAGACCGACATTCTGGGCGACCGGCTGTCGCGCCCGCGCCGCAAGCGCCGGGCCTCGAACTTCCTGGCCGAGGCGTCGTCGCTGACGCCGGGCGACCTGGTGGTGCATATCGACCACGGCATCGGCCGCTACGAGGGCCTTAAGACCCTGGATGTGCAGGGCGCGCCGCACGACACCCTGGAACTGCACTACGGCGGCGAGGCCAAGCTCTACCTGCCGGTGGAGAACATCGACCTGCTGACCCGCTATGGCGCCGAGACCGACGGCGTCCAGCTCGACCGGCTGGGCGGGGCGGCGTGGCAGGCGCGTAAGGCCCGCGCCAAGACCCGGCTGCGCGAGATGGCGGCGGGCCTGATCCGCATCGCCGCCGAGCGGGCCATGCGCACGACCGACGCCATCGACCCTCCGCACGGCGTGTTCGACGAATTCTGCGCCCGCTTCCCGTACGAGGAGACTGAGGACCAGCTGACCGCGATCCACGACGTGCTGGAGGACCTCGGCGCCGGCAAGCCGATGGACCGGCTGATCTGCGGCGACGTGGGCTTCGGCAAGACCGAGGTAGCGCTGCGGGCCGCCTTCGTGGTCGCCATGAGCGGCCAGCAGGTGGCCGTCGTTGCGCCGACGACCTTGCTCGCCCGTCAGCACTACAAGACCTTCACTGAGCGGTTCGAGGGTTGGCCGGTCAAGGTGCGCCGCCTTTCCCGCCTGGTCCCTGCCAAGGAGGCCGTCGAGACACGCGAGGCGCTGAAGAACGGCGAGGTCGAGATCATCGTCGGCACCCACGCGGTGCTCTCCAAGCAGGTGGGTTTCCGCAACCTCGGCCTGGTGATCGTCGACGAGGAGCAGCACTTCGGGGTCAAGCACAAGGAGAAGCTCAAGGAGCTTCGCGCCGACGTGCACATGCTGACGCTGACCGCCACGCCGATCCCGCGCACCCTGCAGATGTCGCTGTCAGGCCTGCGCGAGATGTCGATCATCGCCACCCCGCCGGTCGACCGCCTGGCCGTGCGCACCTACATCACGCCATGGGACCCGGTGGTGATCCGCGAGGCGCTGTTGCGCGAGAAGTACCGGGGCGGCCAGGCCTATTATGTGGCCCCGCGCATCTCCGACCTGCCCGAACTGGAACGCTTCCTGCGCGAGCAGGTCCCCGAGGTGAAGTTCGTCGTCGGCCACGGGCAGATGGCGCCGACCCAGCTCGAGGACGTGATGAGCGCCTTCTACGAGGGCCAGTACGACGTGCTGCTCTCGACCACGATCGTGGAGAGCGGTCTCGATATCCCCACCGCCAACACCCTGATCATCCACCGCGCCGACATGTTCGGCCTGTCGCAGCTCTACCAGCTGCGCGGCCGCGTGGGCCGGGCCAAGAGCCGCGCCTACGCCTACCTGACGACGCCGGCGGAGAAGCAGATCACGCTGTCGGCCGAGAAGCGCCTGAAGGTGCTGCAGTCGCTGGACAGCCTGGGCGCGGGCTTCCAGCTGGCCAGCCACGACCTGGATATCCGGGGTGGCGGGAACCTCCTGGGCGAGGAACAGTCCGGCCACATCCGCGAGATCGGCGTCGAGCTCTACCAGCAGATGCTGGAGGACGCGGTCAACGAGCTGAAGACCCGCGCCGGCGCAGAGGGTCTCGACAACGACCGGGGCTGGTCGCCGCAGATCAACACCGGTGCGGCCGTGTTGATCCCCGAGGAATATGTGCCCGACCTCAACGTGCGGCTGTCGCTCTACCGCCGCCTGTCGGACGCCGAGAAGGCGCAGGATCGCGAGGCGCTGGCCGCTGAGCTCATCGACCGCTTCGGACCGCTGCCGCCGGAAGCCGGCCAGTTGCTGAAGGTGGTCGCCATCAAGGGCCTTTGCCGCGAGGCCAATGTTTCCAAGATCGACGTCGGTCCGAAGGGCGCGGTCGTGACCTTCCGGGGTGATGACTTCAAGAACCCTGGCCGGCTGATTGAATTCATTGGTAAGAACCAGATTGCATGGCGCCTGCGTCCTGATCACAAGGTGGTGGTCAAGGGCGAGTGGGAAACGCCTGAGCAGCGGCTGAACGCGGCGGAAAAGGTGCTGACGGAACTGGCGAAACTCGCCGCCTGAGCCGAAAGGTCATGGCGCTTTTCGCGCCTCTGCGAGCAGGCGGGTCGCGCGCAGCGCCATCTCCAGGCGGTTGGCGCAGACCACGCCAACGGCCAGTAGCAGGAAGGCGTCCGTGATGTCGTTCACCGATGCGTGCAGCGCTCCGGCATTGCGGGTGACATAGCCGCGCAGGCCCAGACGGACGGCCATGATGGCGAGCACGAGGATCATGCCCAGCGGCGAGGCCTGGCTTGTCAGGTCATGGGTCGCGGCGTCGACGGCGATCGTCGTGAAGCGTCCCCGCCACCAGCCCAGCACGGCGCCCGCGCCAAGGGCGGCCAGGCCGATGCCGGCCCATAGGGGGCGCGGCGTCGGCTGGGCGTAGAAGGCCAGCCCCGTGGCGAGGAGGATCACGGCCGGCGCGATCCACATGCGCTCGATGCGAAGACGGCGCTTTCGCGCGCCGCGCAGCATCGCCAGGACGATGAAGGCGAGCGGGATAGCGTAGATCCAGAGGGACGCGCCCTGTGGAGGATAGGGGCCCATCAGCCGGCCTTGAGGCCCTGGGCGTGGGCGGCGGCTTCTTCCAGCGCGCGCCCGGCGTTTTCGGCCGAGGTCACCTGGGCGACGCCCAGGTCGAATTCCACCACGAACGGGGTCTTGCCTTCGCCGGCCTCGAAGGCCGTGCAGCCGATCACCGCGGCGATCCGCTCGCCGGCCAGGCGGGCGTTGGCGAGCGCTGTGGCGGGCAGGGCGAGCGCGAACACTTCCGGCGCCAGCCTGGCCGCGGTGTCCTCCACGCGCACGAGCCGGCTGACCATCGAGCCGATCTGCGGGATCGCCCGGTCGAGCCAGCCGCCGGCCCGCGCGGCCAGCACCTCCGGCTTGTCGGCCACTCGCAGCACGCAGACGCTGAGGGGCCTGTTGCGCGCCTTCGCCGCCGCGGCCAGGCGCGCCAGGTGGGCGGCGAACAGGTCGCGGGTGAAGAGGCCGGTGGCCGCATCCATCAGGCCGGACGTGCGGGCCCGCTCAAGCGCCGTTCGGACCGCCATCTGCCGCCGGTAGGCGCGGGCCAGTTCGACGACCCGGCGCGCGGTGTCGCTTTCCGACGTCTCCGGCGAGGCCACGTCGGAAAGGCCCCGGTGATAGGCCTCCGCGGTCGTCACATAGGAGTCGCGCCGCATGTAGAGCAGGGCGGGGGTGTGGTAGAGGCGCGTGTTGCGGCGCAGGCCGGCCGCGATCGACAGCGCCTCCTGCGGATTGTCGCCCGCCCAGAGCACGACGGCGTCGAAGATCCGTTCATGCAGGTAGTCGAAGGCCGTGTAGGCGGTGAACGCGCCCACCACGTCGGCGCCGTTGCGCGACAGGGCGTTGGAGAGCGCCAGGAACTGCGGCGCCGGCTCGCCGATCGCCAGGATCCGGTAGGGCCCCGCGTCGATGTCAGGCATCTCCAGCGCCCGGCCACGCTCGGCGAAGGTCTCCTTGCGCAGGTCGAACTCTTCCTCGGCCACCGCCGTGCGGACCAGGGTCTCCAGGCGCATCGCCGCCTGCGCCGGATGCAGCGGCGCGGCCAGCGTCAGGTCGTAGCCGTAGTTCTCCAGGATCGGGTCGGGGATACCGATGGCGAGCACCGGGATCCGGCGCGGCGCGCAGGACTTCTTCAGCCGCCTGGCCAGTCCCAGGCTCTCCTCGCCGGAACTGGCGAGGTCGATGATCACGGCCTCGATCTGCAGGTCGGCGAGCGCGGCTATGGCCGCGTACTGTCCGCGCGCGGTGATGGTTCGCCAGCCCAGGCGGTCGAGGCCTTCGGCCAGGGGGCCCGCCAGGGAATCATCGCGGGCGACGATCAGCACCCTCGCTTGGATTCCGCCCGCCATTCGTCCCGCTTCCCTGCCTGCCAAGCCCGCCATACCCGCAAATGCAGGAATCACGCAGCGCCATTCGACGACCAGCTTAAGTTGCAATCGTCTCGTGATGCTACGAGGAGAATATTATGCCGCCCGCGATGAAAAAGTTATTGCCGCGCTGACCGCGGGGGGCGGACGGCTGTCGCCGTGCGAAGGGCTTGGCGTAAGCGGGGCAGGGCGTCTACTCAGGGCCAGCGAGGGAGCGACAATATGCGCCAGGGGCCGTTGAGCGGATTGAAGATCGTCGAGTTCGCCGGCATCGGTCCGGGGCCGTTCTGCGGCATGCTGCTGTCCGACCTGGGCGCGGACGTGGTGCGGATCGACCGCAAGGGCGGTCGGGGCGGCTCCGCGACCGATGTCACCAGCCGCGGCCGCCGCTCCGTCGAGATGGACCTGAAGCGGCCCGAGGCGATCGAGGCCTGCCTGAAGCTGATGGCGGTGGCAGACGGGATCATCGAAGGCTTCCGGCCAGGGGTCATGGAACGTCTTGGGCTGGGTCCGGACGCCGCGCTGAAGCGCAATCCGAAGCTGGTATATGGCCGCATGACCGGCTGGGGCCAAACCGGCCCCTATGCCCAGGCGGCCGGACACGACATGAACTACATAGCCATCACCGGCGCCCTGCATGCCATCGGCGCGGCTGACAAGCCGACCCCGCCGCTGAACCTGGTGGGCGATTTCGGCGGGGGCGCGCTCTACCTGGCCTTTGGCCTCATGGCCGGGATCATCCATGCGCGCGAAACCGGCCAGGGCCAGGTGGTCGACTGCGCCATGACCGACGGGTCGGCGTCCCTGATGGCGATGTTCTACGGGCTGAAGGCGGCGGGGGTCTGGAAGGACCAGCGCAGGAGCAACATGCTCGATGGCGGCGCCCACTTCTACGACACCTACCAGTGCTCGGACGGCAAGTGGGTTTCCATCGGGTCTATCGAACCGCAGTTCTACGCCCTGCTGCTGGAAAAGACCGGCGCCAGGGACCCCGACTTCGCCCGCCAGATGGACCCTGCGGCCTGGCCGGGTCTGCGGGAGAAGCTGGCGGCGCTGATCGCGGGCAAGAGCCAGGCTGAGTGGTGCGAGATCATGGGCGGCTCGGATGTCTGTTTCGCCCCGGTCCTCGATCTCGACGCGGCGCCCCGGCACCCGCACAATGTCGCGCGCCAGACTTTCGTCGAGGTGGCCGGCGTCATGCAGCCCGCGCCTGCTCCGCGATTCTCCGAGACCCCCGGCGCGATCCAGGGCCCGCCCGCCGCGATCGGGACCCACAATCGCGAGGCGCTGGCCGACTGGGGATTCTCCGCAGCCGAGATCGACGCGCTGGAAGGCGCTTCGTCGCCGGCCTAGGCAGGTCTAGAGTTGGCGCGCGCGCCAGGGAGGTCGTAAGATGACCCGCATCGTGGATGTCGACAGCCATTGGACGTTCCCCTGGGAATTCCAGATCGACAAGGGGCCGCTCAAGCGGTTCGGCGCGAAGTTTGGCGACACCTCGGGCGTTCTCGCCTTCTTCATGGCCGCCGACCTCATCTATAGCCTGCCGGAGGCTGAACGGCCGGATCCGAAGCTGTTCTACCCGCCACGCGTCCAGCCGGACGGGACGGTCAAGGTCATTCCGGACCATTGGGATCGCCAGCGCGTGGCGCTCGATCCCCGCGACCGGGTCGAATGGATGGAGCGGATCGGCATCGACTACTGCCTGGTCAATCCGGGCGGCTATGCGGCGCTCTATCCCCTCCTGGACGAGCTGAAGGATCGCCAGGCCTACATCCGCGAATGCAACGACCTGCTGGGCGACGCCCTGGCCGACCACGCGGACAAGCTGGGGGCGATCGTCTACGTCGACCTCGCCGACCTGGACTGGGCGATCGCCGAACTCAGGCGCATGCGGGCGCGGGGCAGCCGCTCCTTCGTGGTCCGCACCGAGCCGGTGAACGGCCGATCGCTGGCCCACACCCACTTCGATCGGGTCTGGGCCACGGCCGTCGAGCTCGGCATGGTGGTGACCCTGCACATCGGCAACACGCCCTCGCACTTCGGCGACTGGGGACGCATCGACTGGGAGTACACCGGGCCCAACTGGCAGGGCGGCTTCCTGCGGATGGCGAACTGCCAGAACCACCAGTCCGCGGAGCTCTTCCTGAACGCCTGCCTCTATGGCGGCGTCTTCGAGCGGCACCCAAAGCTGACGGTGCTCGTCGCGGAGCTGTGGACGGGATGGATTCCCAATTTCATCCGCAAGGCCGAGGTGCTCAGCGCCAAGGCTGGCCCCTGGGGCGCATGGCCCTATCCGCTGTCCGGGGGCGACTACCTGCGCCGCAACGTGCGGGTGACGCCGCTGCCCGGCCTTGGCGACTGGAACACCCTGGACCTGGTGAAGACCTATCCGGAAATGATGGTCTTCTCCTCCGACTATCCCCACACCGAGGGCAATGCCGACCCGATCAACCTCTACCGCCCAGGCCTCGACGAACTCCCGCCGGCGATTCGAGAATCCTTCCTTGGGGAGAACATGGCCGAATGTTTCGCCCGGACCGGCGATCCGGTCGTCTGAAGGGCGGGGCGCCGGTTTCCTGAAAGCCATGTTCAGCTTGGGTTCAGCCACGGACCCGCATAACGGCCCCAGGTTGTTCGTCGCGCTCTCCCGTCCCTCGAAGCGGCGGCCGACCTGATGGAACGACACGCCCATCGGGCGGCGCGCTTCCCCCTCAAAAGGGCGGCGCGCCGTTTGGGTTTGAGGGCGCTGTCGCAAGAGGCTTGCGCCGACCGGCGTTCCTGCTCACCTTCCGCGTCAATGGCGGCCCCCCGGCTTTTCGAACGCCTGCGGGCCATGGATTGGGATCCGATCCACTGGCTGCGGCTGTCTGCGCGGACCCTTGGCAAGGCGCTGACCCGTCTCTGGGGCCGTGATGTCATGCTCTATGTGGGCGGCGTCTCGTTTTTCAGCATGCTGGCGATCTTTCCGGCCCTGGCGATCCTGATCGCGGGCTACAGCCTCCTGTCCGATCCGGGCCAGGCGGCGACGGAGGCCGAGAGCCTGTCGGTGCTGATCCCGGTGGGCGCCCGCGACATCTTCCAGCAGGAGCTGATCCGCCTGGCGCACGCTCCGCATGTGGCGATGTCGACCCAGAGCGCGTTCGCCCTGCTGATCGGCGTCTACGCCGCCCATCGTGGCTTCAAGGCCATGCTGGCCGGCCTCTCCTTCATCCACGAGGAGGAGAATCAGCGTGGCTTCTTCGCCTTCAACCTGATGGCGCTGTTCGTCCTCATCGCCACCCTGGTGATGATGGTGGCGGTATCGGCGATCTTCTTCGGCCTGCGGATCATGGGCTCGGCCTTCGACTTGCGCCCGTTGCGCGGGGTCTCCTGGCTGCTCAGCGAATGGACCTGGGCCAGCCTGGGCATGACGGCTGGCATGAGCCTGATCTACCGCTGGGCCATGTCGCGCCAGCCGGTGGATTGGCGAGCCTCCATGCTGGGCGGGGCCAGCGCGGCCATGCTCTGCCTGTTCGCCTCCTGGGCCACCGGCCTCTATGTCACCCAGCTCGCCAACCTGGGCGCCACCTACGGCTCGATTGCGACCGTCGTGGTGTTCCTGATCTGGCTGTCGTGGAACGTGAACGCGATCTTCTTCGGCGGTGCGCTCGCCACCGAGGTTGAACTGGTGATCGACGCCAACGCCAGGCCGCAGCTGCTCACCGATCAGTCCGGGGCTTCGCCACCAGGAAGCTGAAGACTCCATCAGTCTCGTCGCGTTCGACGATCTCCGCCCCGATCTGGGCGGCGAAGTGGGGAACGTCGATGCGGGCCATGGGATCGTCGGCGCGCAGCCGCACGCGGGCCCCGGCCGGCGCGGCCTCCAGCGCCCGACGCAGGCGCAAGGTCGGCACCGGGCAATGGTGGCCGCGGGCGTCGACGACGATCTCCTCGGCCATGGCTAGCGTTTCCTGGACCCAAGCAAGGTGTCGCCGGCGAGCGCCAGGGCGGCGATCAGCAGCGGCAGGAGATAGTAGCTCAATCGATATCCCAGGAACGCCGCGGCCAGGGCTGCGGGCTCCAGGTTCGGCAGCAGGGTCGCGAGCGCGCTTTCGAAGACGCCGGCGCCGCCCGGGACGCTGGACGCCAGGCCCGCGACGCAGGCCACCGCATAGGCGCCCACGAAACTCGGATAGCCGATGACGCCGGGTGGCAGCAGGATCCAGATGATCGCCGCCGCCACGCCGTTGTCGACGACCCCGATGACCAGCTGGGCCATGGCGTCGCCGGCGCTGGGCAGCACCAGGCTGCGGCCGAACGCGCTGATCGGCCGCCGCCGCAATCCGCAGACGGCGACGTAGCCAAGCGCGGCGGTCACCAGCCCGCTGCCCAGCACGCGGGCGAAGACCACCGGGATCGCGGTCGCCGCGAGGTCCGCCGATGTCGCCAGCAGCAGTCCGCTGCCCGAAAGCGCCGCCAGTCCCACCGCGAAGGACAGGCCGGAGAACAGGGTCGTGGCCGCCACCTGGCTCAGGCGCACGCCGTAGCGGTCGTAGAACCGGGCGCGGATGGCGCCGGAGACCAGCAGGTTCGCGCCGATCGAATGGGCGATGGCGTTGGCCAGGAAGGAGACCGCGATCACCGGTCCCCAGGGTATGCGCGCGCCGGTCCAGCGCAGGCCGACTCCTTCGACGACGCCCATCAGGGTGAAGCTGACGACGAACAGCGCCAGCGATCCCAGGATCGCCCCGTGGCCCCAGCCGGCCATGGCGGCGGCCACCGCCGCGAAGCTCAGGTTGTGGAATTCGCGCCACAGCACCCAGACGGCCGCCACAAGCAGCACCGGCGGAACCACGGCCAGGGCCCGGCGGCCGACCAGCGCCAAGCGGTGGCGGCTATCGGGCAAGGCGCTGGCCAGCGCCGCCTCGATGGGCTTCGCATCGAGCGGCGTGGTGTCTTTGTCGGTCAGCACGGTGGGGTCAGGTCTTGGTTGAGGTCGCGGCCTTCCGATGGGCCCGCGGCGGGTTTGTGGCCCGTCGCCCGCCCTGTCAACGGAACCGAAGTCCACGGCGCAGGTTCTTCGATCACAGCGAAATATATCCAGGAGAGGCGACATGCCCCGTGAACTGAGGCCCGATCCGGACGCCGACCGGCGTCCGCGCGACCGCGACGACCTGGGCCAGGCCGACTATTCCACCGACTACCGCTACGATCCGCGCCGCCGCGCCGGCTACCGGGTCGAGGACGACGCCCGCCCGGCCGGCGAGGACTACGGCCAGGCCGACTATTCCACCGACTGGGCCTTTTCCCCGGAACGCGGGCCCTATCGGCGCCGGGCGGAAGACGACCGGGCCTACGGCCGCGGGATGGACGCTGGAGACTATCGCGCGGCCGGGGCTCAGCCCCGCTCGTGGACCGAGCGCGCGGGCGAGTTCTTCGCCGGCGGGGCGCCGCGCGCCGCGCGCCCGGAGCCGCGGCGCCGGGGGCCCTCCGACCGGGTGCTCTGGGCGGTGATCGTCGAGCGGCTGGAAGACGAGCGCCGCCTCGATCTGCGCGATGTGGAGGTGATCGTCGACAACGCCGAGGTCACCCTGAACGGCACGGTCCGCCGCAAGGAGGACAAGCGCCGGATCGAGGACGTCGCCGACATTGACGGCGTGCGCCACGTGCAGAACAACCTGCGGGTCCGCGACCACGGCCACTGGGGTTTCTAGAGCCCGTAGGCGCGGTTCAACCGGCAACACACCGCACAGGCGACCATGGGCAAGCCGATCACAGTGACCATTCCCCACCAGCTCGGCCGCGCCGAGGCGCGCCGGCGGATCGAGCAGGGCTTCGGCGATTTCTCGCGCCACCTGGGCGGCACGGCCGGGGCCTTCAGCAAGGCCTGGTCCGGTGATCGGCTGGATTTTTCCCTGCAGGCCATGGGGCAGGCGATCACCGGCGTGATCGACGTGGCCGAGGACGCCGTGAAGGTCGACCTCATCCTGCCAGGGTTCCTGGCCATGATCGCGGGCAAGGTGAAGGGGACCCTGCAGAAGGAAGGCCAGCTGCTTCTGGAAAAGAAATAGCGGGCAACCTAAGCGTCGCCTCAGGGGTTTATCTGGCGAGATTAGAGGTCAGGAGCCAACCATGCCCCACAAGCAGACAGAAGCCGAAGCGGAGCGCTCGTTCAGCCATGGCTCAAGCGGGTCGACCGCCGACATGGCGGTGGAGAGCAAGCCAAAGCCGGAGGACCGCCACATCGACGTGCCGCACGCCCGCCAGGTGGAGCCGCTGAAGGAAGACGAGAAGCACGACCACATGGCCGAACAGGAGGCCGCCTCGGAAGACCGTCAGGAGGCCCTGCTCGACGAGGCCCTGGAGGAGACTTTCCCCGGGTCGGACCCGATCAGCCCCAAGCACATCACCTGAACAAGACGCTCCGGCCTCAGGCCGGGCCGGCCATCGCGGCGCGCCGGAGCTTCTGAGGCTTCGGCGCGCTTTTTTGTGCCCCGCCCTCCGCCTGACGCTCGATCTCCGAATTCAGCTCCGCGCCGGCCAGCACAACCATGCTGGAAAGCCAGCTCCAGATCATGAACCCGATCACCGCGCCCAGCGGCCCATAGGTCCGGTCATAGTGCGCGAAGCGGCCGACGTAGGACGAGAACACCACCGAGACCACGATCCACAGGACCAGCGTGGACACGCTGCCCCAGGTGATCCAGCGCCAGCGCGCCGGCTCGCGGCTCGGTCCGTAGCAATAGAGCAGGGTCAGGCCCAGCCAGAGGACCGCCAGCAGGGCAGTCGTGCTGACCAGCCGGAAGGTCATGGCGGCGCGGGGTCCCGCGAAGGTCTCTATCGCCGGCGCCGCGGCCAGCACGCCCACGCCCAGGATGATGAAGGCAAGGAATCCGACGGCGAAGGCCAGCGACACCAGGGTCTTCAGGAACCAGTTGCGCGCCTCGGTCTCCTCGTAGGCGATGTTCAGCCCGGTCATCAGGGCGTTGACCGCTCCGTTGGCGCTCCAGATCGAGGTGGCCAGGCTGACGGCGAAGGCCACGGAGAGCCCGCCGGTCTTGGCGGAGGCCAGCCGGATCATCTGGTCGCCGATGAATTTAAGCGCGTCGGCTGGCAGCATGAACGCCAGCAGCCGCAGGTGCTGCTGGGCCTCGCGCACGTCGGCGAACAGGCCGTAGAGGGCCACGAACGCCCCTAGGGCCGGGAACAGCGCCAGCAGGGTGTAGAAGGTGATGCCCGCCGCGATCAGCGGCGCCTGGTCGGCGTTGAACTCGGTGACGGTGCGCTTGAGGATGTCCTTCCATCCGCGCGCCGGAATCTCTGCGGGCGAGGCCGCGCCACGGCCACGGCCGGGTTCCGCTTTCCCTGCCGGGCCCCGCAGCATGGCGACGCCCGCCGCCGCCAGCATGATCGCGGGCGCCAGGCCCCACGCCGCCTCACGCAGTTTTCGACTCATCGGCCAGCCTCGCCTGTTCCGCCCCCGCAATGCGCCGGCCAAGCTCTGGGTTCCTAGGCGTCGGTGCGCAGGGCCTCGTAGGCCTCCTGGGCCTCCAGCCATTCCTGTTCGGCGGCGTTGACGGCGGCCTGGGCGGCGTCGCGCTTGCGGCCGAGACCCGCCGCCTGGGCGGGATCGCGGGCGAAGATCGTGGGGTCGACCAGCTTGCCGTCGATCTCCGTGAGCGCCTTCGTGGCGCGGGCGAGGGCAGCCTCGGCGGCCTCGGCCCGCCGTCGCGCCGAGCCAGTCGGCACCTTGGCGCGCGGCGCGGGTGGGGGAGGTGGCGCGGCCTTCGCCGATTCTTCCGCCTTCACCTGGGTGGGTGCGCGGGAGGCGACGCGCGCTTTGTCCAGCACGAAGCGGGCGTAGTCTTCCATGTCGCCGTCGAAGGGCTCGATCTTGCCGTCGGCGGCCAGCCATAGGCGGTCGGCCACCAGCTCCATCAGCGAGCGGTCGTGGGTGATCAGGATGACCGCGCCGTCGTACTCGTTGAGCGCGTCCAGCAGGGCCCTGCGGCTGTCGATGTCGAGGTGATTGGTCGGCTCGTCCAGGATCAGCAGGTGCGGGGCTTCCATCGCCACCATGTTGAGCAGCAGCCGCGCCCGCTCGCCGCCCGAGAGGTTGGCGACCGTGGTGTCGACCTTCTCGTAGCTCATGCCGAACTGCGCCAGCCGCGAGCGGCGCTGGGATTCGCTGGAGCCCGGCATGGCGCGCCGGATGATCTCGAGCGGCGTGTCCGTCGGGTCCATCGCCTCGATCTGGTGTTGGTGGAACCAGCCCACCCGCAGGCGGTTGCTGCGGTTCATCCGCCCGGCCTCGATGTCGAGCGCGCCGGCCACCAGCTTGGCGAAGGTCGACTTGCCCGCGCCGTTGACGCCCAGGAGGCCGATGCGGTCGTCGATATCGAGCCGCAGGTTCATCTTCCGCAGGATCGGCGCCCCGCCATAGCCCACGTCGGCTTCTTCCAACCGCAGCAGCGGCGGCGGCAGCGGCCGCTCCGGCGACGGCAACAGGAAGGGCGCGACCCGATCCTCGATGACGTTGGAGACCGGCGGCAGCTTGGCGATCATCTTCAGGCGCGACTGGGCCTGGGTCGCCTTCGAGGCCTTGGCGCCGAAGCGGTCGACGAACGACTGCATGTGGGCGCGCTTGGCCTCGATCTTGGTCCGCATCGCCTCCTGTAGGCGCAGCTTCTCGGTCACCTGGCGCTCGAAGCTGTCGTAGCCGCCGGTGTAGAGGTCGAGCTTGCCGTCCTTCAGGTGCAGGATGTGGTCCATCGAGTTGTCGAGCAGTTCGCGGTCGTGGCTGATGACCATCACCGTGTGCGGGTATTTCTGCAGCCGGGCCTCCAGCCACAGCGCGCCTTCCAGGTCGAGGTAGTTGGTGGGCTCGTCCAGCAGCAGCATGTCCGGCTCGGCGAACAGCGCCGCGGCCAGCGCCACGCGCATCCGCCAGCCGCCGGAGAACTCCGACATCGGTCGCGAAAGGTCGGCGTTGGTGAAACCGAGGCCGGCCAGGATTTCGGCGGCGCGGCTGGGCGCCCGGTCGGCGTCGATCTCGATCAGCCGGGTGTAGATGTCCCCCAGGTCTTCCGGCTCGGCGGTCTCCAGGCTGTCCAGCAGCGTGGCCCGCTCAACGTCGGCGGCCAGCACGGTGTCCAGCAGCGCCACCGGCGTCGCCGGGTGCTCCTGGTCGACCGATCCGATGCGGGCCGCGCGCGGCAGGCCGATTTCGCCCGAGCCCAGCACGAGCTGGCCGAGGATCAGCTTGAAGAGGGTCGATTTGCCGACGCCGTTGCGGCCGACGAGGCCGACCTTGGCGTCCTTGGGCAGGCTGATGGTCGCTTGGTCGAAGAACCGGCGCCCCCAGGCGTCGAACACGAGGTCTTTGATCTGGAGCATGGCGGAAACGACGAATCTCGTGGCGCCGATCGGCGCCGGGCCGGACCTGCGGATGAAGGGTGGGTCAGGGATGAAAGCCGCGCCGCCGCCTGACGTGGCGCGTCCATAGCAGACCCGGAGGCCGACGGGGAGGCCAGATGTTGCATTGCAGCGCCTTGGCGAGGCGGTTCCTGCGCGTTATAGAGCCCGCCACCTCGCGGTTCGCCCGCGGATCTCCCGCCACCTTGAGACGAAAAACGACCCATGACCGAACGCACCTTCTCGATCATCAAGCCGGACGCTACGCGGCGCAACCTGACCGGCAAGGTCAATGCGGTGATCGAGGACGCGGGCCTGCGCATCGTGGCCCAGCGGCGCATCCGGATGTCCGACACACAGGCCAAGAAGTTCTATGAGGTCCACGCGGCCCGCCCGTTCTACGGCGAACTGGTCGAGTTCATGACCTCCGCGCCGGTGGTGGTGCAAGTGCTGGAAGGCGACAACGCGGTCGCCCGCTACCGGGAAGTCATGGGCGCAACCAACCCCGCCGACGCCGCGGCCGGCACCATCCGCAAGCTCTACGCGGAAAGCGTCGGCGAGAATTCGGTCCACGGCTCCGACAGCGCGGAGAACGCGGCCCTGGAAATCGCCCAGTTCTTCACGGAGGCCGACATCGTCGGCTGATCTCCCGAACCTACCAGCGTCCGCGCCGTTTTAGGGGCGGACGCACTATCCATTCAGAAAGCGACGATGAGAGAACCCAAGATCGGTGGTTTCACCGAACGGCTGGAAAGCCAGGCCGAGGCCCGGCGAGCCCTGCTCGAAAAATTCAAGCCCAAGCCGATGGTGCAGGCCGAGGTCTTCGAGACCCGCGCCCAGCGCAAGGCCCGCGAGATCGAGGAGGTCCGCGCCAAGCGCGCCGCCGAGAAGGAGGCCGCCCGCAAGCGCGCCGAGGACGCCGCCGAGGAGGCCCGCCTGGCGCTGGCCAACAACGAGGAGGCCCAACTCGAGATGAAGCGGCAGGAGCGCAAGGACCGCAAGGCCCAGGCCAAGGCCGAGGCCCGCGCCAAGCGCGAGGCAAAATCGGCGCAGCGGCGCTAGCTATCCGCCGTCGCCGCCCGAAAGCTTGCGGCTGAGATCGCCGTAGTAGCCCTGTATCAGGAGTTCGACGGGATCGCCGCGCTCCTCGGCTTCGAAGGCCAGGTCCTTGGCCAGTTGCACGGCGGCTGATCGACTCATGCCGTGCTCCATGGCCTGGCCGTCGCAGAACACCGTCCAGTCGCCATCCTTGAGCGTAACCGCGTATTGGACCATCGCGCACCGATCCTCGTCTGCAAGCTTCAGCGTGGAATCGGTTCGATAGTTCCCGATCGCGAAAGGATTGTCGTCAGTATCCTGAACGCTTCCGCGCCCTGATCACTTCAGGCGAGCCGGTGGCGCCCGCCCGAGTTCCATGATCAGCCGGGTGAGCAGGTAAAGGCGAGGCGTCACCGACTGCAACTCCAGGTATTCCTTATCCGAATGGAACCCGCCGCCGACGGGCCCCAGTCCGTCCAGGGCAGGCGCGCCCTGCTCCACGGCCAGGGCGGATTCGGACGCCCCGCCGTTTCCCGTCCGGCCAAGCTGGAGGCCGGCCTCGGCGTAGATCGCCGCGGCGCGGCTCGCGAGCGCCTGGGTGCCTGAATTGTCGGGCAGGGGCGGGAAGGCGGGCTCCCGGCGGATCGTCACCGTCGTGTCGGGGATGATCGTGGTCCTGGCGTTCTCTTCAAGTACCGCGGCCACCGTCTCGAGGTCGGCCTTGCGCCGAACCCGCGCATTGATCGCGGCCGAAGCGTCTTCGGGAATGATGTTGTTGCGCGCCCCGGCGCTCAGCAGGGTGAGGTTCGCGGTCAGGCCGTCGCCTGATGTCGGAAATTGCACCGCGCCCTTGAGCTGGTGGATCAGCTCCAGCGCCGCGTTTCGGCCGTCCTGCGGCGCGATCCCGGCGTGGGCGGCCCGCCCTTTCACGTCGATATGGAAGGTGGTCGAGCCCTTGCGCCAGACCGTCACCGCGTCCGGCGGGTCGCCCGGCTCCAGGTTCAATTCCACGTCGGCGTCGGCGACCAGCTTGGCGATCAGCGCGCGGGTCCCCGGTGAGCCGCGCTCTTCGGACGTCTCGATCAGATAGACGATCTGGCCAAAATTCTTGAAGCCGAGGTCGTTCAGGATGGTCAGGGCGTAGAGCCCCTCCACCACGCCGCCCTTCTCGTCGGCGACGCCCGGTCCGTAAGCCTTGTCGGCGTCGGCGGCATAGGGGCGGTTCGCGGCCGTGCCCGGGCCGAACACGGTGTCGATATGACCGATCAGCAGGATGCGGCCCTTGCCCGCGCCTCGCAGGGTGGCGACGGTGTTTTCCGGAAGGCCGGGGATTTCCGCCGGCGCGCTCTCGATGGTGAAGCCCAGCGCCTTCAGCCTGGCGGCCACCACGGCGGCGACCTTGCGCCCGCCCTCCACGTCGCCGGTGCCCGAATCGATGTTGACCAGTTTCTCGAGGAGCTTGAGCTGCTCGGGACGCGCGGCCTCCGCCGCCGTCCAGATCCGGTCGTTCCTCGCCGGAGTCTTCGGCGCGGCCTCCGCCCCGGGAGTCCAGATCAGCGCCGCCGTCGCGGCGGCCGCAATCGTTCCAAATCGCACGCAAATGCTCCTGTCGGCTCTGGCGGCCACCATGCTCGCGCGGTGTGCGGGTTCAAGGCGAAACGCGCCGTGGCTTCGCGTCACCTTGCGCCTTGGCCTCGGGCACGCGATATCGGGGAAGCGCGCCGTCGGCAGGCTCGCCCGAGATTCCAAGAAGGACATCCATTTCATGCGTGACCCCGTCACCACAGCGCTCGGCCTCGTGCCGATGGTCGTCGAACAGACGAGCCGGGGCGAGCGCGCCTACGACATCTTCTCCCGGCTGCTCAAGGACCGGATCATCTTCCTGGCGGGACCCGTCGAGGACGGCATGGCGGCGCTGATCTGCGCCCAGCTGCTGCATCTTGAGGCGGAGAACCCCAAGAAGGAGATTCAGATGTACATCAACTCGCCGGGCGGAGTGGTGACCTCCGGCCTCGCGATCTACGACACCATGCAGTACATCAAGAGCCCGGTGATCACGCTTTGCCTGGGCATGGCGGCCTCGATGGGCTCCTTCCTGCTGATGGCGGGCGAGCCCGGCCAGCGGATCGCGCTGCCCAACTCGCGGATCATGGTCCACCAGCCCTCGGGCGGCTACTCGGGCAAGGCCTCGGACATCGAGCGCCACGCCGAGGACATCATCAAGACCAAGCAGCGCCTGAACGAACTCTACGCCAAGCACACCGGCCAGACCGTAGAGACCGTCGAGCAGGTCCTCGACCGCGACAGCTTCATGACCGCCGAGGAGGCGAAGGCCTGGGGCATCGTCGACCACGTCTGGGAAAAGCGCGAGACCGAAGCCTAGTCGGAGCGCGCGCGGACCGCCTTTCGATCAGGGCGGTCCGGCCCTCATGGCCGGCCCTTGAAAGCCCGATAGCCCTTGATCTCGGCCGCCGCGATCATCTCGCGGTCGCCCCGGGTGTCGCCATAGGCGGCCTTGAGTTCGAAGTCCGCCCCGAAGATCGCCTTGAGGCGCTTGACCTTTTCCGGCCCACGGCAGTTGGCCGTGGAAAAGCCGCCCGCGACCTTGCCCTGTGCGTCGAAGGCCAACTGGGTTCCGATCAGCATGTCGGCGCCGAGACCTCTGGCGAAGGGCGCGACCAGCAGGTCGGGGGAGGCGGTGACGATCACCAGCCGGACGCGTTCCTTCCGCCAGCTCTTCCAGGCTGTGACGGCGTCCGGCCTCAGCAGGCTGCGCGAATGGGTCTCCGCGAAGGTCCTGGCCTCGGCCTCAAGCCGATCGCGCGGTGCACCGCGCAGGAATTCGTCCACGGCGGCGGCCTTCAGTCGGCCACGGTCCCGGTAGAAAATATAGGCGATGGAGGCCGGCAGCAGCCTGAGCATGCCGAGCGCGAAGCGGCTCGGGCCGGCCCGCCACCTGAGGAAGGCCATGAAGCTGTCGCGCACCGTCAGCGTGCCGTCGAAGTCGAACGCGACCACCGGCGCGTCGTCGGCGTCGCGCGGCGTCCCGGCGACAACCGCCTGGTCTTGTGTCATTCCGGCCCAATTCCCATCTAGGAACACGCATCGCCCAGCTTCCAGGCGCCGCGCCGCCAATTGTCGCGACCCGTCCGCAAGGCTTGTGATCCCGGGCCGGATCGAGGAATGTCAAGACTTAGACAACCCGCGGCGCGTATTCTGCATTGATGGACGGTGTTGTCCGCGGGGCGATCTGGGCTGCGCAGGCGCCGCAGATCGCCTAGAGAGTGAGAAATAACCATGACGAAGGCCGCCAGCGGAGACTCAAAGAGCACCCTCTACTGCTCTTTTTGCGGCAAGAGCCAGCATGAGGTCCGCAAGCTGATTGCCGGCCCCACCGTGTTCATCTGTGATGAATGCGTGGAACTGTGCATGGATATCATCCGCGAAGAGCACAAGATTTCCTTCGTCAAATCTAAGGATGGCGTCCCGACGCCCAAGGAAATCCGCGAAGTCCTCGACGATTACGTGATCGGGCAAGACCACGCCAAGAAAGTCCTCTCGGTCGCGGTCCACAATCACTACAAGCGCCTGAACCATGCGACGAAGAACAACGACGTCGAACTGGGCAAGGCCAACATCCTGCTGATCGGGCCCACGGGCACCGGCAAGACCCTGCTGGCTCAGACTCTGGCCCGAATCATCGACGTTCCGTTCACGGTGGCCGACGCCACGACGCTGACCGAAGCCGGCTATGTCGGCGAGGACGTCGAAAATATCATCCTGAAATTGCTGCAGTCGGCCGACTACAACGTCGAGCGGGCCCAGCGCGGCATCGTCTACATCGACGAGGTCGACAAGATCAGCCGCAAGTCCGACAACCCCTCGATCACCCGCGACGTGTCGGGCGAGGGCGTGCAGCAGGCCCTGCTGAAGATCATGGAGGGCACCGTCGCCTCCGTGCCGCCGCAGGGCGGGCGCAAGCATCCCCAGCAGGAATTCCTGCAGGTCGACACCACCAACATCCTGTTCATCTGCGGCGGCGCCTTCGCCGGCCTGGAGAAGATCATCTCCGCGCGCGGGCAGGGCACCTCCGTCGGCTTCGGCGCCAAGGTCGCGGATCCGGACGAGCGACGCACGGGCCAGATCTTCCGCCAGGTGGAGCCCGACGACCTGCTGCGCTTCGGCCTGATCCCGGAGTTCGTCGGCCGCCTGCCGGTGATCGCCACGCTCGACGACCTGGACGAGCCGGCCCTGGTGAAGATTCTCACCGAGCCGAAGAACGCCTTCGTGAAGCAGTATGTGCGGCTGTTCGACATGGAGAACGTCGGCCTGACCTTCACCGACGACGCGCTCAACGCGGTTGCCCGCAAGGCCATCCAGCGCAAGACCGGCGCGCGCGGCCTGCGCTCGATCCTCGAGGCCATCCTGCTCGACACCATGTACGAGCTGCCGACCTACGACGGCGTCGAGGAGGTGGTGGTCAACGCCGAGGTGGTCGAAGGCCGCGCTCAGCCGCTGGTCATCTACGCCGAGCGCCGCGACAAGGGCGGCGCGGCCTAGTTTTTAGTCCGCCCACGCCGGCCGCACGGGGGATCCGCCCCGGCGGCTTGAGAATCCCGCTGACGCTCACCATCTGTACACCGTGGACAGGGCAAATTCTTGCGTGCGCGGTGCGGTTTCCACGGGCCGCTCCAGACGGCGAAGGCCGGTGGGACGCAGTGTCGCGCACAGTATCTGCTCAGCTTGAAACACAGTTCAAAGCGTCCACATAAATCACCGAGCATACCGCCGGTGCGGCGGACGGATCGTCCGACTCAAGCGCATCGTTTGAGTGACCACGGTCCGGGAGCCGAGCCCGAGGTTTAATTGGGCCGGCCAGGAGTAAGAGCATCATGTCCGAGATCAAGATCCTGCCTATCCTGCCGTTGCGGGACATCGTTGTCTTCCCGCATCAGCCCGTTCCCCTGTTCGTGGGCCGCGAGAAATCCGTGCGCGCGCTGGAAGAGGCCATGCGCGCCGAGGGCAAGCAGATCCTTCTGGCCACACAGAAGGACAAGGACGACGACGATCCCTCGCCCGAGGCGATCTACGACGTCGGCGTCGTGGCCACCGTCCTGCAGCTCCTCAAGCTGCCCGACGGCACCGTCAAGGTGCTGGTCGAGGGCCGTGCGCGCGCCGGCATTTCCCGCTTCACCGACCAGGCCGAGTTCTACGAGGCCGAGATCGCCTATGTCGCCGAGGACGGCGCGGGTTCCGCCGAGGCCGAGGCGCTCAGCCGCGCGGTCGTCGAGCAGTTCGAGAACTATGTGAAGCTGAACAAGAAGGTCCCGCCCGAGGCGCTGGCCGCGATACCGCAGATCGACAACCCGGGCGAGCTGGCCGACCGCATCGCCAGCCACCTGTCGGTGAAAATCTCCGAGAAGCAGCAGCTCCTGGAAGTCTTCAATGTCGTGAAGCGTCTGGAGAAGGTCTACGCCCTGATGGAGGGCGAGATCTCCGTCATGCAGACGGAAAAGAAGATCCGTAACCGCGTGAAGCGGCAGATGGAGAAGACCCAGCGCGAGTACTATCTCAACGAGCAGATGAAGGCGATCCAGCGCGAGCTGGGCGAGCAGGACGACAGCCGCGACGAGCTGATCGAGCTCGAGAAGCGCATCAAGAAGGTGCGGCTCTCCAAGGAGGCCCGCACCAAGGCCGAGTCCGAGCTGAAGAAGCTCAGGAACATGAGCCCGATGTCGGCGGAATCCACCGTCGTGCGCAACTACCTCGACTGGCTGCTGTCGATCCCGTGGGGCAAGGCCAAGATCAAGCCGATCGACCTGCAGAAGGCCGAGGACATCCTCGAGGGCGACCACTACGGCCTGGAGAAGGTCAAGGAGCGGATCCTGGAATACCTGGCGGTGCAAAGCCGCGTGGGCTCGCTCAAGGGGCCGATCCTCTGCCTCGTCGGGCCTCCCGGCGTCGGCAAGACCTCGCTCGGCCGCTCGATCGCCAAGGCGACGGGCCGCGAGTTCGTGCGCGTGTCGCTGGGCGGGGTGCGCGACGAGGCCGAGATCCGTGGCCACCGGCGGACCTACATCGGCTCCATGCCCGGCAAGATCATCCAGTCGATGAAGAAGGCCAAGTCGACCAACGCCTTCTTCCTGTTGGATGAGATCGACAAGATGGGCTCCGACTGGCGGGGCGACCCATCCTCGGCCCTGCTCGAGGTGCTGGACCCGGCGCAGAACTCGACCTTCGCCGACCACTACCTGGAGGTCGACTACGACCTGTCGCCCGTGATGTTCGTCACCACGGCCAACAGTCTCAACATGCCCCAGCCGCTGCTGGACCGCATGGAGATCATCCGCATCCCCGGCTACACCGAGGACGAGAAACTGGAGATCGCCAAGCGGCACATCCTGGCCAAGCTGACCAAGGACCATGGGCTGAAGCCGGAGGAGTTCATCGTCCCGGACGCCGCGATCCGCGACCTGATCCGCTACTACACCCGCGAAAGCGGCGTGCGGTCGCTGGAGCGGGAACTGGGCAACCTGGCGCGAAAGACGGTCCGCGACCTCGGCCGTGAAGGCGTGCTCACCATCACCATCGATGACGAGCGCCTGGCCAAGTACGCAGGCGTCAGGAAGTACAAGTACGGCGAGATGGACGCCGAGGATCAGGTCGGCATCATCACCGGCCTGGCCTACACCGACTTCGGCGGCGACATCCTGACCATCGAGGCGGTCAAGATGCCGGGCAAGGGCCGCATGACGGTGACCGGCAACCTGAAGGACGTGATGAAGGAGTCGATCTCGGCGGCGAACAGCTACGTCCGCAGCCGGGCCACCAAGTTCGGCCTCGAACCGCCGAGCTTCGAGCGGACCGACGTCCACATCCACGTGCCGGACGGCGCTACGCCCAAGGACGGTCCGTCCGCCGGCGCGGCCATGGCCACCGCCATCGTCTCCGTGCTGACCGGGATCCCGATCCGCAAGGACATCGCCATGACCGGCGAGGTCACCCTGCGCGGCCGGGTCACCGCCATCGGCGGCCTCAAGGAGAAGCTGCTGGCCGCCCTGCGCTCCGGCGTGAAGGTGGTGCTGATCCCGGCCGAGAACGAAAAGGACCTGGCCGACATCCCCGAGACGGTGAAACAGGGGATGGAGATCATCCCGGTCTCGACGATGGACGAGGTGCTGGCCCGCGCGCTCACCCGGGCGCCGGTGGCGATCGAATGGTCGGAGGCCGATGCGCCGCCGGTCAATGTTGCTGAAGATCCGGACCTCGAGGCCGTTCTGACGCACTAAGTTCGATCAAATCTTGTGACAGCGGGGCGGCGCGGGAAGATTCCCGCGCCGCCCTCATTTGACGGCCCTGCCTGGACAGGACTTAATCAGGCTGGGGAAGGGCGACAAAGACGCCCTCGCGGCGCGCGCAGGAAAATTGGGCGGGGAGAGAACGCTTATGACGAAGGCCGAACTCGTCTTGGCGATCGCGGACAAGTCAGGCTTGAACAAGGCCCAGGCGCGGGACGCCCTGGACGCCTTTGTCGTCGCCGTCTCGACGTCGCTGAAGGCCGGCAAGGAGGTCAGGCTGGTCGGCTTCGGCAGCTTCGTGCCGATCAAGCGGCCGGCCGGCACGGCGCGCAATCCGCGGACGGGCGAGACCGTCAAGCGCAAGGCCTCGCACACCTGCCGCTTCAAGGTCGGCGACGCCCTGAAGGGTATCCTGAACGCCTAGATCTCCCACATCCCATAAGCCTGCTCATCCCGGCCTTCGCCGGGATGAGCGGCATCTCAGGCCGACGATTTTCCGTTGCCTCGCCCGTCCCGCGTGCTAGCTGTCGCCCGTTCTTCGGGGAGTAGCCGTTCGCTCCAGCGAAGTCCGCGTCAACATGCTTGCCCCGGAGTGATTTCGGGGCATGGCGCGGACGGCGGGTCAGGGACCCGGATTGGCGAGACCGACGACGCAGCCTCCGGCTTTTGGGCCGGCGGGGGCCGCGTCGTCGTCATGGCTCCGCGCCCCGAGGTTTTTCAGTGCTCGAACCCCTCTATATCTCCGCCGGCGTCGTCGCGATCGCCGAGATCGGCGACAAGACCCAGCTGCTCGCCATCGTGCTGGCGGCCAAGTTCCGCAAGCCCGTCCCGATCATCCTGGGCATCCTGGCGGCCACCATCCTCAACCACGCGGCCGCCGCCAGCCTGGGCTTCCTGATCGCCAGGTGGCTGACCGGCCAGGTCTTCCAGATCGTCGTCGGCGTGGGCTTCATCGCCATGGCCGCCTGGGCGCTGATCCCCGACAAGGAGGACGAGGGTGCGCTCGATCGGTCTCGAGGCGGGGTGTTCCTGACCACCCTGGTGGCCTTCTTCTTCGTGGAGATCGGCGACAAGACCCAGATCGCTACCTCGCTGCTGGCGGCCCGCTTCCACGACATCGCGCTGGTCACCGCCGGCACGACGCTGGGCATGATGGCCGCCAATGTGCCGGCCGTCCTGCTGGGCGAGGCGGCCACCCGGATCGTGCCTCTGCATTATGTGCGGATGGCGGCGGCCGGTATCTTCGCCCTGATCGGCGCCTGGGTGCTTCTGGCCACCTTCCACTTCGTCTAGAAGGGCCCCAGCCCTTAAAAAGGCGGGGGGCGGCTAGCTCAGCTGGTCAGAGCGACTGGTTTACACCCAGTAGGTCGGCGGTTCGAACCCGTCGCCGCCCACCACGCCTTGGGGAGACGGCATGCTAAGGCTCCTGGCGATCCTCTGCCTTGCCTTGGCGCCAGGCGCGGCTATGGCCGAACCGGCGTCACTGGAGGCCTACATGGGCCAGGCGCGTGTCCGGCCGGACGCCGTCATCGCCTACGGCAAGGCCCCCACCCAGGTCGTCGAGCTCTTCCTGCCCAAGGGCAGGAGGCCCCATCCGGTCGTGGCCCTGCTCCATGGCGGCTGCTGGCGCGCCGAATATGAGGGCCTGCCCCAGACCAGCACGCTGGCGGCTGACCTGGCCCGCCGGGGCTACGCGGTCTGGAACATCGAGTACCGCCGGCTGGGCGAGCCGGGCGGCGGCTATCCGGGCACGTTCCAGGATGTCGGCGCGGCCATGGACCGCCTGCGCGGCGCCGCGGCGGCCTACAACCTCGACACCCGCCGGCTGGTGGCCGTGGGGCATTCGGCTGGCGGGCACCTGGCGCTGTGGGCCGCCAGCCGCGACAGGCTGCCCGCGTCGAGCCCGCTCCATGTGGCCCATCCCATGCCGATTCCGGTCGTGGTCAGCCTGGCGGGCATCGGCGACCTGAAGGCGCAGGCGCGCAATACCTGCGGCGACGACATCCCGAGCCTGGTGGGCGCGTCTACGCGCAAGGACGCCTACGCCGATACTTCGCCCGCCGAATTGCTGCCGTCGGGGGCCCGCGTCGTCATGATCAATGGATCCCGCGACCAGGTCGTCGAGCCCTCGTCGGGCTTGGCCTACGTCCTGAAACGCCGCAAGGTGGGCGATGCCGGAGAGGCCGTGACCATCCCGGGCGCCGGCCATTTCGATCTGGTCATCCCGACGACGCCTGCCTGGAACGCCATCGTCGCCATCGTCGAGCGCGAGATGGCCGCGCTGCGCTGAACCTCGCGCCCGCCTTGGCCTTTGTATCGCCTGAGGTTCCGCGCTTTAGTGCGGGCTCGGCTGGGAGGATTCGATGACAGAGGCATCCGCCGCGACCGCGATCTATCAGGATCGCGCCTTCCTCGGCCACCCGAAGGGGCTGGGCTTTCTCTCCTTCACCGAGATGTGGGAGCGGTTCTCCTACTACGGGATGCAGACCCTCCTGGTGCTCTACATGGTCCACCAGCTGCTGCTGCCGGGCCATGTGGAAAACGTCCTGGGGTTCGCCTTCTTCCGAGGTCTGCTGGAGCACAATGGCCAGCACCTCTCCAACCAGGCGATCGCCTCGGCGATCTTCGGCCTCTACTCGGGCCTCGTCTATCTGACGCCGATCCTCGGCGGTCTGTTGGCCGACCGGGTGCTCGGGCGGACCCCGACCATCCTGCTGGGCGGCGTGCTGATGGCGTTGGGCCATTTCCTGATGGCCTTCGACACCACCTTCCTGATCGCGCTGATCTGCCTGATGCTGGGGGCGGGGTGCTTCAAGGGCAACCTGGCGACCCAGGTGGGCTCGCTCTACCGGGAAGGCGACAACCGCCGCGCCACCGCCTTCCAGATCTACTACCTGGGGATCAACGCGGGCGTGATCGTGTCCCCGCTGGTGACCGGGACCCTGGCCGAGAAGGTCGCCTGGCACTGGGGCTTCGGCGCGGCCGGCGTCGGCATGGTCGTGGCGCTGATCATCTTCGTCAGCGGCCGCAGATACCTGCCGCCCGATCCGCCGCTGCGCTCGAAGATCAAGTCCGAGCGCCCCGTGATGACGGCGCACGAATGGCGCAAGGTCGCCCTGCTGGTCGCCATGCTGCCGGTGCTATCGGCCTCCATCGTCGGCAACAACCAGATCTTCAACGGCTACCTGATCTGGGCCGAGCGCGGCGCCGACCTGACGCTGTTCGGCAAGCCAATCCTCACCGAATGGCTGATCTCGGTGGATTCCATCGTCTCGGTGATCACGCTGGCGCTGATGGTCCTCTTCTGGCGGCTGTGGTCGAAGCGGTTCACCGAGCCAGATGAGCTCGGCAAGATGGTCATCGGCTGCGCCTTCGCGGCGCTCGGCGTCGCCTGTCTCGCGTTCGGGACGATCCTGACCGATCCCGGCCAGAAGGTGAGCCTTGGCTGGCTGCTGCTCTTCCACCTTCTGAACGACATCGGCTTCGCCAACGTGCTGCCGGTGGGGCTGGCGCTCTATGCGCGCGCCGCGCCTCGGGCGATCGCGGCGACCATCCTGGGCGTCTATTACCTCCACCTCTTCGCGGGCAACCTCTTCGTGGGCTGGCTGGGCGGACTGCTGGAGAAGATGCCGGCCGCGCAGTTCTGGCTGATCCACGCCGCCCTGGTGGGCGGCGCGGGCGTCGTGCTGCTGGGCGTCCGACAGGTGTTCGGCGGCCTGCTGGCCGGAGATCCCGCCGAACCCGACTTCGTCGCCGCCGACGCCGTGAAGGCGCCCTGAACCGCCCCATGCTCTATCGTTCCCTGGGCCGGACCGGGCTCTCCGTCTCCGAGATCGGCCTGGGCTGCGCCAGCTGGTGGGGCAAACCCGCCTTCGACGAGGCGCGCGCCCTGGCCCTGGTCCACGCGGCCATCGAGCGCGGCGTCACGCTCTTCGACACCGGCTCCAGCTATTCGGCGGGCGAGGCGGAGCCCCGGCTGGGCCGCGCGCTGAAGGGCCGCGACACCGCCGGGCTGGTGATCGCCACCAAGGCCGGCACATTCCACGCGGGCGGCGGACGGATCGGCCGGGACTTCTCGCCCCGGGCCGTCACCGCCAGCGCCGAACGCTCGCTGCGCAACCTGGGCCTCGACGCCCTGCCGCTGCTGCAGCTCCACGGCCCGGCGAGCGCGGAACTCACCGACGACCTGCTGGCGGCGCTCCGGGCCCTGAAGGCGAAGGGCCTGGTCCGCGCCCTGGGGATCAACAGCTTCGATCCCGCCGTCATCGACCATGCCATCGGCCTGCCGGACGTCGACGTGGTGATGGTCGACTACAACGTGCTGCGACCCGAGCGGGAAGCCCTGATCGCCAGGGCGGCGGGGGCGGGGAAGGGCGTTCTGGCCGGCATGGCGCTCGCCATGGGCCACACCGGCCGCAAGGTCGCCAGCCTCAGGGGACCGCAGGACCTCTGGTACGCCGCGCGCGCGCTGGTCCGTCACCGGGCCGACGTACTGGCCGGCGCCCGCTACGGCTTCCTTGGCCGGATACCGGGCATGACCGGCCCGCAGGCCGCGCTCGCCTATGTGCTGGCCAACGGGAATGTCGCCAGCGCGGTGATCGGCACCACCCGCATGGCGCATCTGGAGGAGAACCTGGCCGCCTCGGGCATGCGGCTGCCCGCCGGGGTCGTGGCGCGGATTTCCGGCATGGCCCCGACGGGCGCCCGCGGGCATGCTGCGACGGAACGATAGATTGGCTCTTGCGATGCGAATGACCCTACTCGCGGCCGTGCTGCTTGCGCCTGGCGCGGTCGGCTGCAGGCCGACGGCCGCGCCCGAGGCCAGGCCACCGGCGCCGGCCGCCGCCGGCGCGGTCAATCCCGACCCCCGGGTGACGCTCTATAAATGCCCCGACGGCCAGGCGATCGAGGCCGGCTATCCCGACAGCCAGACCGCCGTCGTCACCTACAAGGGACACGCCTACACCTTGAAGACCGCCCGCTCGGGCAGCGGCGCGCGCTACACCGGCATGGGGCTGCAGTGGTGGACCAAGGGCCTGCGGCAGGGGTCCATCGCCGCGCTCAAGCCCGGCGAGGACGTCGCCGGCGATCCCGGCATGACCTGCGTGGCCGACGCCGGCCCGCCGGTGGAGCCGCCGGCCCCGGGAACACCCGGCGGCCTGCCGGACGACCGCACCCCGGTCTCCGAGGCCCCGTTCACGCCCGACAGCGCCCAGGGCGCGGCCAACGTCGTCCAAACCTATTACGCCCTGCTGGGGAGCGGGAAGGCTGAGGACGCCGCGAAGCTGCGCGGCGACGGCCTGGTCTTCGACCTGCGGCCCTACGCCGAATACCACGCCCAGGTCGGAGGGCCGGGCGAGATCGAGGGCGCGGCCGGGTCGCTCTATGTCGAGGTCCCCGTCGTGGTCTATGGCCGCCTGGAGCGGGGCGCGGAGCTCCACCAGTCCGGCAAGGTCACCCTGCGCCGCGTCAATGGCGTGCCGGGGGCCACGCCGGCGCAGCTTCGCTGGCGCATCGCGACCATCGACCTGAAACCTTGAGTCCCTGGCGCCTTGAAGCCGGGCCGCAATCGTGTGACGCCGCGCCCATGGGGAGCCAAGACCGCGCACGGGCCAACAGCTTCGACGCCTTGAGGCTGCTGGCGGCGCTGGCGGTGATCTTCCACCACGTCCGGCCGGTCGCGGGGCTCGCCCCCATCAGGCTGTTCAGCACCGATTTCGGCCAGCTGGGCGTCGGCGTCTTCTTCGTGATCTCAGGCTTCCTGGTGACCGGCAGCTGGCGCCGCTCGGCCAGGGCAGGGGACTATCTGAAGAAGCGCCTGCTGCGCATCGAGCCCGCCCTGATCGCATCGGTGGCGATCACCGCCCTGGTCCTGGGCGCCGCCGTCACCACCCTGCCGCTGGCCGACTATTTCCAACGCCGCGAGGTCTGGCTCTACGTCGCGCGCAACGCGCTGATGTACCCGGTGACCTACAGCCTGCCCGGCGTCTTCGAGCACAATCCCATGCCGGGGATCGTCAACGCCTCGCTGTGGACGCTCCGCTTGGAGTTCACCGGCTATCTGGCGCTGATGCTGCTCGGAATCCTGGGCGTCCTGCGCGTCCGGATCGTCGCCGCCCTGGCCCTTGTGGCGGCCGCGACCGCCCTCGTGCTCCACGTCGCCGCGCCCCAACTCCAGACCCATGAGCCCCTGCGGCTCATCGACCTGGGCGCGTTGAACGGCTTCCTGTTCCTGGCCGGCGCCGTGCTGCAGCTCCGCGACAGGCCCACGCCCCTCTGGGCCGTCGCGATCTCGGCCCTTCTGCTGCCGACCCCGCTCTGGTTCCTGGGCCTGCCGGCGGTGACGGTGGCGATCGGAGCGCTGCGCTCGCCGCGCCTGCCTGGCGACATCTCCTACGGCCTCTACGTCTGGGCCTTCCCGCTGCAGCAGATCCTGGCCGCGAGCGGCTGCCTGTCGTTCGGCGCATCGGTGCTGGCGACCGCGCCCCTTGCGGCGGCGTCCTGGTGGCTGATCGAAAAGCCCGCCCTGCGGCTCAAGCCGAAACGGGGGGGAAATGGCGCGAATGACGGGACTTGAACCCGCGACCTCCGGCGTGACAGGCCGGCGCTCTAACCAACTGAGCTACATCCGCACTTTGCGCGCGCTGTAAACGCGAGGGGCGTCTGATAGGTCCGGGCCGGAATCGTGTCAACGGAAGAGTGTCTCCCGCGCCGATCCGTCCGGGGACAAGGGAAATTGCGTGACCCCGATGCGCCACGTCACAGGGCTTTTCGCGTTGCACAAAGCCGGGTTTGAAACCGCTCCGTCGCTGGTCTAGAAGGGCGCGCGACTCCTCCGAGGAATCCATGAACGCGTTCCTGCTTCAGTACCTGCCCATCGTGATCTTCCTGGGCATCGCGGCGGCGCTGGGCGTCGTCTTCATCCTGGCCGGCTTCACGCTGGCCCCCAAGGCGCCGGACGCCGAGAAGATGTCGTCCTACGAGTGCGGCTTCAACGCCTTCGACGACGCGCGGATGAAGTTCGACGTGCGCTTCTACCTGGTCTCCATCCTGTTCATCATCTTCGACCTGGAGGTGGCGTTCCTGTTCCCCTGGGCCGTGGCGCTGATGAAACTTCCGGCAGCCGCCGGCCAGTTCGCCTTCTGGTCGATGATGAGCTTCCTGGGCGTGCTGACCGTGGGCTTCATCTACGAGTGGAAGAAGGGGGCCCTGGAATGGGAGTGATCGTTCCCGCCGGGTCCGGAGCCCGCTCGACGGTCGAGGGCTACGATCCCAAGGCCCACGACCCGTTCTTCGACGGCGTCTCCCAGCAGCTCGCAGACAAGGGCTTCATCACCGCGGGCGTCGACGACCTGATCACCTGGGCCCGGACCGGCTCGCTGATGTGGATGACCTTCGGGCTCGCCTGCTGCGCGGTCGAGATGATGCAGGCGTCCATGCCCCGCTACGACCTGGAGCGCTACGGCTTCGCGCCCCGCGCCAGCCCGCGCCAGAGCGACGTGATGATCGTCGCGGGCACGCTGGTGAACAAAATGGCCCCGGCGCTCCGCAAGGTCTACGACCAGATGCCGGAGCCCCGCTATGTGATCTCCATGGGCTCCTGCGCCAACGGCGGCGGCTACTACTATTTCAGCTATTCCACCGTGCGCGGCTGCGACCGGATCGTGCCGGTCGACGTCTATGTGCCGGGTTGCCCGCCCACCGCCGAGGCCCTGGTCTACGGTGTGCTGCAGCTGCAGAAGAAGATCCGCCGCACCGGGACCATCGTGCGATGACCTGGCCGACCGATCCCAAGATGCTGGAGAAACTCGGCAAGGCGATCCTGAAGGACGCCAAGGGCATTCTCACGACGGCGGACGTGCAGTTCGGCGACCTCACCCTGACGGGCCCCGCCGCGCGGGTGGTGGACGCCATGACCTACCTGCGCGACGCCCACGGCTTCCACCTGTTGATCGACATCTGCGGCGCCGACTATCCCGAGCGCGAGCGGCGCTTCGACGTGGTCTACCACCTGCTCTCGATGACCCGGAACCTGCGCGTGCGGGTGAAGGTGCAGACCGACGAGGACACCGCCGTGCCGTCCGTCACGCCGGTCTTCCCGGCCGCCGACTGGTACGAGCGCGAAGCCTTCGACATGTACGGCGTCTTCTTCGACGGCCATCCGGACCTGCGCCGGATCCTCACCGACTACGGCTTCCACGGCCATCCGCTCCGCAAGGACTTCCCGATGACCGGCTATGTGGAGGTCCGCTACGACGACGAGCTGAAGCGCGTGGTCTATGAGCCGGTGAAGTCCGTCGAATGGCGCAACTGGGACTTCCTCTCCCCCTGGGAGGGGATCGAGAAGGGCTACGCGGCGCTGCCCGGCGACGAGAAGGCGCCCGAGCCCGGAGCGAAACCATGACCGGTTCCGCCGCCCCCGCCGAATCCGGCGAACTGGCGGTCACCGAGACCGGCGAACTCGCGCTGATCCCGGAGACCAAGGTCCGCAAGTTCAACATCAACTTCGGCCCGCAGCATCCGGCGGCCCACGGCGTCCTGCGCCTGATCCTGGAGCTGGACGGCGAGGTCGTCGAGCGGGTGGACCCGCACATCGGCCTCCTGCACCGGGGCACCGAGAAGCTGATCGAGGCCCGGCCCTACCAGCAGACGATCCCCTATTTCGACCGCCTCGACTACGTCGCCCCGATGAACCAGGAGCACGCCTATGTGCTGGCCATCGAGCGGCTGATCGGGGTCGACGTCCCGATCCGCGGCAACCTGATCCGCACGCTCTACGACGAGATCGGCCGCATCCTGAACCACCTGCTCAACGTCACCACCCAGGCGATGGACGTGGGCGCGCTCACCCCGCCGCTGTGGGGCTTCGAGCAGCGCGAGAAGCTGATGGTGTTCTACGAGCGCGCGTCCGGCGCGCGGATGCACGCCAACTACTATCGCGTGGGCGGCGTGCGCCAGGACCTGCCCGAGGCGCTGGTCCGCGACATCTCCGACTGGTGCGACCACTTCCCCAAGGTCTGCGACGACCTGGAGACGCTGATCACCGGCAACCGCATCTTCAAGCAGCGCAACGTCGACGTCGGCAAGGTGACCAGGGAAGAGGCCATCGCCTGGGGCTTCTCCGGCGTGATGGTCCGCGGCTCCGGCATCGAGTGGGACCTGCGCCGCGCCCAGCCCTACGCCTGTTACAACGACATGGAGTTCGAGGTCCCGATCGGGCTCAACGGCGACTGCTACGACCGCTATCTCTGCCGCATGCAGGAGATGCGCGAGTCCACGAAGATCATGAAGCAGTGCTGCGAGCGCCTCTTGAAGACGCCGGGGCCCGTGCTGACCGAGGACGCCAAGATCGCCGCGCCCCGCCGGGGCGAGATGAAGCGCTCGATGGAGGCGCTGATCCACCACTTCAAGATCTTCACCGAGGGCTATCGCACCCCGCCGGGCGAGGTCTACGCCTGCGTCGAGGCCCCCAAGGGCGAGTTCGGCGTCTATCTGGTCTCCGACGGCACCAACAAGCCCTACCGGGTGAAGATCCGCGCGCCGGGCTATCCGCACCTGCAGGCCATGGACTGGATGAACCGCGGCCACATGCTGGCCGACGTCTCCGCGATCCTGGGCTCCATCGACATCGTCTTCGGGGAGATCGACCGGTGACCGTTCCCGCCACGCTTTCGCCCGTGGACCTGATCCAGGCGCAGTTCGACGCCTACAACGCCCAGGACCTGGACGCCTATTGCGCCTTCTTCGCCGACGACGTGATCGTCGCCGACTACAACAGCGCGGTGACGGTCGAGGGGATCGCCGCCTACCGCGCGAAATATCTGCAGGTCTTCGCCGACTTTCCGCAAAACAAGGCCGAGCTCTTGAACCGCATGGCGGTGGGCGACTTCGTCGTCGACCACGAGCGCGTGGTGCGCAGCCCCGGCGGGACGACCTTCGAGGTCATCTGCATCTACACGCTGGCCGCCGGCAAGGTCGCCCGCGTGGACTTCGCCAAGTGAGGCCCAGTTGAGCATCCGCAGACTAGCCCTCGACCAGCCCGCAAGCTTCGCCTTCGCGCCCGAGACGCTGAAGGCCGCCCAGGGCTGGATGAAGAGCTTCCCGGCCGGCCGCCAGCAGTCGGCGGTGATCGCCATCCTGTGGCTGGTTCAGAAGCAGGAAGGCTGGGTCTCCGAGCCCGCCATCCGCGCCGTGGCTGAACTGCTCGGCATGCCGGTGATCCGGGTGCTTGAGGTGGCGACGTTCTATACGATGTTCATGCTGGAGCCGGTCGGCACGCACGCCCTGGTGCAAGTCTGCGGCACCACGCCCTGCCAGCTGCGCGGGGCGGGCGACATCATCGCCGTCTGCCAGCGCAAGTTCGGCCCGCGCGATCACCGTACTTCGGACGGCAAGTTCTACTGGCAGGAGGTCGAGTGCCTGGGCGCCTGCTCCAACGCCCCGATGGCCGCGATCAACGACTATTATTACGAGGACCTGACGCCGGAGAGCTTCGAGAAGATCCTCGACGACTTCGCGGCCGGCAAGGGACCGCAGCCCGGCTCGGCGATCGGCCGCCAGGGCGCGGCCCCCGAGGGCGAGCCCCTGACCCTGACCGATGCCTCGCTCTACGACGGCTCCCTGGCCCGGCCGGTGACGATCCCCAACCTCGCGCCGAAGGAGCCGGCGTGAGCCCAGACCTGCAGAAGAGCCGCAAGCGCCTCGTCACGATGTTCGTGATCGACACCGTGGCCATATTCGTCGCCGGCGGGGCCGCCACCGGTGCGTTCGTCTACGGGATCGACTGGCTGAAGCTGGTCTTCGTCGGTGCGATCGCGGTGGGGGTCGGCATCCAGATCTGGTTCATCGCGGGCTTTCGCCCCGGCAGGGGAGCTTAAGCGCATGGCCGGCATCCTGGCGGACAAGGACCGCATCTTCCTCAACATCTACGGCCGCCATGACTGGGGCCTGGAGGGCGCCAAGGCGCGCGGCGCCTGGAACGGCGTGGGCGACATCGTCGGCCAGACACCAGAGTGGATCTGCGACCAGATCAAGGCCTCGGGCCTGCGCGGCCGGGGCGGGGCGGGCTTCGCCACCGGCCTGAAGTGGACCTTCATGCCCAAGCAGGAGAGCGAGCGGCCGCACTACCTGCTGGTCAACGCCGACGAGAGCGAACCTGGCGCCTGCAAGGACCGCGAGATCCTGCGCAACGATCCGCACCTCCTGATCGAGGGCTGCCTGATCGCCTGCCGCGCCATGCGCTCGCGCCAGGCCTACATCTATATCCGCGGCGAATATGTCTTCGAGCGCGAGCGGCTGACCGCCGCCATCCAGCAGGCCTACAAGGCCAAGCTGATCGGCAAGAACAACGTCCACGGCTACGACTTCGACATCGGCCTGGCCCACGGCGGCGGCGCCTACATCTGCGGCGACGAGACCGCGCTGATGGAAAGCTTCGAGGGCAAGAAGGGCCAGCCGCGCCTGAAGCCCCCGTTCCCGGCCGGCGCCGGCATCTACGGCTGCCCGACCACGGTCAACAACGTCGAGACCATCGCGGTCGTCGGCACGATCCTGCGCCGTGGGGCCGCCTGGTTCGCGGGCTTCGGCACGGAGAAGTCGACGGGCACCAAGCTGTTCGCGGGCTCAGGCCATCTGAACAAGCCCTGCGTGGTCGAGGACGCGGTCGGCATCTCGGTCAAGCAGCTGATCGAGGACCACTTCGGCGGCGTGCGCGGCGGCTGGAAGAATCTCAAGGCGGTGATCCCCGGCGGCATCTCTGTCCGCATGATCCCGGCCGAGGAATGCGAAGTGGCCCTCATGACCTATGAGGACCTGCAGGCTCGGGGCTCGGGGCTGGGCACCGGCACCATGATCGTCATGGACAAGGACGCCGACCTCGTGCGGGCCATCGCGCGCGCCTCCTACTTCTACAAGCACGAGAGCTGCGGCCAGTGCACGCCCTGCCGCGAGGGCACCGGCTGGATGTGGCGGGTGATGGAGCGGATGGTCACCGGCGAAGCCGAGATGAGCGAGATCGACCTCCTGCTCGACGTCGCCAGCCAGGTCGAGGGCCACACCATCTGCGGCCTGGGCGACGCGGCCGCCTGGCCGATCCAGGGCCTGTTCCGTCACTTCCGCCACGAGGTGGAGGACCGCATCACCCAGTATCGCGCCGGCAAGCCCCACGTGCAGGGCGTGAGCCTCCAGGCGGCGGAGTAGGTCGTGGCGATCGAAACCTGGCAGGACGTGATGGTGCCTTTGGGCGCGGCCCTCATGGGCAGCAGCATCGGCGCCTGGACGACGCGGTTCGTAAGCCGGACGACGCGCGCCCACGCGCTCTACAACAGCTACCTTGAACGCTGCCTCGCGAATCCGGATCTCGCCAGCCACAACGCCTTCATGGGCGCCCACGGAAAGCGGCATAAGCTCACCTTCGATCCCCATCAGTTCGAGGGCGAGGCGGTCGAGCGCTACCACTGGTTCATCGCGCTGATGCTGGCGGCCATGGAGGAAATCATCGGCATCAAGGGCCGCGACCGCGGATGGCGTAGCGTCGTCCGGGACCAGGTCAGCTATCACGGCGGCTATTTCCAAGCAGCCTGGGGCTCCATGCGCGATTCGTACTCGAGAGCCCTTCAAGGAATCATCGACCCCCAGTTCCCAGGGAAATCCGATGCCAATAGCTAAGGTCGACGGCGTCGAGGTCGAGTTCGAAGCCGGCATGAACGTGCTGCAGGTGGCCGAGCTGGCGGGCAAGGAGATCCCGCGGTTCTGCTACCACGAGCGCCTCTCCATCGCCGGCAACTGCCGCATGTGCCTGGTCGAGGTGAAGCCCGGTCCGCCCAAGCCGCAGGCCTCCTGTGCGCTCCCGGCGGCCGAGAACATGGAGATCTTCACCGACACCCCGATGGTCCGAAAGGCCCGGCATGGGGTGATGGAGTTCCTGCTGATCAACCACCCGCTGGATTGCCCGATCTGCGACCAGGGCGGCGAGTGCGACCTGCAGGACCAGGCCATGGGCTATGGCCGCGACGACAGCCGCTATTCGGAGAACAAGCGGGCCGTCGAAGAGAAGTTCATGGGTCCGCTGATCAAGACGGTGATGACCCGCTGCATCCAGTGCACCCGCTGCGTCCGGTTCATCACCGAAGTCGCCGGCGTGCCCGAGATCGGTCTGATAAGCCGCGGCGAAGACGTTGAAATCACGACCTATCTCGACAAGGCCGTGACCTCGGAACTGAGCGCCAACATCATCGACCTCTGCCCGGTGGGCGCGCTGACGTCGAAGCCCTACGCCTTCAACGCCCGCTCCTGGGAGCTGAAGAAAACCGAGAGCATCGACGTGATGGACGCACTCGGCTCGGCGATCCGGGTGGACGCGCGTGGCGCGGCCGTCCTGCGCGTGCTGCCCCGCGTCAACGAGGAGATCAACGAGGAGTGGATCTCCGACAAGACGCGCTACGCCGTCGACGGCCTGGCCCGCCAGCGCCTGGACCGCCCGTTCATCCGCGAGGCCGGCCGCCTGCGCCCAGCCACCTGGAACGAGGCCTTCGACGTCGTCGCGGCCAAGCTCCAGGCGACCGCGCCCGACCGGATCGGCGTCATCGCGGGCGACCTGCAGGACGCGGAATCCATGAAAGCCGCGCTCGACCTCTTCTGCGGGATGGGCGTGCAGTCCACCGACTGCCGCCAGGACGGCATGGCCCTGGGCTCAGGCCCGCGCGAAAGCTGGCTGTTCAATTCCACCATCGCCGGCATCGAGGACGCCGATGTCGTCCTGCTGGTCGGGACCAATCCGCGCATCGAGGCCTCGGTCCTCAACGCGCGCCTGCGCAAGCGTTGGGTGGCCGGCGCCCTGCGGGTGGGCGTCATCGGTGAGGCGGCCGACCTCACCTACGCCTACGACTACCTGGGCGCCGGGCCCCAGTCGCTGGCCGGCCTGGCCAAGGACAAGAGCGAGTTCGTCAAGGCGCTGAAGGCGGCCAAGGCGCCGGCCATCGTCATTGGCGCGGGCGCGCTCACCCGCGCGGACGGCGCGGCCGTGCTGAAGGCCGCCGCCGGTGTCGCCAAGGCGTTCGGCATGACCTGGAACGTGCTGCATTCGGCCGCCGCCCGGGTCGGTGGTCTGGACCTCGGCTTCATACCGGGGGAGGGCGGCAAGACCGCCGCCCAGCTCGCGGCCAGCGGCGGCGCCGACGTGCTCTTCCTCCTGGGCGCCGACGAGATCGACACGACAGCGTCCGGCGCCTTCCGGATCTACCTGGGCTCGCACGGCGACCGAGGCGCGCACGGCGCCGACGTGATCCTGCCCGGCGCGGCTTACACCGAGAAGAACGGCCTCTACGTCAACACCGAGGGGCGGGTGCAGCAGGGCGTCCGCGCCGTCTTCCCCAAGGGCGAGGCCAAGGAGGACTGGGCGATCCTGCGCGCGCTCTCCCAGCGGCTCGGCCAGACACTGCCTTACGACACTCTGGACCAGCTCCGCGCCAAGCTCTTCGCCGACCACCCGACGTTCGGGCGCATCGACTATGTGGGCGAACCCGGCTCGGCGGGCCTCGACCTGGGCGCGCTGGGGACAGCGGGCGATCTCGGAGAAGCGCCCTTCGCCAGCGCGATTACCCAGTTCCACCTGTCCAACCCCATCGCGCGGGCCAGCGTGACGATGGCCGAATGCGCCGCGCTCGCCTCCGGCGCCGCGAAGATCGCGGCGGAGTAGGCGATGCCCTGGATTGCTTCGATCACCCGTGACAACCCGATCCTCTGGTTCGCCCTGACCTTCGGCCAGATCGTGGTCATCACCATTGTCTTGCTACTGGTCGTGGCCTTCATGATCTACGGCGACCGCAAGGTTTTCGCCGGCGTCCAGATGCGCAAAGGCCCCAACGTCGTGGGCCCCTTCGGTCTGCTGCAGTCCTTCGCCGACCTCGGCAAGTTCCTGGTCAAGGAGCTGGTCGTGCCGGCCGGGGCCGACAAGATCGTCTTCCTGCTGGCGCCGCTGATCAGCGTGACGCTGGCGCTGGGCTCGTGGGCCGCCATTCCGCTGGCGCCCGGCTGGGTGGTGGCCGACATCAACGTCGGCATCCTCTACCTCTTCGCGGTCTCCTCGATGGGCGTCTACGGCATCATCATGGGCGGCTGGGCGTCCAACTCGAAATATCCGTTCCTGGGCGCGCTGCGCTCGGCGGCCCAGATGGTCAGCTACGAGGTCTCCATCGGCTTCGTGATCATCACCGTGATCCTGCTGGGCGGCTCCATGAGCCTGCCGCGCATCGTCGAGCTGCAGGCCGGCGGCTTCTGGAACTGGAACATCCTGGGCGGCGGCGGCCTGAAAAACCTGCCGCTGGCGCTGGTGATGATCCCCATGGGCGTGATCTTCTTCATCTCAGGCCTGGCCGAGACCAATCGCCCGCCCTTCGACCTGCCCGAGGCCGAGTCCGAGCTCGTCGCCGGCTATGCGGTGGAATACGGCTCCACGCCCTACCTGCTGTTCTACCTGGCCGAGATGTCCAACATCCTCTTGATGTCGGGCCTGATGGCGGTGCTGTTCCTGGGGGGCTGGCAGGCGCCGTTTCCGACGCCGTTCACCGCCTCCTGGGCGCCCTGGGCGGCCAGCCTGTTCGGCCTGATGTGGCTGGTGCTGAAGACCGCCTTCATCCTGTTCATGAACGCCATGGTCCGCGCCGTGGTGCCGCGCTACCGCTACGACCAGCTGATGCGCCTGGGGTGGAAGGTGTTCCTGCCGACCGCGCTGGTCGCCGTGGCCATCGTCGCCGGCTGGCGGGTGTACGCATGACCCGGTGGATGCTGACCTTGGCTATCGCGGCGGGCCTCTCCGCCTGCGCGGCCTCGACGCCCGATGGCGGCGTGGCCAACTACGACGCGCTCAAGGCCGCGCGCGACAAGTGCGCCGCCCAGGGCGGAACGCTGACGCTGACCGACCAGGGCGATGCGCGCCGGATCGACGCCTACACCTGCGAGAGGAAGTGAGCATGTTCCAGCGGATCGGACAGGCCTTGAAAGGCGCCGCCCTGATGGACTTCGCGGGCGCGCTGGGCCTTGGCATGAGGTATCTCGTGCGCCCCAAGGCGACCGTCATCTATCCCAACGAGCGCAACCCGCAGAGCCCGCGCTTCCGCGGCGAGCACGCGCTGCGCCGCTATCCCAACGGGGAAGAGCGCTGCATCGCCTGCAAGCTCTGCGAGGCGATCTGCCCGGCTCAGGCCATCACCATCGAGGCCGAGCCCCGCGAGGACGGCAGCCGGCGCACCACCCGCTACGACATCGACATGGTCAAATGCATCTACTGCGGGCTCTGCCAGGAGGCGTGCCCTGTGGACGCCATCGTCGAGGGCCCCAACCTCGAGTTTGCCGTGGAAACCCGCGAGGAGCTCTACTACGACAAGGCCCGCCTGCTGGATAACGGCGACCGGTGGGAGCGGGAAATCGCGAAGAATCTGGAACTGGATGCGCCCTATCGCTAAGACCCGCCCGGGCCTTGGCGATATGCGAATCTGACGACGACTGGACGGGAGCTAGAACCGGCTGATGGCCTTGCAGGCGATCGCATTTTACCTGATGGCGGCGGTGACGCTGGGCTCCGGCATCGCCGTGGTCTCGGCGAAGAATCCCGTGCACTCGGTGCTGTTCCTGATCTCCGCCTTCTTCTCGGCGGCGGGCCTCTTCGTGCTGCTGGGCGCGGAGTTCCTGGCGATGCTGCTGGTGGTCGTCTACGTGGGCGCCGTCGCGGTGCTGTTCCTGTTCGTGGTGATGATGCTGGACGTCGATTTCGCCCAGCTTCGCCAGGGCTTCGCCCGCTACATGCCGCTGGGCGGCGCCATCGCCGGTGGCCTGGCCATCGAGATGGTGCTGGTCTCCACCGCCGTGGCCACCAACGGCGCGGCCCGGCTGAACGACACGCCCATGGCGGCCGGCGCGCACGCCCCCCTGGGCGTCACCAACGCCGAGGCGATCGGGCGCGTGCTCTATACGAACTATGTCTATTTCTTCCAGGCGGCGGGCCTGGTCCTGCTGGTGGCGATGATCGGGGCCATCGTGCTGACGCTGCGGCATAAGCCCGGCGTGCGCCGCCAGGTGATCATGGACCAGGTGCTGCGGACGCCCAAGACCGGCATGCGCATGGTCTCGCCCAAGCAAGGCGAAGGAACCGACGCATGACCGTGGGGCTCGCGCACTATCTGGCGGTCGCCGCGATCCTGTTCACCATCGGTGTCTTCGGCATCTTCGTGAACCGCAAGAACATCATCGTCATCCTGATGTCGATCGAGCTGATCCTGCTGGCCGTGAACATCAACCTGGTGGCCTTCTCGGTCTATCTGGGCAACGTCACCGGCCAGATCTTCGCCATGTTCGTGCTCACCGTGGCCGCCGCCGAGGCCGCCGTCGGCCTGGCGATCCTGGTCACCTTCTTCCGCAATCGCGGCGACATCGCCGTCGACGACGCCTCCGTGATGAAGGGTTGAGGATGGACGCGCACCTCCTCGTAACCGTCATCCTGTTCGGACCGCTGATCGGCGCGACGATAGCGGGCCTGTTCGGTCGCCGGATCGGCGACACGCCGTCGCGAGCGATCACCACGGGCTTCCTGCTGCTCTCGGCGGTGCTGTCGTGGGTGGTGTTTTCCCAGTGGACCTGGGGCGGGCTCGAGCCCTTCACGCTCACCTATGCGCCGTTCATCCAGGTCGGCAATTTCCTTTCCAGCTGGTCGTTCCGGCTGGATGGCCTGTCGGCGGTGATGCTGGTGGTGGTGACCACGGTCTCCAGTCTCGTCCACGTCTATTCGTGGGGCTACATGGCCGACGACGACAGCAAGCCCCGGTTCTTCGCCTACCTGTCGCTGTTCACCTTCGCCATGCTGGCGCTTATCAGCGCGGCGGACTTCATGCAGCTGTTCTTCGGCTGGGAAGGCGTCGGCCTGGCGAGCTACCTGCTGATCGGCTTCTGGTATCACAAGCCCACCGCCAACGCCGCGGCGATCAAGGCCTTCGTGGTCAACCGGGTGGGCGACTTCGGCTTCGCGCTCGGCATCATGACGGTCTTCTGGTCGCTGGGCTCGATCCAGTTCGCCCAGATCTTCCCGCTTGTGGCGGCCCACGCCAACGACGCCTGGGCCTTCGCGGGCCAATCCTTCCGCCTGATGGACCTCGCCTGCACGCTGCTGTTCGTGGGCGCCATGGGCAAGTCGGCCCAGTTCTTCCTGCACACCTGGCTTCCCGACGCCATGGAGGGCCCGACGCCGGTCTCGGCCCTGATCCACGCCGCCACCATGGTCACCGCCGGCGTCTACATGGTCTGCCTGCTCTCGCCGATGTTCGAATACGCGCCCTTCGCCAAGCATGTGGTCGTGGTGATCGGCGCCATCACCGCGCTCTTCGCCGCCACCGTCGGCCTGGTGCAGAACGACATCAAGCGGGTGATCGCCTATTCGACCTGCTCTCAGCTCGGCTACATGTTCATGGCCGCGGGCGTCGGCGCCTACCAGGCCTCGATGTTCCACCTCTTCACCCACGCCTTCTTCAAGGCGCTGCTGTTCCTGGGCGCGGGCTCGGTGATCCACGCCATGGCCCACGAGCAGGACATGCGCCGCTACGGCGGGCTGGCGAAATACCTGCCGGTGACCTTTGGCGTCATGACCATCGGCACGATCGCCATCACCGGCCTCGGCATCCCCGGCCTGGAGATCGGCTTCGCCGGCTTCTACTCCAAGGACTCGATCATCCACGCGGCCTATGCGTCGGGCGTGGCGGGCGATCCCCTGGGCTACTTCGCCTTCGTCATGGGCGTCTTCGTGGCCCTGCTGACCGCCTTCTATTCCTGGCGCCTGGCCTTCTTCACCTTCAACGGACACGCCCGCTGGACGTCGGAAGACCTCGAACACCACTGGCACAACCGTGATCACGCCCACGGCGACGACCACGGCCATGCCGACGCGGCCCACGCCGAGACCCATTCCGAGCCCGACCACGGTGGCCACCAGCACCTGCCGCACGAGAGCCCCTGGTCGATGCGCCTTCCGCTGATCGCGCTCTCCATCGGAGCCATCGCCGCCGGGTTCTTCTTCCACGAGAAGTTCATCGGCGCCGAGCAGATCGAATTCTGGAAGGGCGCGATCTTCACGGGCGCGAGCAATCACGTGCTGGCGGAACACGAGCTGCCGGTCCTGATCGAGCAGGCGCCGCTGATCGCCGGCGTCATCGGCCTGCTGATCGCGGCCTACGTCTATCTGCTGAAGGAAGGCCTGGGGGCCAGGCTCGCCGCCCAGCGGGGCCCGCTCTATGTCTTCTTCTACAACAAGTGGTTCTTCGACGAGCTCTACCAGGCGACCTTCGTCCGCGCGGCGAAATTCCTGGGCGACCTCTTCTGGAAGGGCGGCGACCAGAAGATCATCGACGGGCTGGGCCCGGACGGCGTATCGGCGGTGTCCTACCAGGTCGGGCGCGGCGCTGGCCGCATCCAGAGCGGCTATGTCTACCACTACGCCTTCGTGATGCTCTTGGGCGTCGCGGCCATCCTCAGCTACGCCCTCTGGGCGTGGAACAGCTAGGGGGCCGGGACCGTGCCGCTTCTCTCCCTGATCACCTACGCCCCGCTGATCGGCGTCGCCGCGATCCTGATCCTGCGCGTCTTCGGCAAGGCCGAGGACCCCAAGGCCATCGAGACGGCCAAGTGGATCACCCTGCTGACCACGCTGGCGACGCTGGCGCTGTCGGTGCTGCTGGTCTTCCAGTTCAACCCGTCCGACAACGGCTTCCAGTTCGTCGAGGAGACCCCCTGGTTCGCCGGCCTCTACTACCGGATGGGCGTCGACGGGATCAGCGTGCTCTTCGTGCTGCTGACCGCCTTCCTGATGCCGATCTGTATCGCCGCCTCCTGGAAGTCGATCGACAGGCGCGTCCTCGAATACATGATCGCCTTCTTGGTGCTGGAGACCCTGGTGATCGGCGTATTCTGCGCGCTCGACATCATCCTCTTCTACGTCTTCTTCGAGTTCGGCCTGGTGCCGATGTTCCTGATCATCGGCATATGGGGCGGCCAGCGCAGGGTCTACGCGGCCTTCAAGTTCTTCCTCTACACGCTCCTGGGCTCGGTCCTTATGCTGGCCGCGATCCTCGGCATGATCGGCATCGCCCACACCAGTTCCATCCCCGAGCTGATGGTCTTCAAGTTCGCGCCGGGCATCCAGACCTGGTTGTGGCTGGCCTTCTTCGCCTCCTTCGCGGTCAAGATGCCCATGTGGCCGGTCCACACCTGGCTGCCGGACGCCCACGTGGAAGCGCCCACCGCCGGTTCGGTGATCCTGGCCGGCATTCTCCTGAAGCTCGGCGGCTACGGCTTCATGCGGTTTTCCCTGCCGATGTTCCCGCAGGCCTCGCAGATGTTCACGCCGCTGGTCTTCGCGCTCAGCGTGATCGCCGTCGTCTACACTTCGCTGGTCGCCTTCCGGCAGACCGACATCAAGAAGCTGATCGCCTATTCGTCGGTGGCCCACATGGGCTTCGTGACCATGGGCATCTTCTCCGGCAACGTCACCGGTGAGCAGGGCGCGCTTTTCCAGATGCTGAGCCACGGGGTGATCTCCGGCGCGCTCTTCCTCTGCGTCGGCGTCGTCTACGACCGCATGCACACCCGCGAGATCGCCTTCTATGGCGGCCTGGTGCACCGCATGCCCTGGTACGCGGCCACCTTCATGCTCTTCACCATGGGCAATGTCGGCCTGCCGGGCACCTCGGGCTTCTTGGGCGAGATCCTCACCATGACCGGGACCTATGGCGTCTCCACCTGGACGGCGATCATCGCGGCGACCGGCGTGATCCTGTCGGCGGTCTACGCCCTCAACCTCTACCGCGCGGTGATCTTCGGCAACCTGACCAACGACAAGCTGGCGGCCATCACCGACATGGACTGGCGCGAGATCGCGATCTTCGCGCCCCTGATCGCCTCCACCCTGTGGCTCGGCATTTCGCCGGGTTCCGTGTTCAACCTGACCCAGGCCTCGGTGGACCATCTGGTCCAGGTCTACCAAGCCGCGATCGGGGGCTGAGGCCGACATGACCTTTTCCGCCGACCTGGCGCTCGCCCATCCCGAACTGATCCTCGCCGGCGGCGCGCTGCTGCTGCTCCTGTGGGGCGCGTTCTCGCCCAAGAGCACCTTTGCCATCGGGATCGCCGGCGTCCTCGTGCTGCTGGCCGCCGCCGCCGCCGCCGCCACGGCCCCGTTCGGCCAGGGCTTCGCCGGCGGCCTGATCTCGGATGCGGCCTCGACCTTCGCCAAGGTGGCGATCTATGTGGCCAGCGCCGTCGCCATCCCGCTGGGCCAGCGCTGGTTCGAGCGGCGCGGGGTGAACAACTTCGAGTTCCCGGTGCTGATCCTCCTGGCGGCGCTCGGCATGGGCATGATGGCCTCGGCCGGGGACCTGATCTCGCTCTACGTCGGCGTCGAGCTGCATTCGCTGGCGCTCTATGTGCTCGCCGCCATGCACCGCGACAACGCCAAGGCCTCCGAGGCGGGGCTGAAATATTTCGTACTCGGCGCACTGTCCTCCGGCCTGCTGCTTTATGGGGCCAGCCTGATCTACGGCTTCGCCGGCTCGACGGTGTTCACCGACATCTCCGCCTCCGTGCAGGCCGGGACCCACACCGGCGTGCTCTTCGGCCTGGTGTTCCTGGTCTGCGGCCTGGCCTTCAAGGTCTCCGCCGCGCCCTTCCACATGTGGACGCCCGACGTCTACGAGGGCGCGCCGACCCCGGTCGTGGCCTTCTTCGC